>NZ_JASERT010000001.1:300000-452500 GCF_030027245.1 Asticcacaulis sp. EMRT-3
GGCAAGACAGTCAAGGTGGTGTGGGACGGCACCCTGACCTCTGACATTTCCGGCGTCCATAAGATGCAGCTCTATGCCTCCGACTATGCCGATCTGACGATTGACGGCAAGCCGGTGATGGATGTGTGGCGGCAGGGCTGGAACCCGTGGTATCACAATTTCACCGTCAATTTCCTGGCGGGCCAGCCGGTCAAATTCCACCTCGAATGGCAGCCTTCGGGCGGCATGGTGGCCGTGACCCACGACAATCCGCAAAGCCCCGCCGACACCCATTCGCTGCAATTGTCATCCGAAGTCGGCACCGGGCTCAACTATTACTTCATCGCCTCGGATTCGATCGACGGCTCGATCGCCGGTTACCGCACCCTGACGGGTCAGGCGCCCCTGATGCCGAAATGGGCCTATGGCTTCTGGCAATCGCGGCAACGCTATGAGACGCAAGACCAGCTTCTCGGCGTCGTGGCCGAATATCGCAAGCGCGGCTGGCCGCTCGATAATATCGTGCAGGACTGGTTCTACTGGCCGGAAGACCAGTGGGGCAGCCACACCTTCGATAAGACGCGCTTCCCCGATCCGAAGGCGATGGTCGATGAGGTGCATAAGGAACACGCCCACATCATGATTTCGATCTGGGGCAAGTTCTACGCCAATACCGCCAATTACAAGGAGCTGGATGCCAAGGGCTATATGTTCGAGCAGAACGTGAAAAATGGCACGCGCGACTGGGTGGGCAAAGGCTATCTCAACAGCCACTATTCGCCCTATAATCAGGAAGCGCGCGACATCTATTACCGCCAGCTAAAGGACACGCTGATCCCGCTTGGCTTCGACGCCTGGTGGATGGACAATACCGAGCCGGACATCAATTCCAACGAACGTCCCGCCGACTTCGCCAAACTGATCACCCCGACCCAGATGGGGCCGGGCGCCCTGGTGCATAACCCCTACGCCCTGATGAACACCGAGGCCATGTATGATGGCTTAAAGCGCGACGAGCCGGACACACGCCAGTTCATCCTGACCCGTTCGGGCTTTGCCGGTATTCAGCGCAATGCGGCGGCGGTCTGGTCGGGCGATACGGCCGGACGCTGGAACAATCTGTACGATCAGATCGCGGCGGGCGTGAACTTCTCCATGTCGGGTATTCCCAACTGGACGCACGACATCGGCGGCTATGCGCAGGAGACGCGCTATCAGGGGCCGGGGGCGGGCGAGGCGCAGGAAAACCGCGCCACCGGCACCCACGCCGTCAAGCCGGAGGACATGGCGGAATGGCAGGAACTGAACCTGCGCTGGTTCGAGTTCGGCGCGCTGTCGCCCTTGTTCCGCAGCCACGGCGAGGTGGTTAAGCGCGAGATTTACAATATCGCGCCGGACGGCTCGGACATGCAAAAGGCGATGGTCTGGTATGACGACCTGCGCTACCGGCTGATGCCCTATATCTACACGGTCGCGTCCAACACCTATTACCATTCCGGCACGATCATGCGCGGTCTGGTGATGGATTTCGAGAACGACGAAAAGGCGCGTGACATCAAGGACGAATATCTGTTCGGCCATGCCCTGCTGGTGGCACCGGTGACGCAATACAAGGCGCGCAACCGCGATGTCTATTTCCCGGCAGGGGCCAACTGGTATGATTTTTATACCGGTCAGAAGATCACCGGCGGGCAGACGGTCAATATGGTGGCACCGGTGACGCAGATTCCGCTCTATGTGCGCGCCGGATCGATCCTGCCGATGGGGCCGGTGACGCAATATGTCGATGAAAAGCCCGATGCGCCTTTGACGATCAATGTCTATACCGGGGCGGACGGCACCTTCAGCCTCTATGAGGATGACGGCGTGACCAATGGCTATACGCGCGGCCAGTATAGCCGCATTCCGTTCGCTTACGATGATCGCACCGGCAGGCTGACCATTGGTGCGCGCACCGGCAGCTATCCGGGCATGGTGGCGACACGAACCTTGCATGTGCGCTTCATCACGCCGGGGCAGGCCACCACCGACTTCGACAAGGCCGACCAGACCGTCACCTATAATGGCGCAGAACTGACGGTGACGCGGTAACTAAGAAAAACCCCTCTCCCCATGAATATGGGGAGAGGACGAGAGCCGAACGCAGTGAAGGCGATCGGGTGAGGGGCTGTCCGCCGACCGAGCGCAAACGTCTGACAGCCCCTCATCCGACCTCCGCTACGCGGCGGCCACCTTCTCCCCACAGGTGGGGAGAAGGGATTCCTCCCTTGCCAACGGTAAAATCGGGGTCATATTGAAGGGGGCCTTGCGATCCGCATGGCTTCTCCAAACGTATATCATGCGTGTCACCTTCTTTCATGAGGCCGCCCGATGACGACCCCCCAACCCGTTTCCGTCGATCTGAAATCCCTGCCGTTTGCGGCGCGCAAAGGCGTTCAGACCCTGCAAAAGGTCTGGGCCTTCGGCACGCTGCATATCGTCTTTCCCGATGGCCGTTCCTTAAGCCTGACCGGCGATCAGCCGGGGCCTGCGGGCACCTTGCTGGTCAAGGATTTCCACTTCATGAAGCGGGTTTTGACCTCAGGCGATATTGGCTTTTGCGACGGCTATAAGGAAGGCGAATGGGATACGCCCGACCTCGCCACTTTGCTGGAGGTGCTGACGCTCAATTCGGAAAAACTGGGTCAGTTGTTTACCGGCAATATCGTCACGCGCACGATCAATAACTGGCTGCATGGTTTACGTAAAAATACCAAAAAGGGCTCGCAGCGCAATATTTTCGCCCATTATGATCTCGGCAACAGCTTTTATGATCAGTGGCTCGATCAGAGCATGACCTATTCGTCGGCCCTGTTTGACGGCGATAAGTTTCAGACATCGCAGGATCTGAGCGCGGCCCAGACGGCCAAATATGCGCGTCTGGCGCAACTGGTTGATCTCAAGCCCGGTCAGCATGTGCTGGAAATCGGCTGCGGATGGGGTGGTTTCGCCCAGTACGCGGCTGAAATGGGCGCGCACGTCACCGGCGTCACCATTTCGCCCGCCCAGGCCGATTACGCCATCGCGCGCATGGCCAAACTGGGCCTCAGCGACCGGGTCGATATTCGCCTGATGGATTACCGCGACATCGAGGGCCAGTTTGACGCCGTGGTGTCGATCGAGATGTTCGAGGCGGTCGGGGAAACCTATTGGGGCGCCTATTTCGACAAGCTGCGCGACGTGCTGAAAAAGGGCGGCAAGGCGGGCTTGCAAATCATCACCATCGCTGACGATATGTTCGAGGATTACAAGTCACGCGCCGATTTCATCCAGAAATATGTCTTCCCCGGCGGCATGTTGCCCTCGGCGCAAAAGCTGGTGGAGCAGACGCAAAGGGCGGGCTTAAATCTCGTCTCCAATTTCCGTTTTGGGCAGGACTATGCCGAAACGCTCAAGCAATGGGGCCAGCGCTTCGAGGCAGCGTGGAAAGAGGGCCGCATCCAGGGCTTCGACGCGCAGTTCCGCAAGCTGTGGCTGTTTTACCTGGCCTATTGCGAGGCCGGTTTTCGCACCGAACGCACCAATGTCGTGCATCTGCAATTGCAAAGGGCCGATTGAGGTGGCAATCTATGATCCGTGCAAACCCAGTTGAGTTATAGGCGCTGGGATTTAATGCATTTGGTGCGCGTTGGATTATAGAGAATATACAGAATTTTTCCAGATGATTGCTTGTAGGTGTTTAATCCAACATGAAATCCGAAATATTAAAAAAGATAGCTACCGGAGTTGCAATACTATTTTTATCCATTGCATTCTATGTAATATTTCCAAATAAAGGATTCATTATATTTGCATTTTGTGGTGCTTTTTATGTCTCAGTTCCACTTTTAATGAATTATAGTAGGAGTATTTTGTTTTGGTTTGCCGCAATTGTATTGGCAATAATTCATGCATATATTATTTCGATATGCAATTTCATACAGCCACCTCGTATTATGTTGTATTTTATGATGACGGTTATTCCTATTGATGCATTTGTAATTTACTATCTGCTGCTTTGGTCAATGCGCCTGTTGCATGTCTCGCCTGCCAATAAAAATAATAAATCTTAAAAACTTTGATAATAATGACACCTATATACATGCGCCATGAAGTTGACGGTCACTGTCACCGGTTGAGCAGGAAATTCGGCAATGCCAGCCTCTATGCCTTGCTGCATGACTCGGCCTATTGCGAGGTCGGTTTTCGCATCGAACGCGTCCATCTTGTGCATCGGTAATTGCAGCGCGCCAATTGAGGCAGCCATAAAAAACTTGTCTCCCTGCGTCAGGGACGTTACCAACGGCCCTCACTTATCGATCTGATGCGAATCCGGTGGCTAAAGCCTGTGGTATTTGCCTGATCCAGGGGGCCTTGTTTGCGCGACGACACCAGCCAGAAACCGGACGCACAGGCCGCGAAGCGCCGCATGGGGGCGATCACCCTTGTGCGGCATGGCGAGCCGGCCTTGTCGCGCCGGGTCAAGCTGGACTGGCGCGGCTATGTCGACTGGTGGGCCCGATATGACGAGGCAGGGTTGCTGGCAGGCCAGACGCCGCCGCCGATCCTGCATCAGTTCGCCCGCGACGCCAAATATATCTATTCGTCCACCCTGCCGCGTTCGATAGAGACGGCGCGGGCCATCTGCGGCCAGCGCCCGTTTGTGCAACTGCCTGAACTGATCGAAGCGCCCCTGCCGCCGCCGCATCTGCCATCCTTTATCAAGCTGACGCCCAACAGCTATGCCTGGGGGTTTCTGGCGCGGGTGTGCTGGTGGTATCTCAATATCCACGGCGATGTGGAGGGCCGCGAACCGGCCAAGATTCGCGCCCGCAAGATGGCGAAATTTCTGTACGATAAGGCCAGCGAAGGCGGCGATGTGCTGGTGCTGGCCCACGGTTTTTTCAATCTGATGATCAGTATTGAACTGAAAAAGATGGGCTATATAAAGACTCTGGAAGAGGGCTTCAGATACTGGGGCTGCCGCCGCTACGAACTGAGGAAGACGCGATGAGCGAAGCCAATCCCACTGCCGAACTGTCTTTTGAAGCTGCGCTGGCCCAGCTTGAAAAGATCGTGGCCGAACTGGAATCCGGGCAGGCCCCGCTCGAAAAGTCATTGGCTCTTTATCAAAAAGGCGCTGAACTGAAGGCTCTGTGCGAGGCGCGGCTGGAAGCGGCGCGTTTGCAGGTCGAAAAGATTTCGCTCAATAGCGCTGGCGGCGTCGAAGGTGTTGCGCCTGCGTCCTTTGAGTAAAATGTAAGGATTTGTCCTTGACCCCCATCGCCGCCAATTCCGATCTGCCGCCTCTGGCCGTGCGCATGAACGAAACCGCCGATCTGGTGACGATGGCGCTCGATCAGTTGCTGCCGCACGGCGAAGGCCCGGAAAGCCGCCTCACCGAAGCCATGCGCTATGCCGCGCTTGGGCCGGGCAAGCGTCTGCGGCCGTTTTTCGCGCTGGAAGCGGCGCGTCTGTTCGATGCCGACGAAAATACCGTGCTGCGCGCCGCCTGTGCGCTGGAATGTATCCACGCCTATTCTTTGATCCACGATGATCTGCCGTGCATGGATGATGACGATCTGCGTCGTGGCCAGTTGACCGTGCACCGCGCCTATGACGAGGCCACCGCCGTGCTGGCGGGTGATGCGCTGCAAAGTGTGGCCTTTGAAATTCTGGCCCATGAAGACACCCACGAAGACCCGCTGGTGCGCTGCGAACTGGTGCAGCTTCTGGCGCGGGCTTCGGGCGCGCAGGGCATGGCGGGCGGTCAGATGATCGACCTTCTGGGCGTGCAGGACGATCTGGGCGGGGTGGCGCGGATGCAGCGCCTGAAAACCGGCGCCCTGATCGTCTATGCCTTTCAGATTCCGCTGGTGGTGGCCAATGCCTCTGATCGTGATGGTCTGGCCCTCAGCCATTTCGCGCAGGACTTGGGATTGGCCTATCAGATTGCCGATGACCTGCTTGATGTCGAGGGCGATCCCGATCTGCTTGGCAAGGGGGCGGGCGGCAAGGATGCGGCCAAGGGCAAGACCAATTTCGTCACCCTGCTCGGCCTCGAAGAAGCCAAGGCGCGCGTGCGGATTTTGAGCGATCAGGCCAAATCACGGCTTGATATTTTCGGTCACGACGCGCGATACTTGCGCGATAGTGTTGACTTCGTTCTTAATCGGCGCAAATGAGCCGCATCCGGGGACGAACCCCGGTGGGTGCCCCTTTTTAAATGTCCGATAGTCCTATTCCAGAAACACCTGTTCTCGACCGTCTTGCCAACCCTGCCGATATTCGGGGCTTAAGCCTGGCTGATGTCAGGGCGCTGGCCGATGATGTGCGCGCCGAAACCATTGGCGTGGTATCGAAGACCGGCGGCCATCTGGGTTCGGCGCTCGGCGTGGTGGAACTGACCGTGGCCCTGCATCATGTGTTTGAGACGCCGCGCGATATTCTGATCTGGGATGTCGGCCACCAGACCTATCCGCACAAGATCCTGACCGGGCGGCGCGACCGGATGCGATCCTTACGTCAGGGCGGCGGGTTGTCGGGCTTTACGCGCCGCTCGGAAAGCCCTTACGATCCGTTCGGCGCGGCCCACGCCGCCACCTCGATCTCGGCGGCGCTTGGCTTTTGCGCGGCGCGCGACCATAAGGGCGACGATTATAATGTGGTGGCGGTGATTGGTGATGGCTCGCTGTCGGCGGGCATGGCCTATGAGGCGATGAACAATGCCGCCGAAACCACCAAGAACCTGACCGTCATCCTCAACGATAATGATATGTCGATTGCCCCGCCTGTGGGCGGGATGAGTGCCTATCTGGCCAATCTGGTATCGGGCGGGGCCTATCAGAAGCTGCGCCGTTTCGGCAAGAGCGTGGCCGAACGCCTGCCGCGCGGTCTGTTCGAGATGGTGCGCAAGGGCGAGGAGTTTTCGCGCACCTATGTGACCGGCGGCACCTTTTTCGAGGAACTGGGCTTCTACTATGTCGGGCCGATCGACGGCCATAATATCGAGCATCTGGTGACGGTGCTGAAGCGGGTGCGTGAGATCAATGACCGCCCGGTGCTGGTGCATGTGGTGACGCAGAAGGGCAAGGGCTATACGCCTGCCGAAACCGCCGCCGACAAATATCATGGCGTGGCGAAATTCGACGTGATCACCGGCGAACAGGCGAAACCCAAGGCCAATGCGCCCAGCTATACCGATGTCTTCGCCTCCGAACTGATCAAACAGGCGCGCGCCGATGACCGCATCGTGGCCATCACCGCCGCCATGCCTTCGGGCACGGGGCTCGACCGTTTCGCCGAGGTCTTCCCGACGCGCACCTATGATGTCGGTATTGCCGAACAACACGCCGTCACCTTCGCCGCCGGACTGGCCGCCGACGGCATGAAGCCGTTCTGCGCGCTGTATTCAACCTTTTTGCAGCGCGGCTATGATCAGGTGGCGCATGATGTTTCACTGCAAAACCTGCCGGTGCGTTTTGCTATCGACCGGGCCGGTCTGGTGGGGGCTGATGGCGCCACCCATGCCGGGGCGTTCGACATCGGCTATCTTGGGGCCCTGCCCAATATGGTGGTGATGGCCGCGTCGGATGAGGCGGAGCTGGCCGCCATGATCGCCACCGCCGCCACCTATGATGACGGCCCCAGCGCCTTCCGCTATCCACGCGGCGAGGCCACCGGCATTGCCATGCCCGAACACGCGCAGGCCTTAACCATCGGCAAGGGACGGATCGTGCGCGAAGGTTCCAAGGTGGCCATCCTGTCGCTGGGCACACGGCTCGGTGAGGCGTTGAAGGCCGCCGATCTGCTGGCGGCGCGCGGGCTTTCGGCCACGGTGGCTGATGCACGCTTCGCCAAGCCGCTCGATACCGAACTGGTTTTGCAACTGGCGCGCCATCATGAATGCCTGATTACGGTGGAAGAGGGCGCGATGGGTGGCTTCGGTGCCTTTGTGCTGCACTATCTGGCGGGCGAGGGCGCGCTGGATGCGGGCCTGAAAATCCGCACCCTGACCCTGCCGGATGTCTATCAGGATCAGGATTCGCAAAGCCGTCAATATGCCGATGCGGGCCTTGATGCACACGGTATCGTGCTGACAGCGCTGAAAGCGCTGGGCCTCGACGAAGCGCAGGCCGCGCGGCAGCTCAAGTCGTCATCATGAAAAACGGCCTCCCGTGAGAGAGGCCGTTTTTTGCTTATAGCGCCGATCTGATGGAATCAAATCGGCGCTATAAGTCTTTGTTTTATCGCTCTTCCTTATCCAAAAAGTGGATCCACTTTTTTGGGGAAACGCTCTAATTGCCAAGGATGATCGAGGCGATCAGGCCGGAGGTGATGCCAGCCAGCACATAATCGCCATCGACATAGCGCCATTCATAGCCGCGCGGCGGGCGGCTCAGATGGTAGCGGTGATAATCGACGCGGTAGCCGTGGTTCCAGTAGTCGCGCGGCATATAGCCACCGCGCCGCCAGCCGGAATGATCATAGTGACGCACATAATGATGGCCGCGATCATGGCCGCCACGGTCGTGGCCGCCGCGATCATAGCCGCGGTCATTGTGGCCCCGATCATGGCCGCCGCGGTCATTGTGGTCACGATCATAGCCGCGTTCGCTATGGCCGCGATCATGGCCGGAAGAGTAGGGCGCGGCTTCCGCCGCCGTGCCGATGGCCAGACTACCTGCGAGAACACAGATGGCGGCGGTTGTCAGGATACGTTTCATCTCATTACCTTTCCTCATTGCCCCTATGGTTCACAAGGTAAACCCCGTGCCCTGAACCTGCGATGAATGCGCTAAGCAGGCAATCCGTCAGGTTTCGGCAATAAGTAAGGTGGTGATGTGCGGACTGATCAGGCCGTCAGGCGGATTTATCCGTATCGTCGCGCAGCAGGTCACGCCACAGGGCGGCGATGTCGATCACAGCGGCGCGGGCGGCATCGACTTGGGTGACGAACAGGTCGAAGCCGAGCGGCAGGGTGTCGTAGCGGCGATAGATGACCGGACTGCGCGCGGCCAGCAGACGGCGGGCATAGGCCTCGGCCTGTGGGGCCAGCGGATCGAGTCCGGCCGACACGATCAGGGTTTTGGGCTGACCCACGATCAGGCTTTCGCGCAGCGGCGACAGAAGCGGGTCGGACAGATCGCTGCCGCCGCCCGTATAATGGCCGATCATCTCGACCAGATCGGCGCTGGTGAGCGGCCAGACGCCGGCGGATGGCGCATCGCCACGCAATGCCGGATCGGCGAAATCGAGCAGGGGGGTGAACAGCAATTGCGCCACCGGCATGGGTTTGAACGCGCGCTTGAGTTCGAAACACAGGCGGGCGGCCAGGCCTGCGCCGGTCAGGGCGCCGCCCACGGCGATACGGCCTGAAACCGAGCCGAGCGAATAGGCATTGGCCTGCGCCCAGTCGATGGCGGCGCGGGCGTCTTCCAGGGCGGCGGGAAAGCGATGATCGGGCGCCAGGCGCAAGGCGGGCAGAAAGACCGGACAGCCCGCCTCATGGGCCAGCAGGGCGCAGAAGGCGCGGCTCAGTTCGGGCCCGCCCAGCACATGGCCGCCCTGGGCAAAGAAGACCAGCAGGGGCATGTCGTCGGCGATGCGCGCGGGCCGGATCAGCAGGCCGGTATTCAGGCCTGAACTGCCTGTCGTTTCAAAACGCACCCGCAAGCTGGGGGGCGGGCTCAAAAATGCGGCAATCTCATGCCAGTCTTGATGCGCCTGATCGAGCGGTCGGCCCGCTACGCCAAGACGCGGCTGGCCGCGTTGATCCGTCAGCCATGTCTGCCAGAGAAACTGCATCTGCGGGTCGAGCGTCTGACCGTCCACATGCACCACCCTGCCGCCCGACGCGGCGCGTAACAAGGGGGCGGGCAGGGACAGCACCACCTTCAGCAGGAAAGACTTCAGAAATGCGGGATTGATGGCGGAGATGCGCATGGGGTTCAGCAAGATTGGCGCAAACGCCGCATGGCGTTTCGCTTGGAGGGGGGATTGAGCCGGGTCGGATCGTTAAAATCAAGGAGATTCGGCGCAAGGTTGCGCCATTTCCGCCAGCGTGCTGGTAAAATGCGCGCGAGCCGTCGTCATGACGCTGTATTTTCATTTGACCAAAACCGGAACCGCTGTCTTAATGTTGGCGACAATCCGTTACTCTGGCTGCCTATGCTAAAGGGATTTGAGGATGACCGGGCCCATTACCCGGTGCTTTGATCCCGATCTGCTGCTACCGAGACGCATGATTGTTTGCGGAAGTTTTCGCTTCCGCGCCTCGATAACGGCTCGATGCATAAGGAGAGCGCACATGGCCGAAGGTACGGTCAAATGGTTCAACACCACCAAAGGCTACGGCTTCATCCAACCCGCTGACGGCGGTAATGATGTTTTTGTTCACATCTCGGCTGTTCAGCACGCCGGCCTGCAAGGTCTGGCCGATGGCCAGAAGGTCGCTTATGAACTGCAAAACGAACGCGGCAAGACCGCTGCGGTCGATCTCAGACTGATCTGATTTTCGTCGGCGAAGTTTAAAAGAAACGCGGTTCGGTTTCCGGGCCGCGTTTTTTTATGCGCTATTTCAGGCCCTGGGCGTGTGTTCGATCATCGCCTTGATGTCCTGCGGTGTCAGCCCGTCGGCGCGGTAATCGCGCAGGGCTTTTGATCCCTTGCGCTTGGCGAGACGCCGCCCCTGATCGTCGAGCAGCAGGGCGTGGTGGGCATAGATCGGCGTTGGCAGGCCGAGCAGGGCTTGCAGCAGCACCTGGGTGTGGGTGGCGTCATACAGATCGTGGCCGCGATGGATATGGGTAATCGCTTGCCGCGCATCGTCGATCACCACGCACAGATGATAGGCCACACCGATGTCCTTGCGGCCCAGGATCACATCGCCATTGATCGCCGGATCGGCCTTTTGCAAGCCGCGCCCGGCCTCGTTAAAGCTCAGATCGTCAAAGCGTGCGCCCAGATAGCGGCGGCAGGCGTCCAGTGACAGACGCCAGGCGGGCGGAGCGGTGCCTGCACCGGCGACCCCCGCATCCTCACCTTGCGGCGCGCTCAAGGCCGCTTCGGCCTCGCCTGAGCGCGGGCGGGCATCGGCATAGAGGACGCCCATTTCACGCAGGCGATCAAGCGCGGCGCGATAATCTTTCATGTGTGCGCTTTGGCGCAAAACGGGCTGCGGCCAGTCCAGCCCCAGCCCGTGCAGATCGTCATACATCGCCTGCTCATAATCAGGTCGGCAGCGCGTATGGTCGATGTCTTCGATGCGCAGAAGGAACTCGCCACCGTGCGCCTGCGCCGCCTCAAAAGCCGTCAGGGCGCTGAAGGCGTGGCCGAGATGCAGAAAGCCGGTGGGCGAGGGGGCGAAGCGGGTGCGATACATGCAGGGCAGCATAACGTCACTGACGGAAAAAATTCACAAAGATTCGCATTTCTTTTCCACAGAATCGGGTTCACTCTTAGCCTGGAACTGAACCGCGTGGAGAAGGAGATACGTCTTCAAAACATGTTGTTTAAAGCGCCTGACATATCGGAGGCCGATATGCAGATCCTGAAAAGCCCGCCTTCCGACTGGCGCGCCCTGGTGCTGAACGCCGATTTCCGGCCCCTGTCCTATTATCCGCTGTCAACCAAGCCGTGGCAGGAGGTCGTCAAGGCCGTGTTCGAAGGCCGCGTCGATGTGGTTTCGACCTATGATGTCGAAATACACTCGCCTTCGATGCGGATGCGCCTGCCCAGTGTGGTGTCGCTCAAAACCTATATCGACCAGAACCGCCCGCCCGCCTTCACGCGCTATAATGTATTCCTGCGCGACCGTTTCGTCTGCCAGTATTGTGGCGTGGGCCATGACCTGACCTTCGATCATGTCGTGCCGGTGTCGCAGGGCGGCAAAAGCACCTGGACCAATATCCTGACGGCCTGTGCGCCGTGCAATCTGCGCAAAGGGGGAAAAACACCCCGGCAGGCAGGCATGATGCCGACACAGAATCCACACCGCCCGACAATGTATCAGTTGCAGGAGCGCGGCCGGTCGTTTCCCCCTCACTATCTGCACGAAAGTTGGATAGATTACCTCTATTGGGATACGCCGCTCGAACCCTGAGGGCCTATCCGCAGCAAGAGGGGGCTTGCGGGGCATGTCGCCTGTCAGGTTTGAAACGGATCAGGGCGGCTTTGGCAGGGTGCGCTTCCCGCGCCCGAAGGGGTGTTCGCGCCTGCCGCTGGAGCCCTTGCAGGCGGCGTTGGAAGCCACGCTCCATGTCCGGTTTGAAACGCGCCGTGAACGGCTGTTCGGCCCGCCTGTCCTAAGCTTCGTCTATATGGGCGAGCGCGTGAAACTGCGGATGCTCGATACGGGCGATGCGCAGATCGATCTGTCGGCCGCCGATGACGAGATGCGCGAAACCCTTATTGAGCATCTCCGCCAGAGTGACGATTTCGAGCAGATTTGAGGCGCGCCTCATGCCGCTGGCTTCAGGTTTGCGGCGGATAGGTTCCGTGTCCCTCGATGACCAGATCGCCGTCGAATTTCAACACTTCGCTGACGCGCACGCCGCCCTGATTACGATACAGGATCACCACATGATCAATACCGGAAAACACGGTTTCTATCGTAAAATGCAGGTCAGGCAGGGCCTGTAATCCGGCGCGCCAGTAGTCACGAATCCGCGCCTTGCCCTGAAGCTTTCCCCCGCTGTCGGGGAGCAGGCGCACGGCAAATGGTGAGGTGAAGATGGCGTCGTCGTGGAAGTGCGCCAGCACGCGCTCTATGTCGCGCGTATTCCAGGCGTCGGCCCAGTCACGGGCAAAGAGGGCAGGGTCACCTATCATGCGAGGCTCTTTTCACATCAGTGCTTTGGGCAAATCCTAACGTCATGGTGATGCGCTGACAAGTAGCTGGTTGATCCTTAACTGAACTGCAACCACAGCATCACAACAGCCGCAACCGTCATCAGCAGAAAGGCCAGTCCGCCAAACAGGTTCGACCAGACGCCATTGGTATAGTCGCCCATCACCTTCTTGTTGTTGGAAATATGCAGCACGATGGCGATGATGACCGGCGCGGTCAGGCCATAGAGGGTGGCCGACCAGATCAGGGCGCGAACCGCACCGATCTCGGTATAGTTGATGCCCAGCCCGATCAGCATGGCCACAACGAGAATGGCGTAGAAGGCCGGGGCCTCGTGCATCTTGCGATCCAGCCCCTCCTGCCAGTCGAAGGCCTCGGCCACCAGATAGGATAAGGAACCGGCCAGCACCGGTATGGCCAGGAAGCCCGTGCCGATAATGCCGATGGCAAACAGGTAATAGGCCGCCGGGCCCGCCAGCGGTTTCAGAGCCTGTGCCGCCTGTTCCACCGTGTCGATGCGGTGGATGCCGGCATTGAACAGAACCGTACCGGCGGTCAGGATGATGAAGAACATGACGATATTGGAAAACAACATGCCGAAATCGACATCGAAGCCCATCCTTTCTATATCGTGCTTATCGATGCGCACCCGCTTTTGCGTCTTCGATGCTTCGACCTCCATCGTGGCCTGCCAGAAGAACAGATAGGGCGAAATCGTCGTGCCGAGAATGGCCACCAGCATGGCGACGAAAGGGGCGTCGAAATGCAGGGTGGGCACGAATGTGTGGTGCAGCACCAAGGGCCAGTCGGTTTTGACCAGAAACGGCACCACCAGATAGACCAGCAGCACCGCGCATAGCCATTTCAACACGGCGGCGAACTTCGCATAGGGCAGCCAGATGATCGCCAGCAGGGTGACGCCGGTAAAACCGACGCTATAGGTGAGGGCGGGTATTTGCGGCGCCACCAGATGCGCCACCGCGCCCATGCCGGCAATATCAGCACCGATATTGAGCACAATGGCCGGAAAGCTGAAAATCACCATCAGCCACAGGACGGGCCGGGGGTAATGGCGGCGCAGAATGCCGGTCAGGCCCTGCTGCGTCACCAGCCCGATGCGCGCACACATTTCCTGCACCGCCGCCATCAGCGGAAAGGTGACCAGCGCCGTCCACAGAGTCAGCAGGCCGAACTGCGCCCCGGCCTGACTGTAGGTGGCGATACCGGAGGGATCGTCATCGGACGCACCGGTGACAAGACCGGGGCCGAAGCTTTTCAGCAAGGCCATGAAGCCCTTGGCGGGCGGAGATTTTGGTGAATCGCTCATTCCCCCCCCTTCATGCGACCTAAATTTTTTCGCTGATTTTTATAGCGAGCCGGCAACCGGTCTTGATCACCGCCGACAACAGCGGATAGGCTAGGGCTTCGTGCGCCCCCTGATCGACGGCGTGATCGTGATGGCCCAGTTCGTCATCGCGGAACCCGGCCAGCCTGCGTGACAGGTCGGGATCGCTGTCGGCCAGTTCCGCCACCTGTTCGGCATAGTGATCGCCGATCACGCTTTCCACCGCCTCGGTGCAGGCGTGGGCGGCCTTTTCACCGAGCAGGGCCGTGCCAATGCCTAAGCCTGTGGCGGCCACGCGCCATAATGGCGTCATCAGGGTGGGGCGCACCGCTTTTTCGCGCAGCAGGGCCTCGAAGGCGTCGAGATGCACCTGTTCCTCGCCCTGCATCCGGCTGAAGGTTTCGCTCAAATCTTTCAGCGGCGTTTCGGAAAAGACGAGGCTCTGGCCCCTGTAGATATGCACGGCAGCCAGTTCACCGGCGTGATCGACGCGCAGGATTTCCTCAAGGCGGCGGCGCTGTTCGCCCGCGCCGGGATGCGGTGGGGCGGCGCTCATAACATCCTCCGGCGGCCGGGACGCAGGCGCAGCGAAGCCAGCAGGCTTAAGCAGGCCAGAATCGTGGAGATGATCGCGTTATAACCCGCCATCGACAGGCCGAACTTGCGCCATTGCGCCACATCGCACATCGGCGCCTTGGTGACGGCGCCCGCCAGGAAGGCGGCCATCTGGTCGAGGCTGACTTCGCCGCCCGACGCCGTGCAGCTTTGCGGGCCGCGCCACCACTTGACCTCGACCCCGGCATGGAAAAAGGCCAGAGCCGCACCGGTCAGAAAGATGGCGAACAGCACGAAGGAAAAGGCGCGCGGCGGCCCCTTGGCTCCGGTAAACAGCGCCCAGACGCTGGCCACCAGCGCCACGGCGGAGGCCATCCAGTAGATGTCGCGCTGTTTCAGGCAGAGATGGCAGGGGGCGAGATGACCAAAGAGCTGGAACGACCAGGCTGTGGCCAGCATGGCTAGCGACACGATCAGAGCCGTGATGCTCCACCAGCGGCCAAAAGCGAGCATCAGCTTTTTGCCGACCTTGTTCGATTTGGGAGCCTGCATTGCGATCCTGTTTTGGCCTATTTCGCCATGAGTTTGACGATGACGAAGCCTAGCACGGTTACCGCCAGAACAATAGCGCTGACAAGATAGATACGTTTTTCGATGACGGCGGTGATTTCCGGCCCGAAGCGTTTGAAAAGGAAAGCGACGAGGAAAAAGCGCGTGGTGCGGGTAATGGCCGAGGAGATGGCAAACCATAAAAGCGAAAACTGCGCCAGCCCCGCCGCAATGGTGACCAGCTTATAGGGAATCGGCGTCAAGCCCTTGATCAGGATGACCCAGACGCCCCATTTGTTAAAAAAGCGATGAAATTCGGCCAGACCATTGGGGTGGCCGAACAAGGCCAGTATCCAGTGGCCGAGCGGCTGGACATAATAGCCGATAGCATAGCCCAGGAAGCCGCCGAGCACGGAAAAGACCGAGCAGATGGCCGCCAGTCGCCAGGCTTTTTCGGGCTTGGCCAGCACCAGCGGCGCCAGCATGACATCGGGCGGCAGGGGGAAAAACGAGGCTTCGGCAAAGGCGATAACGGCGAGCGCCGTCTCGGCATAGGGCCCGCGGGCCAGGCGGATCATCCAGTTATACAGGGGACGCAGCACGTCAGTCTCGCTTTTGCAACAGAAGCCTCCCCCTTAACAGGTGCGGCGGCGCTTGTCGCGGGTCTTGTCACAAATGCGTAAAACGCATTGAAAAAGTTTTACTCTATCCCTATTCCGGCCCTTGACCCTCTTGCCATTTGCGTAGCGGAATCGCATTAGACGGAGGTATCGGGTCAGCACCAGACCCGATCTGTCACAGGCGCAGGGGCGCAGCCATACAAGAACAAGCCTCATTATTTAGGAAACGCTTCATGACCCAGACCCTGCCCATTCTGGACGACTATATGCCCTACCGGCTTGCCGTTGCGTCAAGCGCGGTCAGCACCCTGATCGCCACGGCTTATGAAAGCCTGTATGGCCTGAAAATCCCCGAATGGCGGCTGATCTTCGTGCTGCACGAAGACGGCCCCACCACCCAGCAGGCGCTGGTCAAGCGCTCCGGCATGGACAAGGTGACGATTTCGCGCGCCGCACAAGGGCTGGCCAAGCGCCGCCTGATCACCCGCGCCCCGCATGAGCATGATGGCCGTTCGCATCACCTGATTCTCACCGCCGAGGGCGAGCGCCTCTATGCCGATGTCGCCCCGGCGGCGGCCGAGCATGAGCGCATCATGCTGGCCGATTTCACGCCGGACGAGGTGGCGCAGTTCAAGAAACTGCTGCGCCGTGTCGAGGATGCCGCGCTGAAAGCCCAAAATGACGGTGCGCGCTGATCATGGCCTTTTGCGATCCGCCAAATACGGGTTGCGCGCTGGTGCAGAGCTTGACAATCTGTTAACCTTTGCCGAAGGCCGGTGGTGATGAGCGGAAGGGGGGCGACATGCAGGATAATTTCGATGTGCCCGCCGCAGCGAACGATTTCCCCGTCGATCCGGTCATAAATCACCATTTTCTGGCCTGGCTGGTGCTGATCGCCATAGTTGTGATCGCCACCGCCACCCTGACGCTTATTTATAAATGGGCGGAATGGCAGGTGCGCAAAGGTCTGGGCGAGGGCATCGATGCGCGCGCCGCCCTGATCGGCAAGGCCCTGGCCTGCGCCGCCGAAGCGCGTCAGGAACAGCAGGTGGCGCTGGCCAAGGAGGCGCGCGGCGTGATAGGCGAACAGTTTGGCCGGACTTTGGCCCTCAGCGGCGATCTCAACAAGGTGGTCGATAAGCTGAACAAGGCGCTGGAAGGCACGCGCGAGGAAGAGGCTGTGCCTGGGCCGGGCCTGCCGCATGGCGCGGTGATCAGCGGCGGCACGGTGATCAATATCGCCGTGGCCAATGGCGCGGTGAGCCCCGCGCCCGCCGCTCAGGTCAGCCCTTTGGTCAGCCCCGTGGCTGTGGCCCCCGTAACTCCGGCAGAAGGCGATGAGCGGATGAGCGCCGATGAACAGAGCGAGGCCCTGTGGCGCGCCATCCAGAAACTGTTCAGCTTCTGGCGCAATCTCAGCGTGGTCAGCGCGGCCTTCCGGGCGGCGCAACAGCAATTGCTGTACTCTCCGGCATGGGAAGCTCCCGAAGAGAGCCATCACGACACGCCGCCGGCCGGTTTCTGGTCACGCTTTAAAAGCGGTTCTGCTAAGCCCGTGCCGCACCCTGGCGGGCACAGGCGATGAACAGCGATTTCGGGGATAGCTTCGGCGGGCCAGCCAGCGATTACGCCACCTATCATCAGGGCGTGGATCCCCTGCTGATCATGCTGCTGGTCGTCTTCGCCATCGTGCTGGCCGGGTTTATCGGCCTGATCGTTTATATGGGGCGACAGCGCGGCTACCGGCGGCTGCTGACCGAGCGCAGGGCGGCGGCGGTCGCCATTTACGACAGCGTGCGCTTCCATCTCGATCAGGCGCTCAAATCGCCGGGCGGGGCGGTGCTGGAGCGCGGGCGCGAGGTGGCCGAGGTGATCGAGGCGCGGCTGGGTTACGTGCTGGCGCTGAAAAACCGGCCGGGCAAGCTGATCGAGGAACTCGACAAGGCGCTGGCCGGTGAAAAGCCGAAGCCGGTGGCCGATCCGGCCCCGCTCAAGGTCAAGGTGCCCCTGCCGACCGAAACCCACTATCTCGAAGTGTGGAAAGCCTTGCAGGAACTGAACCGGCTTTGGGACGACAGGCCGCGCATCATGGCCATGATCGAGGCGGCGCAGGCCGAACTGGCGCAGCGTCCGCCAAAAGAGAAGGCGCATGAGGCTCATAAGGTGGCGCAGGCTCCGGTCGCCGAAACGGTGGTGGCGGCCATCGACGCGGCGCTGGCTGATAAGCAGGCGGGGCAGGCAGGGCAGGCAGGGCAGGCGGGTAATGCGCCCGATCCCGATCCCGATCCGCCCAAACCGCGCAAAAAACGGCGCGACAAAAGCGATGATGATGGTAAGAACGCTGGCGGCAAGCGCAAATCGGGCCTGCCGCCGCATAAACGCAATATGCTGGCCTGACGGGCAGCTTTAAGCGGGAGTACCAGATTTATCATGCATACCCTTAATCGCCGGGCCATCGCATTTGCGGTCTGTCTGTCCGCACTGGCCGGCTGCGTTGATGTGATCGGTTTTCTGCATCTTGGTGGCTATTTCGTTGCCTTTATGAGCGGCAATTCCACGCAACTGGCCGCCGGTCTGGCACGCGGCGACACGCTGCATGTGGTGCAACTGGCCAGCCTGATCCTGCTGTTTGTGGTGGGCACCATGATGGGGGCGCTGACCGGTCATGGTGCATCGTCCCGGCGAGGCCTGCGCGTGCTGCGTCTGGTGACATGGTGCCTGTTTCTGGCGGCGGCGGCGCAGTTTTTCGGCTGGAACTTCATCGCCATTGTTCTGCTGGTGCTGGCGATGGGGGCGGAAAACAGCGTATTCCAGCGCGATGGCGATGTGGTGATCGGCCTGACCTATATGACCGGAACCCTGGTCAAGATGGGGCAGAAAATGGCCGCAGCCCTGCTGGGTGGCCCAGCCCTGGCCTGGCTGCCCTATGGGCTGTTATGGGCGGGGCTGCTGGCGGGCGGCGTGGCGGGAGCCGTGCTCTATCAGCATTTTGCGCTGAACAGCCTGTGGGCGGCGGCCGCCGCGGCCGCCCTGGCCAGCCTCTATGCCACGCTTGATCGCAGGGTTTTGCCGGATTAGGCTATAACCGACGGACAATACTGTTTCAGGAAGGCCTCGTGCGGCATCATCTGCGCCACCGTATGATCGATCGTCGCCTTTAGTCCGCCAAAGGCCTGGGTGGTGTCTTCCCGGCTCATCAGCGCGCCCAATTTGTGCCAGCCCTTCGGTTCCAGCCTCTGGCCCAGCATGACCTGCACCCAGGAATCGACGCGGAACAGTTCGCCCGGTTCCTGATAGGCGAGGGCGAAATCGCGGAAAAGTTCGATGCGCGCTTGCAGGGAATCCGGAACCTCCATTTGGGCGCGATCCTGCCAGAAGGGGCTGTCGCTGCGTTCGTTCAGCTTGTAGTGCAGGATCACGAAGTCGCGGGCATATTCCAGTTCCTTGTGCGCCATGTCATTATAATGCTTCATGCGCGCTTCGCTGATGCCGGAAAATGGAAAATTCTGGACGAGGGTCAGAACGCTTTTCTGGAACAGATGGATGCTGGTCGATTCCAGCGGCTCGATAAAGCCGCTCGACAGACCGATGGCCACGCAGTTTTTCTGCCAGAACTGACGGCGGCGGCCGGTCACAAAACGCAGAAGCCTCGGCTCGCCCAGCGCCTTGCCGCCGAGATGCGATGTCAGGTTTGCGCAGGCCTCGTCATCGCTGATATAGTCGCTGGAATAGACATAGCCATTGCCCGTGCGGTGTTGCAGCGGAATGCGCCAGCGCCAGCCAGCCTGCATGGAGGTGCAGGTGACATAGGGCGTCAGGCCGTCTTTCGGGTTTTCGCACGGCATGGCGGCGGCGCGATTGCAGGGCAGCCAATGTGTCCAGTCCTCATAACCGGTATGCAGGGTCTGCTCGATCAGCAGGCCGCGAAAACCGGTGCAATCGATGAACAGGTCGCCCTCGATGACCTGTCCGCTCTTCAGCGTTACGGAGGTAATATAGCCGCTCTCGGCGTTTTGCTGAACGCTGACGATTTCGCCTTCAATGCGCTTGGCCCCCGATGCCTCGCTGAGCTGGCGCAGATACTGGCCATAAAGACCGGCGTCAAAATGATAGGCGTAGTTCAGGGGCAGGTTCTTGTGCAGAAGGAACTTGCCCGCCTGCGCCGCCTGCAATTCGAGGCAGTAATCATCCAAAGAGCCGCCAAAGCCCTGCGACTTCGCTTCCAGCCACATATGATGGAAAGGTGCCATCCAGGTGGATTTACCGATGGTGCCAAAGGCGTGGAAATAGCGGTCGCCCAGTCGCGCCCAGTCGTCGAACTCGATGCCCAGTTTGAAGGTGGCGCTGGTGGCGCGCATGAACTCGGCTTCGTCGATGCCGAGCAGGTGGTGAAAAGCTCTGATGGTGGGAATAGTGGCTTCGCCGACGCCGACAATGCCAATATCGGCCGATTCAATCAGCGTAACATCGAGCAGGCTGCCCAGCGAACGCGACAGGGCCGCCGCCGCGCACCAGCCTGCGGTTCCGCCGCCGGCGATGACAACTTTTTTGATGACCTGTGCATTCATCTGCTGGTGCTTTCTTTAGCGGTTGAAACGGTTGAGGAGCATGGCGCGCAACCGGCGCGCCGTGGATGCGTCAAGCGGTGCCAGATCGCCTTGGGCGTGGGGCGGTATATGGGCGCGCGCCGTGTCTTCGGGGCCGAACAGATAATAGTCGAAGACCGCTCGCCAGGCCGCCTTTTCGGCCGCCGGGCGTTCGCGCAGGCTCAGCAGGCCATGCAGCAGCGTATTCATCGGCGTATCGACATAGGCCGGAGTCGTGTTCCACCAGTAATTGATCAGGATATTGAAGGAATCGAGGGCCTCGACCTGATGCCACCACATCGACGGATAAAACAGCACGTCGCCCGGTTCAAGCTCGGCCACCTGAGCCGAAGCCAGCGCCTCTTTGAAACGCGGGAAGGCTTCGAAATCGGGTTGGGTAAAATCGACCAGACTGATGACCTGACCGCCCGGTGTCGGTTCCAGCGGGCCCGGATAGAGGTTGGCAATCTGATCGGGCTTGAACAGGGTAAAGCGCCGGTGGCCTGCCATGCAGACCGCCAGATTATGCGAAATATCGAAATGGGCGCAGGCCGTCGTCCGATTGCCGAGCCAGATGCTTTTCAGCACCGCATTTTGCGTGAACATGTCGCCGGTGAGCGGCAGGCCGTCGCTGGCCAGCAGGCCCGGAAAAAAAGTGTCGAGGTCGGTGGAGCCCATATAGAAGGATGGCGCGTCCCTGTCGTCGGCGCACTGGCCCACCAGATCCAGGAAACGATCAAGCGACATGCGCTCGGAGCTGAAATTGAACCCGTCAAACCCGCCATTATAAGAAAAGCGCCCCCTGATCGACGGCTCCCCCCTGAAAACGAGCAGGGGCTTGCCCTGATAATAGGGACGCAGGTAGTCCATAACCGCCTGACGAGAGGCCAGCCCCGCCTGAACCATCGGCAGGTTCACAGCCAGTCCCTTGAAGATCATCGGCGTCTGACGGGCGATCAGTTCGGCGAAATTGATCTCCTCAAGGCTTGTGGCTTTCACAGCCATGACTTTTGTGGCGGGAGCTGTCATTGTTGGGGGCGGGCTCTTTAATAGATTTTCAGATCAGGCAAAACGCTGGGCGGCAAGCCGTTTGTTCTTGCGGGTGATCAGGTGGCTCATATTGGCCATCGACGATACCACAATGAATGCCAAGGCCAGAAAGCCCTTTTCGTTCAGTGACTTCAGGCTCTGCGCACTGAGGTCGCGCAGGGCCTCGCGGCTGATGGTCAACAGGTCATTCAGAACATAGGATGTCGTGTCGTCGATCTGCACTTCGATTTCGACGGGTGCCAGGAGGCCAGCTTCATAAAAGGCGGCAAACATGGCCGGGCTGATCTGCTCACCCATATAGACCTGTTGCAGAAGCTGCGTCACATGCACGAGATTGGGTGCCTGGCCGCCATGCGGCAGGAACAGGGATTCGCCTTCGCTTGTGCTGATGCGCGGATGTTCGGGATCGACCAGAATCATGGCTTCGGCATCGGCAGGCAACTCTTCGCCTTCGGCCGGTGTGGGCTGGCCGATCAGGAAGGGACTGATCCTCTGCATGGCCGGCACATAAAGCGCATCCCAGCGATCCTCGTCGAGGAACAGGTTCTCGTCCTTGTCAAAACCCAGAAGCGCTACGGATTTAAAACCGCCGCTTTCGGTGCGGCGAAAGAAAATCGGATAGTGACGCTGTATCTCGTCATATTCCGACGGGAAGACGAGCACCTGATTGATATTGTCGCCGAAAGACGCCCCGTGACGTGTAATCAGGCGCAGGTCATGATGATCAACATTGTTCAGTAAGACGTGTTGTCCCAAGGTCTTATGCCTCATTTTATGGAATTCAAATGGATTATTTGCTGCGTCCATGATGGCGCGGTGGCCTGAAAAACACAAGTTCATCATGTCATGAAAGCCGGGCGTCACCCGCCGAATTGCAGGGCATATTGCCGCAGTCAGCAGGGCCGCCATGAAGACAGAAAGGCCGCGGAAAACCGCGGCCTTTCCTCAAATCCTCAACCCTTACGGGATTTAGAACTTGTAACGAATGCCGAACTCATAACGCGAGTCAAGCTCCTGGTAGTTCACAACATCGGTCGGTACGCGGATGTACTGAACGATATGGCCCTTGTTGATGTTCAGCGCTTCGAACGTCAGGCTGATATTGTCACGCAGGGCATAGCTGAACGAAGCGTCCCACTGGCCATAGGCCGCTGCGTACAGACCGCCGTTTTGCGAAGCATTGGCCTGTTGCAGGTACTTGTCGCGCCAGTTGTAGAGGATACGGCCTTCGAAGCCGTACTTTTCATAGATACCGGTCACGTTGTACGTGTTGCTGAGGCCTTCCAGAGCGAACTGGCTGCTGCCGAGCGGATCGGCGGCATTATCGAGGGCCACGTCACCATTCACCGTGGTGGCGCTGGCGGCGATACCAAAGCCAGTGTCACCGAAGAAGTGCTGGATAGCGAATTCGAAGCCGTCAATATTGGCCGTGTGGTTATTGATCGGTTGCGACAGGGTGAAGGTGGCCAGAGGATCGCTGCTGTTGCTGACGACCTTCCAGTTCGGATTACCCCACAGATAAAGCGAAAGCTGATCCGTATCTGGCGACACATGGCCGTCAGGCGCGGTTTTGGTGCTCCATTCGGTTTTCGCTGTCGCCACATTACCGCCAGCCTGATCGATGAGGATCGTCATGGCGGACAGGTTATTGGTGTTGGTCGAGACACCCAGAGATGTAAGAGCCGCCACCGCGTCACCCGAGCGGGTGTTCGCTGCGCCGGAAGCCGGGTCGGTTATACCGAACAGATGGGTCTGGGTCGTACCATTGCCGATGAAGTTTTGCACGGCCTTGCGGTAGTAACCCAGCGAGACGTAGCTGTTCCGGCCATAATACCATTCCGCCGACAGGTCGAAGTTTTCCGACACCAGCGGCTTCAGGTCGGGGTTGCCCGACGAAGCTGTATAGACGCCGCCATTATAGCTGGCATCACCCGGAGCATTCACGCCGGTCGTTGCGTACATCGAGCTGTATTGCGGACGCGCATCGGTCACCGAGAAGGACATACGGCCGATGAAATCATCGGTGATGTTCATCGCCATGTCGATGCTGGGCAGCAGGTTGGAGTAGTGAGACTTCACAGCATAGGGCTGAACGTCCGTTCCCTGAACAACCGAGAAGTTGTTCTTCTGATCCCAGCGCAGGCCGGTCGGGATGTTCTGGAAGGCGGTCACCGTGACGTCGGTGGTTTCATAACGCACACCGGCCAGGATCTTCACCGGACGGGTGAGGAACTCGCCCTTCATGGCAAACTGCGCATAGGCCGCCTTGACCTGTTCTTCAACTTCGTTGTGGCTGAAGCCATTGAGGTGCGGCGTATTGGCTTTGGCGGTGCCGACCGGCAGGACGTTCTGGAAGTTGGGGCTGGCGTAATAGGCTTCCAGACCATGATAGGCAGTCACAGCGTTAAAGCGGTACGCGGTGCCATCACCATTATTCAGATCGACCGAATTGAACTGGCAGGCCAGGCAGAAGGTCTTGATGTCGGTATTGCCGTACTTTTGCAGGTCGCCGGGGTTCAGGCCACCCCAGTCACCGTATTGCGCCTGATACGAATAGGCCGCTTCCGTGTTGACATTCTTATAGGCGTCAACGCCGAAGCTCAGACGGCTGCTATCGTCCACCGCATAGGTGGCGTCAAACTTGGCCTGCTGAATCTTGTCGGTTTGACGCGAGAAGAACTGATTGCTGTAGCCGGAGCCGAGCGAGCCGATGTCCTGCTTGCCGGTCGCTGACTTGGCCGGGTTGAGCGTGACGTGCTGAACGGGCGCCGCCAGATTGCCATAGGTGGTCGTGTTGGAGGCGACATAGGTCTGCGACACGGAAACGGTCGTGGACGAGGTGCCGTCAGGATTGTTGCCGCCCGAGCTGGATTGCGACGAGGACAGATCAGCCGTCAGGATCCAGTGGTCGTTCAGATTGTACTTAACATTCAGGCCGGTCGATTCGATGCTGCTTTCCACGGAACGCAGTTCGTTTTCGTAACCCTGATCCTTGTTAGGCGGAACCGTGTCGGTGGCTGAAATCGCCGAGTCAATGGTCGAGTTGCCGTCAAACGTGATCGCCGCATAGGGCGAGCGCGAAAACCAGTTGGTCAGTTCGGAGCGGGCTTCTGTTTCCTTGGTATTGGCGAACAGGGTATTGGCCGTGATGGCCAGGTCTTCGGTCGGCTTCCAACGGAACGAGATGGCGGCATTGGTGCGCTTCAGATCGTTTTCAGCATAGGTCAGGCGGCTGTCGGTCGGTACGGCGATCAACTGCTTCATGTTGGTCGGCGCATTGGTGATATTCGCCGCAGCAGGTGCCTGGCCGGTCGTCAGCCAGTTAGCATAGGTCTGGACGTTCCAGGCATTGACCGTGTCCGAACGGGTCGAACCGGTTTTTTCCTGATACGAACCAAAGGCGGCGATGCCGAACTTGCCGCTGTCATTGGTCCACTGATAGGCACCGGAGATTTCCGGCGTGACGCTCTTCTTGGACAGAACCGTGCCGAGGCCCGGATGATCCGAGGTCAGGCCCTTAACCGTGATGCTGCCTTCCGAACCCGCATGGGCGAGCGGTTGCAGGGTCTGGAGATTGATCGTGGCGCCGATGCCGCCGGCGGGCATGTCGGCGCGGCCGGTCTTGTAAACCTGAACCGCCGAGACGCCGTCCGAAGCGATATTGCTGAAATCGAAGGCGCGCGAATTGCCCTGATTGCTGTCAGCACCCTGGCCGCCGCCAATAACGCCGATGGTCGAGGCCGGCATGATGCGGCCGTCAACGGTCGTCATATTATAACCGGGGCCGAAACCACGAACCGTGATCTGTTCGCCTTCGCCGTTGACGCGGTTGATCGACACGCCGGTGACGCGCTGCAACGAATCCGCGAGGTTGGTGTCGGGGTACTTGCCGATGTCTTCAGCCGAGATGCCGTCAACGACGCCGTCCGAGTTCTTCTTGAGCAGCATCGAGCGCTGAAGCGAACCACGGATGCCGGTGACGACGACGACGGTCGAGTCATCGCCGGCCGCAGCCGGAGCCGGTGCAGGGGCCGCCGCCGGAGCCGCAGCGGCGTCCTGGGCGAAGGTGGGCGCGGCGAAGGCGCACAGCGCCATCGTTGACGCGCCGCCGAGGAAGGCTGCGCGCAGCAGGCTCCCTCTGGATTTAGTCTTTACAGGATTGGTCATGTAGATCCTCCCAACATGGTTTCAGTTGAATGTTTCAACTGCTGCTTAATTATTGCGCCGTTTTTCATGACGGTCGCCAAACGGCTTGCTTTAAGCCGCAGTTACACGCGAGTATCTTCGCGGCCGTTTCCGGTCACGTCCCGATATCGGGTGTTTCGGTTGTCGTCCTGGAATTTTAAAATTCCCCTGACGTTCATTCTCCCTAAGACGCAGGCCTGACGCCGTTGGATGGCACTTTTGTCCTGCTTCCCAATTTATACTCATGAATCGCATTGGCGGGCGGTGACGTCGCCCATCAATCGGCTGTCGGATAGTGTGTTTGCCTTGCCTTGGCCCGCTATCATGACGGTTGCGGCGGATATAAGCAAAATCCGGGCGCTTAGGGAATGGGGTGATTGCTGTTAGCTGTGGCTCATTCATCGAATGCAGCGCGGGAGAGGCGACTTAAGGAAGTGGTTTCAATTTGCAATGCAATAATAAAAAAGTATGTAATTCATTGTTATATAACGCATAAAAATATTGCGAAATATTTAATTTGTGCAGCGCAAAATTTCACTGGTCAAAAAAACAAGACCTCCGCACATAAAATAATATAATATGAGGGTTTGCATGAAGGCCCCAATACGACAGGATTGCAAGAACTTGTCATCAAGGTGCGGCAATTTTGCATCATAAATGTTTTGAAAACTGAGCCAAATGAGGCGGATACGCCGCATGGAGCGAGCGGTGAAGGCCTTTTGCAGGGTCTCATCGTCGATTCGCACGCCTGGCATTGCGGGACATATTTTCAGCTATGGAAACCTTTATACCAGGCTGAGACGACTTTGACTCATCGCAGCCTGGCAAGGCCGACGGGCCGTCCGGTTTATGCGGTCATGTCTTCAAGGACATCCCAGCGCAGGACATCGAGGTGACGCGCTGAATCGAGGCGAATAATGCGTGCAATCTTGAGCTTTGTCAGAACACGCGACACCGTCTCGATGGTCAGGCCGAGATAGTCGGCAATATCGGCGCGTGACATCGGCAGCTCGATGATATTGTCGTCGCGCGAGTTCTGGCGGGCGGCTATTTCTATCGGCCATCGTCCTTGGATGCTGTATGGCGGTGACTGCCAGCACTTCTGAACGATCCCTTTTGAACACTTACTGATGGTTGTGGGGATTTTGACTCAAGACGATCTTGAACCGCTTGATGGTACAGTTTGATGCTACAGTCGTTTTCGGCATTACCTATTGAAACTGTTGAGGTAATTGGCTGTTTGAAACTGTCGAAATGATACAGTCCGCTGCTACAGTGCGCAGAGACGCTCGCTGAGAAAGCGTTTAAAGTACTGTATTTTAATGGAAAATCGTCTTGAAAAACAGTGCTGGTGCCCCCGGTCGGACGAGATAGCTCGCTTTTGCTATCGGTTTGATTGAGTCCCGTTGAGCGGATTTTCGAGCCATTGATCTTGTTGGCTTTTTCTCGCTTAATACCGAAGTTCATTGTGAGTCCCCCGGTCGGACGGTAGTTATAAGAATAACCGGCTGACATCTGGCATCGAATGCATGAGGGGTATTTGCGCATCCCCCCGTCCATACCCCAAGCAATGTTGGGGACTCGAACTGGCGATAGTCTCAGATTATTTTTGCAGTGTGTCAAGCGTTACGGACTGCTATGGCCGAAAGAGAAGGTAAGGCCTACGGTTGCAGCTTTGGAAGCTGGTTAGCGGTAATTCCGGCTGGTCTTGCCAAGCCATAGCAAAACCCTCCTATTTTCCTCCAAACTCACGGCTCCAAGCAGCCAGAGAAGGAAGTTCAATTTGAGGAAATGTTTTCCAATCGGGGAAGTAGAGCATGCTATCGGCTATTACTTCCGTAACGCCAATCGGCACTTTATCTTGCTCATAGCTGCCCCAGTAACTTAGGGCATTTTCTTCGGTTAAATCGCCTTTCGCGGCGGCTTCAAAATCTCGGACGTCCGCGTAATGGTACCTGCCACTCGAAAGAACCAAATAGCATGGGGTGATCATACGGTTGTTAAAAAGCCAATACTTCATTCGCTCCTCAGCGGTGGCCCGATCAAGAGACAGGAAAAATGAACGTAGCCGACTTGGTAGATGTGGAAATTGTTCTTTCCGAATTTTTTCAAAGAGATCTTCCGCTGCGCCTGGAGTGCCGAACTTCATATGCGACGGTGAAATGCCTACCAGCAAATCGTCCATTGCCGTCACTAGCCCGATCCATTCATGGTTCCTGTGACCGGGTTGCCGTTTAGGTTGGCCTATGCCGAGACGCGTTTTTCCGCTTCGTGTTTTTCGCCACGCGCTGGACCAGATTTTTCTCCGATGGGGTTGATGGTGATGGCGGCGGCTTTTGGGGCATAGCCCCATTTTTCATGCAGGTGCGGGCTTGAGCGCGGCCATGATGTGACGGAAGAGACTGGCCTCTGGGCAAGCGGCGGCGAAGGCGATCCTGATGCGATGAGACGTCTCGGTGATCCGGGCGCCGATCTTCAGTAAGCGCAACCGGATGGTATTGAACTCTGCGGTCGCCAGCTTGTGGGCCTTTGGGATTTGATCCCTGACGGTGAGCATGAGCCAATAGGCGGCGGTGTGGAGGATCAGACGCATCTGGTTGGCCAGGGGGCAACGGCAGGAGGTGCGGTCGCTTTTAAGCTGGGTCTTGTGCAGCTTGATCAAGTTCTCCGCATTGCCCCGGGCGCAATAGAGCTTGGCGTATAGGGTCTCAGGATCGGGATCGCCCAGGGACGTCACGACGAAACGGTTGTCGAGACCAAGCGGCGTGGCTTCGATACGAGCAATGACGCGGCGCTCGCGCCCCCAGGATTGGGCGCCATGGCGGACTTCGGTGTAGCCGCGAACGGCGGCGGCTTGCTGTTCGGCGCGAACGACACGGATATGATCGGCAAAGGCTTCGACCTTGGCATGCAAGGGCTTGGAGCCGGGCAGTCCGAAGATATAGTCGACGCCCTTGCGCTCGGCCCAGGCCATGACCTCGGGTCTGGCGTAATGCCCGTCGCCGCGCAGGGTAATGTGAGTTTTGGGCCAGTGTTTGCGGATCCGGCGCACGATCTTGCGGACCCAGCTACGCACCTCTTTGCCGGAAGGTGTTTTACCTGGCCGCAGAATGACCACGACCGGCCGACCCGTGGCCACGTCGTAGACGTGGATAGGCTTGAAGCAATACTCGCCTTCATGGGCGTTGAAGAACGACAACTGCTGGCGGCCATGGACGACGTCGACCGTGTCGTCGATATCGAGCGTGATCTCAGCCGGGATGGCCGAGCCAAAGCTATGGCAATACTGATCGACCAGGGCGTAGGTCAGCCGGATCAGGCTACGAAGATCTGGGGCATTCTCCCAACGCGACAGCGTGGGTTGCGAGCACAGATCCTTGCCTTCCTCGGGAAGACGGCCGCAGGCGAGCTTGAACGCAGGGTCGGTGCGCAGAGAGCCCAGGTCATTGCCATCTTCATACCCGCAGGCGATGGCGAAGATCCGAGCCTTCAAGATTGACGCCACCGAGTGTGTCACCAGCAACGGATTGCGACGGTCTGGAATGAGCCGCCAAAGCCGGTCGATGATCCCGATCTGGCGTTCCGCGGCAGACAAAAGCATGACGCCGCCGTCGGAACTGATACGACCGCCATCGAAAGCAGCCGTGACTTTCTTGCGCGAAACGCTTGGCAAATCGAACGGAAGATCGGTAATCTGGTCCATGGCGGGTGTGGCACCGGCGGTGTTGGAAATGATTTAGGATTCGACACCCATAATCTATGCCAAAACAAAGCCTTACGCTACACCCGCTGCATCATTTTGCCGCTACCATGAATAAGAGCGGCTAGGCCTTGTCCTATCGACGCATTGTGCAAAGCGAAGGCGAACTCAGTGGGTTTCTTCGGAATATCTGCTCTGCTCCATGTGGTGCGCGTGGGAGCGATGTACCACATTAGGTGATCGAACAGTTCATGCAGATTGCCTTCATTGTCTCGAACAGTCAGTTTTTCACTATCGAAGATCACTTTCTGCAA
Organism: Asticcacaulis sp. EMRT-3; assembly: GCF_030027245.1. NCBI lineage: Bacteria > Pseudomonadati > Pseudomonadota > Alphaproteobacteria > Caulobacterales > Caulobacteraceae > Asticcacaulis > Asticcacaulis carbonis. The sequence goes on from NZ_JASERT010000001.1 coordinate 329,752, forward strand.
TGTTTAATTCCTAAATACCTGATAGTGATACATATATTGGCGCGAATTTAAATCACTCAAGTGATTTGGTAAGTGACTGAAATTCGGCAGAGAATCAAACCATCGCCTCAGTGTTGAACTGATGCAGGGCTTGGAATGCGATAACAGGTGATCAAAACGCGATGCCTGCGATTTAAAAGGGGGTTATTATGGCTAATGTAAAGGCCGACCTGCAAGCAGAGTTGGCAAAGGACTCGCCTGACCCCTCCATTGTGGCCAGGCTGACTGATGAGCTTTTAGATCAATCCACCAACTCAGTGCGGTTCACGGTTGATGCCGGACATATCAATCGCTTGGGGTATGAGCTAGTCGGAAAGCAGGAAACCGCCCTCTCCGAACTCATAAAAAATGCCTATGACGCCGACGCCACTGGTGTTGAAATTCGTTTTCAAAACTACGACCGTCCCGGTGGAACGCTTATCATAGCAGATACCGGGACTGGGATGAGCGCGGATACAATTCGCAATACGTGGATGCGATTGTCCACACGGGACAAAATCGACCATCCTAAGTCTCCAATTTTTGACCGGCCGCGAGCCGGCCGAAAGGGTATCGGTCGTTTTGCTGTTCAACGATTGGGCCAGAAGCTTACCCTCGAAACAAGTCAGATAGGACAAGCGAAAGGGATTCGCGTTAAATTCGACTGGGATGCGTCATATCGGTCTGGGATGGATCTCGGACATGTCTGGAACGACATCACGACTTTTGATAAAGCGCCGGACTCTCAGGGCACCAAGCTTATCATTGAGGATCTGAGAGACAGTTGGCGAGACGAATATTTCGAAAGGGTATGGCGATCAGTATTGTTTTTGCAGCCGCCATTCCCTTTGGGCGGTGCGGCCGATCACGCTTCCGGGCTGACAAATGCGTCAATCAAAGACCCTGGCTTTGAAGTTACGATTAATGGCCTGCAGGATGGAAAGCGAAAAGCGCGATTTGATCTCCAAAATAGCTTCCTCAATTTAGCACTTGCCGAGATCACTGGCTCCATTGATTCTAACGGTCGAGGGAAGGCGCGGATTATTTCTAAGAGGCTTGGGTTTGATGAGACTGTGGAATTCGAAGAGCACTATGATAAGGTCGGGGTCGTATATCTTGAGAGCCGATACTTCATCTACCACACCGACTTTTTGTCCGGGATTTCCCAGAAAACCGCTGCCGCGATGGGGACGCAGTATGGTGGCGTAAGAGTTTATCGAAATGGGTTCCGGGTAGCGCCGTATGGTGAGCCCTCAGACGATTGGTTGCGATTATCTGATAGGCAAGCCCGTCGCGTGCTTCTTGCCGCGATGAACAACAATAATTTTTTTGGACATGTGACACTATCTGCGAAGGACAACCCTAACCTCGAAGAGACTAGTTCTCGTGAAGGTCTTGTCGAAAATGACGCTTACAAGGAACTTGTGAATTTCACTTTTGAATGTCTTTACGCGGCTGTAAAACTTGTCGCTGAGCGTCGACAAAAGAAGGTTCAAGCGTCGCAAACTACGGGTTACACTCCCGCGCGTAAGGCGTCTGCCGAAGCTGCGCTCGAAAGCTTAGCCGCAGCGCAAGAGAAGATTGAAGAGGCGGCAACCCAAACAGGCCCCGAACGCGATGCCGCTTTGGCCGAAGCTGTAGCTCAAGTTAGTCTCGCAGTAAAAATCCAGGAGGGTGTTGTCAGTGACGAGAATAACTATCTCGAATACGAGAACATGTTGCGAATCTTGGCCTCCCTTGGTGCCTCAATGAGCATTTTTGGTCACGAGATTAAAGCCATGAACAATTCTGTAAATGGACAAATCACTTTACTTCAGGCGGGAATTGGAAGCTTAAGGGATCAATTGGAGCGTGATGCTTTATTATCTAGGATAGAATTATTAAGAACCGCAGTTGGAAGAGTATTCAATCTTGGTGGGTACATAGAAAATCTAACTTCCTATACTCAATCGCGCGTTTTAAAAAAGGTACATGTGCTTCACTCTATTGAATCCTTTTTTGAGCAATTTCGAACTTATCTTCTTAGGAACGAGATAAAAGTAAAAATTGAGGTTCAGCCCCGAGATTTGCGTACTATTGAAATGCACGCATCAGAGTTAGAAGCAGCATTGTTTAATTTCACCACCAACGCTGTAAAAGCCCTGAGAAAACATAACTCACCCGGCAATCACCTTATTAAGGTCTCTGCAAAAGAGGACGGTAATTTTGTTCTTATCAATTTCGAAGATAATGGTCCTGGCATCCATGATAGTATCAGGGATCGGATTTTCGATGCCTTTTTCACTACTACTCAAGGGCGCGTAGATGATTTTAGCGGTGCCGGAACTGGACTCGGACTTAGAATCGTTTCCGACATAGCAAGTGCCTACGGTGGTTCGGTAGAATTGACGACGCCAAGTGATGGCTACTCGACCAATTTCGCCTTTAGAATTTTGAGAGGTTAGGTCAAGATGTTCAAAGGTGTCTACATTGATGATGACCAAGCGGACTTAAGTCTATATGGCGATTTGCTCAATAGTTTCTACGCCCAGGCCGAAGAAAACGAATCGATAAAATTTACACCGTTAGAGCCGGCAAGCATAAGTTGGCTATATGATTTAGTTCAAAAAGAACAGCCGGAAATAGTTGCACTAGATTACCGATTAGACGGCATCGCCAGAACAGATGGCCAAAACAAATATAGGGCAGGCACTATCGCGCAAACAGTGCGAGAGCTGGCCGTTGAGGCCCCGCATTTAGACATGCCAATCGTGCTGATCTCGACAGAAGACAATATCAAGAGCCTCTACGGTCCAGATAAAACTTCTCACGATTTGTTTGATCATAAAATCTTAAAGGGCGATATTGCAGGCGGAAATCCTGGTACTATCCCAGCACGCCTCTTAGATCTTTGTGTTGCCTACGACGCCATTAAACGAATGGGAAATGACGTTGCTTTTATTCCGAACATCCTTGGCTTAGCCCCAGACGAATGGGATGATATTCAGCCAGCGCGATTTTCAAATGCACTGAAAGAAGCTGGCAACCTACCTCATCAAGTGGCTCGATTTTTTAAGCGCCAAATCATAGAGCGTGCCGGTTTGCTGGTTGGGGCGAATGATGTTGCCGCGTTATTGGGCATTGCTCAAGCTCATGCGGGTGATGCCTTTGAACGACTCCATTCGCATGAAGAGCTTGCGTACAAAGGAATTTTGTCCTCAGGTTGGCCCAGGATTTGGAACCATAAGCTTCGAGATTTTCTAAAGGAAGTCTTTGGGAAGACTTCGTTGGACGTTTCGAACGAGGACAGATCAACCAAAATTAACGGTGTACTAGGCACTGAGTTCGCCCCAGCACCCTCACCTTGGACGGGCGAGACAAATGTGCGTTCCTCGTTCGCGTGTTCAAGCTGCGGACGGCCCACCGAGTTGACTAATTCTATCGCTGCTTTCGATCCTTGGGCACCAACGTTTAGCCAACGTCAACGTATTTGTTTCGACTGTGTATCTACAGGATTGTTCGAGCAACGCCACTTACATGTCGACCAGCTCGATGAAAGGATCGCCGAAGACATACGAGACGGAAAGGTGGAGCGGAAATGACAACTTTTCCGCCAGCCCGTGACATGGCAACAGCACTGACAGGTACAGTGGGCAAATTGGTTGACGCTGGAATTTTAACTGCCGATAGCAATGCTTGGATCGAGGCCGCTGTCTCCCCCTTACGGCGGCAACGCACAAGCAACGATTGGGAATACACAATATCGCGTGAAAACCCGCTAAGATTCAACGCAGTTTTGGATGAGGCTGGTGATGCGTACTCCCCGGAGATCAGCGTCGACCATATTAGAGTTACAGGAGATACGGAGGGCTTCCCTTTTCAAGCATGGGATATTTCCCTGACTCTCAGGTATCAAACAGAAGGGATCGTTTGCCCACGTTGGCATTTTGACCTTGGAAACAGCACCCAAGACGGCCCCAAAATGCACTTGCAGTATGGCGGTCATGTTCACGCCGATCGAAGCCTAGATGCAAAAATTAAAGTGCCACGCTGGAATGCGTTGCTAATGGACACGGTTCTGCTCTGCGAGGCGGTCGCTGCGAATTTCTACGGAGACATCTGGCGAGAGAGCCTTCGAGAGGATCGCGTATTGGCAAGTTATATCAAAGCCAGCGAAAAGCTTTGCTACCCATATTTAATTGAAAAGATGCGAAACGCAGTGGAGGCTTCAGGGTCTGGCACCATTCTTAGCCAATGCTGGAATGACCGTTAAGGTCTAGGTTGTCTTCTTTTTGCGATCCGGAACGCGGCTTTCACGGAGCATAGTTAGTTGATCCGAAAGTAGCCGGATTTCTTGATTGTGTGATGCGCCAAAAATCGGTCTGAAAATAAAGTCATCCGCCAATTCACGCGCTTGGACTGGGTCACCAGCTCGCAGAGCTTGGTCTATATCTGCATATCGATCAATAATCGCTGACAGTGAAATGCCTTTCGGAAGTACCACGCTTATTTTTTCTGCATCTCGGGGCTCGTGTTTCAGAACTCCTGACCCATATTTTCGACCAACAATTTCTGCGGAAATTTGCGAATACGATGTCAAAAGTGAGATGGAAATAAGCTCAGCCTGACCTTCGGACAGCTTCATCTTAAAAAATACACGATGTAGCGTGTTAGTGCAATTCGAGCCAAAGCGGTTTAGAATTAGCCTTGGGCCGTGGTGGTGCATTACAGGGAAAAATGCGTCGGGAATATTGCCGTCTTGCGGACAGCACCACACCCTACGTTTCCGAAAAGTTCCTATCGATTTTTTTTTCGATTCTGGATAGCTATCTAGGTAAGCCTGTAACCCTGGTGGATTGCTCGTGTCTATTTTAGCGCTGACCATAAGGGCCTTTGCCCCCTTGCCTAGAAGTGCTTCATAATCTCTTTGATGGAATTCAAGGCCATCGAAATATCCGAATTTTGCAAGAATAGGCTCCAAATCTTTTTCGGCGATCCCTAGCTCTTGCGCTTTTGGTCGGGACAGAAGGAAATGGGGATTGTCACCTGTAACAACTCCAATGCGAACGTTCAGGTAATCGCCCAGCATACCGCAATCCTCACGGTCAGCTACTTCTCCAATCAAATTGCGGGTGACATTACTTAAGCGCCCACCAACGGGAGATAAACACGAGGCTTCAGAGATGTCGTGGCCCGCGTTCCACTGCCACACTGCGGTTTTGAAAGCTTCCAAATCGTGGCAATAGGTGAGCGGAATGTCGGATTGGAAAACTTGCCTAGGCGTAACACTAAATCCCTCGGCCAACAAAATTGCAGTCTCTTCATCGGTTCCTTCATTCAAGAACAAACGTTCGTGAATGGAAAACGCTCTTACGCGATGGAAGTGGCTGACAAGGTAGCGACGAAGATCGGTGGCATAGTCCGCCTGTAGTAGGCTACCTGGCAAGACCCACGCCATACGTCCGTTAGCACTCAGATATTGGACGGAAAGCAGGACAAAATAAGCCCAAAGGCTTGCCCGATTATTCATTCGGACGCCTAACGAGCGGATAACCTCCACAGCTTTCGCACGAATCTGAGGATCTACCTTATGGTAAGAAAGATATGGCGGGTTGCCGATTACCACACCAAATTTCGAGACCCAGTCGACTTTAGTTGGCGGCACTAAGAAGTCTTCATTCAAAAAATGAGCAGTGTCAAAGTCCACCCCAATGAGGTCGCTCAAGTGGCTAAATGCCACCGGATCAATGTCGCAACCGTGGATATTGTCTTGAGGGCGTATATTGCCGTGGTTTGTCAGTCTATCGATGGAAGACTTGATAAACCCGCAACCGCCAAAGCTTGGCTCTAATACTAGGTCCGATGGCGAACGTATTGCCCATTCGGACAGGACTTCGCTCACACCCACTGGCGTATAAAAAGCAGCAAGCTCTCGTTGTTTTAGTGCTACTTTCTGCATAAACCCCAACTGGTGCTTCAAAAAAATCATCATAAGTGATTTCTCAGAAATTAGTAAGGCAGTGATTTCATGAACAGATTGTTGTTTTCCACCTATTTTTTTCAGGGAATTCTTTAAAAGCTGAGGCATAGATGCGAACAAACTAAGTGCCGAGGCGCTCCCGGCAGACTGCTTGGACTATATCTCGGAGAATGGTGATCCGCTCGTTGAGCCATTCGAGTTCGTCCTCGGAGACCGCATACTCAGCGGAGTAGCGTGCCTCTACATACGCTCTGCGAAGCCGGTCAAAGGCTTGCCTATGTAGTTTGGTGTCATTGGGCCAGACGGCCTTGAGGCGGTCATCTAGGGCCTCTGCTTGCGACCGGAGCAAAGTGATGCGATGGCTTTTAGGGCTGTACAATGTCAGCACGAGCAAGAGACAATGATATAGTCTCTCTGCCGCTTGGTGCAGGTTGAATGCGGCGAGCTTGAGATTGTTCCGTTCTATGCAATAGCCAGCAATGTTTTGAAACTCGACCGCGTCTGGAAACCATTGATCGAAGTTGGCTTGAGCCTCAGCCTTGATCTCCGCCGCCGTGAGCGGCTTCGGCTTGATCAGGGGATGACCAGGCGCTTCGTAAAGCATGATGCCGTCACGGGCGATGTCAGTGAAAAAAGGGCGGCCCTTGGCAAGCTGGTCGTTTACATCGGCGAGATCGTGGACAATGAAGTTGACAGGGGTTTTGATATGCTGAGTGACAGTCACTTCGCGGATGAAATGCTCATCTGCCTTGCCCCAATATTCATGCAAATCGGTAAACTGATGGCTGTTGACCACGATCAGCAGATCGTAGTCGGATCGATAGCCTGAAAGCCGGTCTTCCACCCAGTCGCCGCGCGCATAGGAGCCGAACAGGATCACCTTCAAAATACGACCGAGTTTCCGCTTGTCCGACAGCTTGGTTTTAGTGACATCCTCGAACTCATCGAACAGCACCTTGACCACGCGCTCAAGCTCGCGGCGTTTCGTATCCGGTAAGTGAGAGAGCTGATCGGCCAGCATCGGGATTCCTGTCAGGTGGAAATCCGAGTCTAGCACCGCTGCCGGGCGTGGGCTACCGCTTTTGCAGCGGCCCTATTACGAGTGCGGCCTACCTACGCTTCTTCAATGGCAATTCGAGCTGTGTCCATTGTGGAAGCCCGTTGGCGTCGGGCTTCGGCGCCGGCACAATTGCTGACACTGGCGGCGCGGGCGCTTTCTCTGAATTCCCGCCGTCGATGAACTCCAACAGGTCACGGCGCATGATCAGACGCCGCCCGCCAACCTTTACCGACCGCAAGGCCCCTTCGGCGATCCTTTCGTAAAGGAATGACCGGCCCAGGCCTGACGCCTTCACAGCCTCGTCTATCCGATATGAAATCTTGTCGTTGGTATCTGGCATGTGGAAGCCCTCCAGACCGAATAATACCATGCTGACCCGGTTTAACTGATAGCCCTAGGAGGGACAGGCAGCGCCAAATGAGGTCACGGAGCACAACAAACAAGAGCGGTCGAAATTTCATTGAGGGTCTAAACATCGTGCCGTGCGGGCTCTTGACAGGTCCGGCCAACCATAGGCCAGGGACCTGCTAAGAGCCCTTTTGGGAGACATTTTTTGTGCGGAGCGCAAAATGTCGATTAAATTAACAAAAACAATTGATTACAGCGAAATAACTCCCAGTTTTCAAAAGAAGTCACCAAAAACGATGTGCAGACAAGAACTTAGGCGAAACGGGAGTTGAGCTTTATCTTGCCTTCACTGCGTACCTTTTTTGTTCTATTTTTCACAAGGTAAAGTAAGGCCGCATTTTGTGCGATGCACACTAAAGAGCAAAAGGCCGTAAACGTGACTAGCTCGGATGGTGCTTCTAACCATAATTTTGACCTGGGAAACGCACTGTCATGGTCACATTTGACGTATAGCCAGTCTTTGGCTCGATAGATCGGGAGGCCACTTTCAGCCGCTGCGCAAACTGCTTGGGAGAAAGGATATCTACGCCCGCTCGTAAGTGATCGAGATAGTCGGACCACCATTGCGCCATTTCTACCCGCTCATCCCAAAACTGGCTACGCTGATAGATACCACGTACACTGTCGTCCACATGTGACAGGGCCAGTTCAATGGTCTCCGGTGTCCAAAGCCTTGATTCGTTGAGAAGCGTGCTGGCTGTGCTGCGGAAGCCGTGCGACACCATCTCGTCGTTGCCATAACCCATTCTCCGAAGCGCTAGGTTTAGAGTGTTGTCGGACATGGGCTTTCGCCAATCCTTATGCGCCGGGAACATCAGTTTGTAATTGCCGAACCTGACATGTGCTTCATTGATAATTGCCAACGACTGTCGAGATAGGGGCACGGAATGAGGTTCCCGCATTTTCATTTTCTCAGACGGTATTTTCCAGACGCAGTTGCCACGGTCCACTTCCGTCCATTCGGCGCTGCGAAGCTCTCCGGGGCGAACGAATATATGAGGTAGGAGCCTTAAAGCCAGCCGCGTGCCGATGTAGCCGTGGTAGGCTTCAATATCTCGCAAGAGCTGGCCGAACGCACCCGGATCAATAATGGCCGCGTGGTGCCGCACTTTTGGTTTTATGAGCGCTTCCCCCAGTTCGGCGGCGGGATTTGTCGCAGCTCGTCCCGTCAGGATGCCGTAGCGGCAGACCCTAGAGATAAACGCTCTGATGCGGTTTGCCGTCTCATGATGTCCGTTGGCTTCCACCTTACGGATGGCCTGGAGAATCTCGTAGGGCATCAGATCAACGAGTGCTTGGTCTCCAAGGTCTTTTTCGATCAGGGAAAAGAACCAGGCCATCTTGTAGAGCGTTTTCTCTGAAAAGCCGTCCTTGCGCTTTTTCTCGATAAATTCGTGCGCGACGACACGCAAGGTGCTGCTCTTCTCCAGAATTCTTGCCTTCTCCTCACGCTTCCGTTCCTCGTAGGGATCGACCGCGTTGGCAAGCAGGACACGGGCGTCGTCGCGCCTCTGCCGCGCATCTTTAAGGCTTATCTCTGGATAAGAACCGACCGACAGCACTTTCTCAGCGCCTTGCCATCGATACTTCACCCGCCAAAATTTTCCACCCGACGGCGTGACAAAAAGATAGAGACCGCCCTCATCGTAGAGCTTGAAGGGCTTAGTTGTCGGCTTCGCGTTGCGCGCCGTCATTTCCGATAGAGCCATGTTCCCTCCTGGAACTTAATAGCAACATACCGTGTGACAGCTTTTGGGCTATACCCCCAATTCTACCCCAAAATCGCGTGGATGCGGGTGGAAACGGGTGGACGGCCGTGGCCTGCGACACGTATAACCTACCAGATTTTAAGGGATTTTTCAAGTAGTCCACAGGGCCTGTGGATAACCTTGGTGCCCCCGGTCGGACTCGAACCGACACTCCTCTCGGAACCGGATTTTGAATCCGGCGCGTCTACCAATTCCACCACAGGGGCCTGTAGTCGGGAGCGGGTCTGATACTGGCATTTAGGGCGGCTGGCAAGTCTATATTGCGCGCGACATCAGGATGTGGGGCAGGGTGACTTCGGTGAAAATGCCGCCTTGCGCAGCATAGCCGTGGCGTTGGTAAAAGCCCTGTGCGTCAAGGCGCGCCGCCAGCACGATGCGGTACTTGCCTTGTCGTCTCGCCTCGGCTTCGGCGGCGGTCAGCAGGGCGGAGCCCAGGCCCTGACCGCGCCTGTTGTCCGCCGTGGCCATCTGGCGCAGTTTCACGGTCTGCCCGTCATAAGGCGACAGGATCACCGTGCCCGTCAGTTCGCCATCGGTAAAGGCGCAAATATGGGTGTCGGCGGCTTCGGCGGCCAGTTGTTCAGGCGTGAAATCAAGGTCCAAAGGCGCGCGCAGTACGGCGCGGCGTACAGCGACAGCGGCGGGATATTCCGGGCCAACCCAGGCGATGATGCGTATCTCAGACATATGGCTCCTGATCGTGATTATACAAAACAGCCTTATCGCCGGACATGGTTCTGTAAAGCGTGATGGATCAGGCTGGGATTGCGTCTGTCTTATGCAAAGGTTTCACCCTGAGCCCGGCGCTTGTGGCGCTTTTCAGCCTGAGGCTAAGCCTTTGTCTTATAGCTCTTCCTTATCCAAAAAGTGGATCCGCTTTTTGGGGGAGCGCTCTGCTAAATCGGCCCCATCGTCGTCTGGGCGTTAAACACCTGACGGATCGGCGCATTATCAGGATCGAGCGCGATCATCCGCCATGTCCCACCATCCGCCTCGAACCTGACTGGTGCGGCATTGGGGCTGGAATACATATCATCGAGAAATTTGCGTGAAATGGCGCGAAACGGAATGCCGTGACAGACGAACAGGCAGGTTTCGTCCTCGCGGTACGCATTGACGCAATCAAAAACGCGATCGATCACCTCGCCCAGCGGCTCGGCATTATCGGGGTAATGCTTGCCGTCAATATCGGCCTTCGGGTTCATGAAGGCGCGCATCTCCTGACGGTGCTGACGCACCTCGTCGAGCGTCATGCCTTCGAACAGGCCGAAATTGCGCTCGATCAGTCGCCCATCGGTGACCGGTTCGATGCCGAGGCGTTCGCCCACGATGCGGGCCGTTTCCAGCGCGCGCGACAGGGGACTGGCGATAATGCGCGTCACCCCCTGACCGGCCAGAAAACCGGCCGCCGTCTTCGCCTGTTCGCGGCCTGTGGCATTGAGCGGAATGTCGGTCGAGCCCTGCAAACGCATCTGCTGATTCCAGTCGGTCTGGCCGTGGCGCAAAACGAGAAAGGCACTCATGATCGGGCAAGCTTTTCGGCGATGCGCGCCGCCGTGGCCTTCAGCACCTCGATATCGGCCATGCCACTTTCGCCGTGGCGGGCGGGTGTCTGGCCTTCCCAGATCGGCAGGATGTGGAAATGGAGATGGAAGACGGTCTGGCCGGCGGCTTCGCCATTGAACTGAATAATGCGCAGCCCATCAGGCGCCAGGGCGTCGCGCACGGCACGCGCGATGCGGCGGGTGTGCACGATCAGGTTTTGCAGATCGTCATCACCGATGTCGAACAGGTTGCAGGCCGCCACCTTGGGGATGACCAGCGTGTGGCCCTTGCTTTGCGGAAAGGCGTCCATAAAGCTTAAAATCCGCTCGTCTTCGTAAACCCTGGCGCACGGAATGTCGCCGCTGATGATCTTGGCGAAGATATTGCCGGGATTATAGGTGGCGTCGAGGGTCATGGGCGTGAGTCCAGTGGGGTTTTGCGGTATCGTCAAGTTTAGAGGACTATACCTGGCGCGCCAAGAGGGGTAAGAGCACGAGGATGATCCTCAATACACGTCTTGTCATGTCGGGCGGGCTTGCCGAGGCTATGGGCTTTAATATCCGCAAGGTATCCGCGTGAACACATCCGAACCGAAACAGGTCAAGACCCTCTATGTGGCGGAGGGCGAAGACGGTATCCGCGTCGATCGCTTCTTCAAGCGCCGCTGGCCGCACCTCAACCACGTCCAGTTCAACAAGCTGCTGCGCTCCGGTCAGGTGCGCGTCGATGGCGGGCGGGTCAAGGCCGAGACACGGCTGACGACGGGCCAGACGGTGCGTGTGCCGCCCCTGCCGGATGCGCCCGATGTCGATGAGCAAAAGCGCGAACGCGCCACGCTCAGCCCGCAGGAAATCCGTTTTGTCAGATCACTGGTTCTGTATGAGGACGAAGACGTGATCGCCATTAACAAGCCTGCGGGGCTGGCGGTGCAGGGCGGCACCAAGACGAAGAACCATGTGGACCGCCTGCTGTCGGCCTGGGGCGAGGGGCTGGAACGACCGCGCCTCGTTCACCGTCTCGACCGCGATACATCGGGCGTGCTGCTGCTCGGCAAGAGCCCTTCGGCGGCGGCGCGTCTGGCTGGGTCTTTCGCCAAGCGACGCGCCCACAAGACCTATTGGGCGCTGGTGGTCGGCAACCCGAAGCCGGAAGAGGGCTATATCGATACGCCGCTGATCAAGAAGGGTTTTCACGACCGCGAGATCGTCCAGCCCGCCGACATCAAGGAGCCGGGCGCGGAGCCCGCCGAAACCGAATATGTCACCATCAGCCGCGCCGGGCCGCGCGTCACATGGCTGGGCTTACGCCCGCATACCGGCCGCACCCACCAGCTTCGCGCCCATATGCAGGCTATCGGTCACTCCATTCTGGGCGATCCGAAATACGGAAATGACGCCAGCCGCGATCTGTCGGAAGGTTTGGGCCTGCAACTGCATCACCGCCGCATCGAACTGCCGCACCCGACCCAGGGCACGCTGATCGTGGAAGCGCCGCTCGATCCGGTCATCAAGGCCGGGTTTGAGCGCTTCGGCTTCGATGCCCACGAGGCCGAGCCCGATCCGTTTGTGAATATGAAAAAGAAGAAGCGTTGAGTACTGGCGTGGCGATTAAAGGGTTAAAATTAGCCGTCTGGGATGTCGATGGCACGCTGGTGGACAGCCGCGCCTCGATCCTGCTCGCGCTGCAAGAAGGGGCCGCCGCCATCGGGGTTGAACCGCCGACCTATGAGGAGGCCCGCCATATTGTCGGCCTGTCCCTGCTGGAGGCGGTGCAGACCCTGCGGCCCGAACTGCCGCTCGATAAGGCCGAAGCCTATGCCCATCAGTATAAACGCAGTTTCGTGCGTTTCCACGAAGACCCTGATTTCCGCGAGGGCCTCTATGCCGGAGCCGATGATACCCTGCGCCGCCTGAAACGCGAAGGCTGGTTGCTCGGCATGGCCACGGGTAAGTCACGACGCGGTGTTTCGCGCAATGAGACGCTGTATGGCTGGCAGGGACTGTTCGATGTCACCTTCTGCGCCGATGATGGCCCCTCCAAACCGAACCCGCACATGCTGCAACGCAATCTTGATGCGCTCGGCGTCGCCACCCATGAGGCGGTGATGATCGGCGATACAGCGCATGATATTGGCATGGGCCGCGCAGCCGGTGTCTATACGGTCGGCGTGTCGTGGGGCTTCCATACGGTCGCCGAACTGCAACAGGCCGGGGCGCATGATATTGTGCATAGTTTCGCTGAGTTGAAGGCCTTGCTGGATGCGTTTGAACCTCAGTCTGTGGCTTAACATATTCGTCCAAGAGCTTGAAACATGACCTATAAGGCCGAAGCCCCTTCCAAAGCCTCCGATCAGTTGGGTTTTCGTCCCAAGCGTTTTTGGCAAGTGGCCTGCGCTGTTGCGGATGGCGGCATCTATGAGGTGCACCTTGATGGCCGTCCGGTCAAAACCCCGACGGGTAAGGTTTTGCGTCTGCCCGGCGCGGCCCTGGCCGAAGCGGTAGCGGCTGAATGGGCGGCGGTGGACAAGCATGTCGAGTTTGCCGACATGCCGCTGACACGCCTCGGTTTCGCCGCCAGCGATCGTATGGACGAACGGCATGAGGACACCGTGGCCGAGGTGCTGCGCTATGCCGAAACCGATCTTTTGTGCTATCCGTCCGACTACCCCGAAGCCCTGAAGGCGCGCGAGGCGGCGGCCTGGCTGCCGCTGCTCGACTGGGCGCGAACGGAACTGGATTTGGATTTTCATCAGAACAAAACTCTTATCCATCAGCCGCAACCGGCTGAGACAACACAGAAAATTTCTGAACTGCTGACAGCCATGAACGCCTTTGAGCGTGCTGGCCTGATGGCGGCGATTCCGTTGTTCGGCTCGGTGGTGCTGGCGCTAGCCGTATGGCGCGGCCATCTGACGGGTGAGCAGGCCTTTGCCGCGTCGCGCATCGGTGAGGATTTCCAGACCGAACAGTGGGGCCATGATGCCGAAGCTGATCAGCGCGCCGCCGGTCATCGCGCTCAGGCGGCCAGTTGCGATGTCTGGTTCCGGGGGTTGTCTTAAATAAAAAAGCCCGGCGTTGATATGCGCCGGGCCTTTTGATTGTATCACAGAAAGCGTTTAGTTGAAGCGGCCTTCGAGCTGGCCGATGGCCTTATCGACCAGCGGATCGGAAGTTGTCTTGGCCAAACGCTCGCTCAACACGGTTTCGGCCAGTTGCGCGGCCAGATCGGCGGCGGCCGACTTGACATCGGCGGTGGCCCTGGCCTCGGCCTGAGCAATCTTGCGCTCGGCCTGAGCTTCGCGGCGCTGGATGCTGGCTTCCAGATTCGCGTGTGCCTCCTGGGTGAGGCGTTGAGCCTCTTCTTCGGCCAGCGCAATCAGTTCGCGGGCCTTTTTCTCGGAAGCCAGACGCTGGGCCTTGATCGTAGTGAGCAGGTCGGTCGCTTCCTGACGGATGCGCACGGCCTCATCGAGCTCGGCGCGCACGGCTTCACCCTTTTCGCCGAGCGTCTTCCACAGTGAGCCGGGCACCTTCATGACGAGCAGAATCACGAAGAAGATGCCAAGCGCCAGACGGACCCAGAATTCGAGGTCTTGCATCATGTCCATGAGCCTACACCTTTGCCATAGCGGATTTGAGCGCAGCGGCGGTGGCCGCCTTGCCGGTCAGTTTGGCCACCAGTTCCGCAGCCGTTTCGCTGGCGATGTCGCTGACATGGCTCATCGCCTCGTCACGCGCCGCCCGAATGCGGGCTTCGGCCTCACCGAGACGCTTGTTGAGCTTCACGTCTTCCTCGGCCTGAACGGCGGCGCTTTCCGCATTGGAACGCGCCAGCGATTCCGCGGCCATGCGGCGCGCGGCGGCATGGGCTTCGGCGATGTCGGCTTCGGCCTGCTTCGCCTGAGCCTCAGCCTCATCACGGTTGGCGCGGGCATTGGCCAGGTCTTCGGCGATGGTGGAGCCGCGGTTCGAGATCACCTTGCGCAGACGCGGGGCGAAAATCCGACCGATCAGCAGATAAAAGACGCCGAAGATGACCAAAAGCCAGACGATCTGGCCCGGCCATTGCGCCATGTCGAGCTGAGGCATACCGCCTTCGTCCTTAGCGGGATGTTCCGTCGTTGCCGAGGTGGCGGAGACGGTCTGCGGCATGGCCGAAACGGAGGCCACGGCCTGACCCGGCACCAGGGTGGCGACCGTGGTGACGCTGGGCGTCGCGGAAAACGACGCCTGCGCGCTCATTGAAGCGCTGACGGAAGAAGGAGCCTCAGGAGAGGTGGCTACGGTCATTATCTATCCTTGCGATTCGCTTTCGCGCCCTGGGCCTGCCTGCCATCGCGGACATGCGGCGGTCAGGGCGCGGAATCGCGGCTGCTTACTTAAGAACGAACAGGATCATCAGGGCGATAACGAAGGCGAAGATGCCGAGGGCTTCGGTCAGCGCCATGCCGATGAACAGGTTGGTTTGCTGGGTCTTGGCCGCCGACGGGTTACGCAGGGCGCCCAGATAATAGTTGCCGAACAGGATGCCGAGGCCGATACCGGCGCCGATCATGCCGAGGGTCGCCAGACCAGCGCCGATAGCGCGAAGGCCGGTTTCGATGAGTTGAGAATCCATCAGTTAAGCTCCGTATGGGAAAGAGAGAAAGAAGAAAAAAGATTAGTGGTGGCCGATATTGACCACGTCACTGAGGTAAACACAGGCCAGAACCGCGAACACGAAGGCTTGCAGGTAAGCGACCAGGAATTCGAGGGTAGTCAGCGCCACCATGGTGCTGAGGGTCAGGACACCGATCGCCCAACCGGCCACGCCGATGCTGGCGGCCATGAGGATAAAGCTGGCGAAGACCTTCAGCACGATATGACCACCGACCATATTGCCGAACAGACGCAGGGTGAGGGTGACCGGGCGCACCATGAAGGAGATGACTTCGATGAGGATGATCAGCGGGGCCAGATA
The DNA here is from genome assembly GCF_030027245.1 of Asticcacaulis sp. EMRT-3. Classification (NCBI taxonomy): domain Bacteria; kingdom Pseudomonadati; phylum Pseudomonadota; class Alphaproteobacteria; order Caulobacterales; family Caulobacteraceae; genus Asticcacaulis; species Asticcacaulis carbonis. Next base: position 345,470 of record NZ_JASERT010000001.1, read on the forward strand.
CCAGGGCACGCCCGACGGCAGGAACATCTTGAAGAAGCCAAAGCCGTGGCGGATAAAGCCGACCAGCAGCACGATGGCGAAGGTCAGCAGGGCCAGGGTCAGGGTCACCGCCACCTGCGAGGTGGGGGTGAAGATGGTGAACATGCCGACCAGATTACAGCTCAGGATGAACAGGAACAGGGTGAAGACGTAAGGGAAGAAATGACGGCCATCGTGGCCGATGATCGATTCGGTCAGATCATCGACCAGGCTGAACAGCCCTTCGGCCATCACCTGCATCCGGCCCGGAATAATGCTGGCGCGCGCCGTGGACAGGGTGAAGAAAATAAGCGTCAGGCCGACGGCGATCATCATGGCCAGCACCGAATTGGTGATGGAGAGGTCGAAATGCACGCCCGCTACGTCAAAGGCCGGCCCCGGCAAGACGGTCTCGATTTTAAACTGGTGTAACGGATCGGCCATAAGCCCTTATAACCTCTTTTAACAAGAACGGCCCGTCATCAAGGCGGACCGCCAAACATTTGAATTTCGCGGCAGAAGCCCCGCGGATGCTTTTAGCTCTGGCTCGTCTTGGCGATCAGATAGACCGACAACACCATGCCGAATATGGCCCCGATGATCATGCCCCACGGAAGCGTGTGGAGATAATGATCGCTGACCCAGCCCAGCCCCAGTCCGCCCACAATGCCTCCCAGCAACTGGCCAAGCGCCTGATAGCCCTTGCTGGCACCCACCTCGGCGCCGGAGTCGGGCTTCTCTTTCCGCTCGCGCGTTTCGATGGCCGTCAGCCGTTTATCGAGATCGCTCAGCTTGTTTTTTGCCGAGCTTTCGTCTGGAAGTTCATCTGTCACGTTCAGCACCCAACAGGCGGAACAACGGGGTCGTTATTCCGGCTTCGAACGGCGCGGAACCTACTCAAGAGATATGCAAAGGTCAAGCAGTGACATGGAGCAAAAGCAAGCTGTTTGAAAATAAATGGGAAACAGCGCTGTCATGTCGGTTTTACTGCAAGTTTATAACAGCGTAAAATCACCGGAATCGCAGGCGCTGCGGCGCGTTTCATCATGACAGAACCGGCTTTGTTATGCACAGGGCCAAGATCAGGCGATTTTTTTTGATTCAGACCAAGCATAGTGGCTGAAAATCTAGGCCACGTTTTCGGCCACCAGCGCCTCGGCCTGCGACAGATCGACGCTGACCAGTTGCGACACGCCGCGCTCGCTCATGGTGACGCCAAACAGGCGGTCCATGCGCGACATGGTGACCGGATTGTGGGTGATGGCGATGAAGCGGGTGCGCGTGCGCTGGCGCATCTCGGCCAGCAGACGGCAATAGCGATCGACATTGGCGTCATCGAGCGGCGCATCGACCTCATCGAGTACGCAGACCGGTGCAGGATTGGCCAGAAACACGCCGAAGATCAGGGCCGTAGCGGTCAGGGCCTGTTCGCCGCCCGACATCAGGCTCATGGTCGAGAGCCGTTTGCCCGGCGGGCAGGCGAAGATTTCCAGCCCGGCTTCGAGCGGATCGTCCGATTCGATCAGGCGCAGTTCGGCCGATCCGCCGTCGAACAGGGTGACGAACAGGGTTTTGAAGTGTTCGTTGATGATCTCAAAAGCGGCCAGCAGGCGTTCGCGGCCCTCGGCATTCAGTTCATCAATGCCGTCGCGCAATTTGGCGATGGCGGTGGTCAGGTCGCCGCGTTCCTTGGACAGGGTATCGAGGCGCGCCTCGTATTCGCTGGCCTCTTCCTCGGCGCGTAAATTGACCGCACCCAACTGGTCGCGCTCCTTTTCCAGACCGGACAGCAGCGATTCGGCGCCGGAAGCATCGGCAGGCGTAGCGATGGCTTCTTCCTTCAGCCGCTTGCCCAGCTCATCGGGCGAGCCGCCGGTCTGATCAAGGATCAGGGCTTCAATGTCGCGCGCCTTGTCCTGAATGGCTTCGAGACGGGCCTGCGCCCCGGCGCGTTCCTCGCGGGCGGCGGAGGCGGCCTGTTCGTGGCCGCGCACATCGATGTCGGCGTCGCGGCGGGCCTGCTCGGCGGCATTCAGCTTGTCGCGGCCTTCATTCAGGCGTTTTTCGGCGGTGCTGAGCGAATCGACCAGAGAGAGCCGCTTGGCCTCAAAGGCGTGGGGCGCGGATTGCGCGGCTTCCAGCGTGGCGCGCGTGGCCTGCTGATCCTTTTCGAGCTTGCCCGTGCGCGCCGCCGAATCCTGCGTGCGGCGGCTCCATTCGGCCAGTTCGCGGCTCAAGGTGCGTTCGCGGCCTTCGCGGGCGCTGCGGTCGCGGGCCTCCTGATCGAGATCGGCACGGGCGCGCATCACCGCCTGACGGTGCTGACCGGCCTCGGCGCGGGCGGCATCGAGCGCGGCCTTCATGGCGTCCGTATCGAGGCCTGCGGTTTGCGCCGCCTCAACGGCGCGGAAGGCGGCTTCGGCCTCGGCGTGGTCGGCGCTGAGGCGGGCGAGACTGGCCTCCAGCGCCTCGACACGGGCCTCGAACTGGGTCTGGGCGCGTAAGCTCTCTTCGGCGGCCATCTGCTTCAGGCGTACCTGACGCTCCAGTTCCGGCAGGCGGCCCCGCGCCTGACGCAAGGACTCTTCGTGCGTCCTGACGGCCTGCGCGGCGGCGGCCTGCTGACCTTGCACCTCGGCCAGTCTGGGCTTCAGGCCGTCGATTTCGGTTTCGAGTTCGTCATGGCGCGTGCGCTGGGCCAGCCGCACGGCGGCGGGCTTGGGCGCTTTGGCGCGCACGATCAATCCGTCCCAGCGCCACAGATCGCCTTCGCGCGACACGAGCCGCGCCCCGGCGGGCAGGAGGCCTTGCAGGCGGTCGCCATCGGCGGCGGCGGCCACGCCGACCGTGGACAGGCGCAAGGAAAGCGCAGCGGGGGCGCGGACATGGGCGCTTAAGGGGGCTACGCCCAGCGCGGCCAGATCGATGCCGGACGCCTTCGATTCGAAATCCTCGCTCCAGAAGGCCAGGGCGGCGCTGCCCGTGCGTTTCGACAGGCTGAGATTGAGGTCATCGCCCAGCGCCGCCGCCAGCGCCAGTTCATAGCCTTTTTCGGGCCGAACCTGATCAAGCACCGGCGCGCCGTCCTTGCGGTTACCGGCCAGTATCTGGCTGAGGCCCCGCGCTTCAGCCACCAGTCGGCCAAGCTGGTCTTCCAGTTCGCGCACGGTTTTTCGGCTTTGCGCCTCGGTATTGACGAGCGCCGGACGGCCACTTTCCAGCGCATCGGCGGCCTGACGGGCGGCGTCTAGCCGGTCTTGCGCTTCGGCGGCTTCGGCCTTCAGGCACTCGACAGCGGCGTGATCGAAGACGCCCAGCGCCTGACGTTCGTTTTGCGCCGTCTGCCATTGGGCGGTCAGGCGCTCATAACGGGTTTTGGCCTCATTGAGGCGCGCGCTTTCCAGCCTCTGGCGTTCGGTAAGCGCCGCCTGTTCGGCGGCCAGAACCTCGATGGCGTTATCGGCCTTGACGCGCATGGCTTCGGCCTGTTCGAGTGCTTTTCTCAGCTCCGGTTCCTGCGAAGGGGCGTTGGCGATCTCCTCGCGCACCCTTGCCAATGACGCGGTTAGCCGTTCGACCTGCGCCCCGCCATCGGCCGACAGATCCTGTTCGCGCTGGAAATCATCCTGCAAGCGTTTCAGCTCGCTTTTCAGCCGTTCGATCTCGCTGGCCACCTGCTTTTCTTCGAGATCGAGGCGTTCCTTTTCGATATTGAGCCGGTGCATGATGGTGGCGGCCACGGCCTCTTCTTCGCGCAAAGGGCCAATGGCTTCGGCGGCCTTCAGGGCGGCGGTCTGGGCCACAGATGCAGCGCGCGTAGTGGCCTCGACACGCGCCGTTTGCGCCTGCATGTCGCTGACCGCACTTTCGAGGAGGTGGCGCACCTCCAGCCATTTGGCGTGGAGAATGGCCTTTTGCAGGGCACGGATCTCGGCGGAAATCTTTTTGTACTTATCGGCCTGACGTGCTTCGCGTTTGAGCCGCGACAGGGCGGAATCGAGTTCGCGGGCGATGTCATCAAGCCGTGACAGATTGGTTTCGGCGGCGGAAAGGCGCAGTTCGGCCTCATGGCGGCGGGTGTGCAGGCCCGACACGCCACCCGCTTCTTCCAGCACGCGGCGGCGGTTTTGCGGCTTGGCGGCGATCAGCTCGGAAATCTGGCCCTGGCGGACGAGAGCGGGCGAATTCGCGCCGGTCGAAGCATCGGCGAACAGAAGCTGCACATCGCGGGCGCGCACCTCCTTGCCATTGATTTTGTAGGATGAGCCCGCGCCGCGATCAATGCGCCGCGCCACATCCAGCATGGGCTGATCGGTGAAGGGCTGCGGGGCCATGCGGTCGGCATTATCGATGGTCAGCGTCACCTCGGCCCAGTTGCGCGACGGGCGCTTATCCGAACCGGCGAAGATGACATCGTCCATGCCGGCGCCGCGCATCGCCTTGGCCGAGGTAGCCCCCATCACCCAGCGCAGGGCCTCAAGCAGGTTCGACTTGCCGCAGCCATTGGGCCCGACAATGCCGGTCAGGCCCGGATCGATGCGAAACTCAGTCGCATCGACAAAGGACTTGAAACCCGAAAGCTTGATCTTCTGAAACTGCAAGGATTGTTTCCATAAACTATTCCTTAACACTCATAGCATGGCAAAGGCGGTCAAGAAACTTACGCGACGGGGCGTGTGATTCCTGTGGAAGATTGCGGCGTTTGTCGACGCTAAAGCATGATGATATGAGTTTGGGTCGCTAAACTTTCCCTTCTCCCCATGACAATGGGGAGAAGGTGGCCTGAACGCAGTGAAGGCCGGATGAGGGGCTGGGCAGGTACATAAAGAATGCCCCTCACCCGGTCGCCTTCGCTTTGCTTAGGCTCCCGCCCTCTCCCCTCATGAGGGGAGAGGGGAAGGAAAAGCGATTCCAGGTAAAGTCATCCCGTCCTGATCCAGCTTGCGCAGGGCTTTGGCGAAGACGGTCGGCAGGCTGCTGGCCTGATCGAGCGGCAGCCATTGCCAGCCATTATGCTGGCGTAACAGGCTGGCCGCTTCGGCGGGCGGCACATCGAGTAGCTTCACAGACTGGCTAAGGGCGAAATGGGTGAAGACATGCTCATAATCGCCAAGATCGCGCCAGACCCCTTCAAGCGGCGGGGCGGGGGGCGTTTCATCCGCGCCCCAGTCGCTGTGCGGCAGGCCCAGCATACCGCCGAGCAGGCCCTTATCAGGTCGCCGCTCGACGATCACGGCATCGCCCGCGCGCATCACGAACACCGTGCCGAAGCGGCGCGGCCTGACCGGTTTGGCGGCCTTAATGGGGAAGCGTTCAGGCTGACCTTGCGCGCGGGCGGCGCAAGCCTCGGCAACAGGGCAGGCCAAAGGATCAGTAAGACATAAGGGCGATTTGGGGCGGCAGACCAGAGCGGCCAGATCCATCAGGGCCTGCGGCCAGTCGGCGGGCCGCGCCTCGCTCAGCCACTGTGCGCCGGCTTCGCGTATCTCAGGCTTGGCGGCGGGCAGGGGGGTGGTGATGGCGTACAGGCGGCTCATAATGCGCTCAATATTGCCGTCGATGACATTGGCGGGCAGGTGATAAGCCAGCGCCGCCACTGCCGCCGCCGTATAGGGACCGAAACCGGGCAGGGCCAGCAGACCGGCTTCGGTATGCGGAAACCGGCCGCCATGCTCGCGCACCACGGTGCGGGCGCATTCCAGCAACCGGCGCGCGCGGGCATAATAGCCAAGCCCCGCCCATTCGGCCATGACGCGCCCGTCTTCGGCGGCGGCCAGATCGCCAACTGTCGGCCACAGCCTGAGGAATTTGTCATAATAGGGGGCGGCGTGGCCCACCGTGGTCTGTTGCAGCATGACTTCGGACAGCCAGATGCGATAGGGATCGGCGGTGGCGTGGCCTTGGCCGCTGTTGCGCCACGGCAGCTTGCGGCCATGCCGGTCGTACCAGTCGAGCAGGGCCGCTCTTAAGCGCGCGACAAGCGCCGCATCCTTCATTATAATCGTCACGATGAAACGCTCTTTGCCATCCGTCGAGGACTCGGTACGCATCTTACGCACGCTGCGCACCAAACGCGCGCCCAAACCGAGGCCGCCCGTACAAAAACAGGTTCAGCCCCTGCTGAAAAGCCTGCAAAAGAAATTCGAGGCGATGGATGACGGCACATCGGCGCTGAAATCGCGCTGGAACGAGATCGTCGGCGAATCATTGGGCCGTTTGTGCGAGCCGGTGCGCATTATTCGCGGCCGCACCGGCGGGGCGCTCGAAATCCGCGTGGCCGGGGCCTATGCGCCGCTGATCCAGCACCAGTCGGCGGTGCTGATCGACCGCATCAACCTGTATCTCGGCGGGCGCAAGGTGGAACGCCTGCGCCTGATTCAGGGGCCGCTCACCCGTCAGGCCGCCGCGCCGAAACCCGCGCCCCCCCGGCCCTTGAGCCCGCAGGACGAACTGGCCCTGCAAAGACAGGTGGCCGATGTCAGCGATGAAAAGCTGCGGGCGCAACTGCTCAAGCTGGGGCGCGGGGTGCTGCGACGGCAGAAGAACGCGCCTCAGGGCTGACGCCCGACCATTTCGCGCCTTATTTCCAGCGTATTTTGCTCTTTAAAAAAGACGGCAAAACTATAAAAGGTTGGTACGCGGCTGAAAGGCCGCGATTCCGATGTGCGCTTTTTCAGGGAAACCCCATGATATTGTCCAAGCTGCAATCTTCCGGTGCTGGCAAGCCGGGGTTCTTCGCCGGGTTGGCCGCCAAAATCCTGCTGGTGGGGGCTATCGCCTCGCTCGGCCTGATGACCGCCTGCGCCAAAAAGGCCGATCCAACCGCCGGTGAGATGACGATGGGCAATCCCAATGCCAAGGTGACTCTGGTCGAATATGCCTCTGTGGCCTGTCCGATCTGCGCCCAGGTCAATGCCACCGTCATCCCTGAGGTCAGGGCGAAATATATCGACACCGGCAAGGTGCTTTATGTCTATAAGCCGATGATGACCGGCAATCCTTCGGTGGCCACGGCGGGCCACCTGCTGGCGCAGTGCGCGGGCAAGGACAAGTATTTCGACGTGATCGACGCCATCATGCGCTCACAGAAGGAAATGGGCGGCGAAGAAACCGGCTACAGCAACGCCCGTCCCGTCCTGTGGGGGATTGCCCAGTCGGTGGGCATGACGCAGGCCCAGTTCAATGCCTGCATCACAGACAAGAAGGCCATCGACACGCTGAAGCAAAAAATGGACACCTATATGCGGGTCGATAAGGTGGACGCCACGCCGACCTTCTTCGTCAATGGCAAGCGCATGACGATGGTCAAGGGCGACATCAGCGATTTCGACAATGCCATCCAGCCCCTGCTTAAGTAAGTGAAACTGATGAAACATCCGATCAACGCCTTTTTCCGTCTGGTCAGTTTTGGCGGCCTGATGGGTGCCGCCCTGCTGATGGCGGCCTGCGGCAAGCCCGCCCCCACACCGGTCGGCAGCGGCGACATGGATCTCGGCAATCCCAATGCCAAGGTGACCGTTATCGAATATGCCTCGGTGACCTGTCCGCACTGTGCCGAATTCCAGAAGGACGTGATGCCGCAACTGACGGCGAAATACATCACGCCGGGCAAGATTCACTATATCTACCGCGAATTCCTGACTCCGCCGCAGGATGTTTCCGCCGCCGGTATCCTGCTGGCGCGCTGTGCGGGCAAGGATAATTATTTCAAGGTCATCGACCAGATCATGGCTTCGCAGGACGAGATGTTCTCCGATGGCACGGGCAAGAACGCCATCCCGGTTCTCCGCCGCATCGGCGCTTCGGTCGGCGTCACCGGCAAGGCCTTCGACAAGTGCATTACCGATCCGGCGGGCCTGACGCGCATTCAGGATAATATCGACACCTATATGAAGAAGGACGGCGTCAATTCGACCCCGACCTTCTTTATCAATGGCAAGGTGCTTGAGCGCCATACCGGCACCCTGTCGGATTTCGACGATGCGATTCAGCCGCTGTTGCAGGGTAAATAAAATGGCCAGACTGATGCGCGGTTTCGCCGGTGTTTTGATAACAGGCATGATGGTGCTGGGCCTGCCCGCTTCGGCGGCGGATCATGCAGCCGCCATTCCGGCTCTCGTCATGCCATCTTCCGATCCGAAGCTCCTGCCCGACATGACGCTCGGCAATCCGAAAGCGCCGGTGACGGTGATCGAATATGCCTCCGCTGCCTGTCCGCATTGCGCGGCCTGGAAGAAAGAGAACTGGGCGAATTTCCAGGCGAAATACCTGGCCACCGGAAAGGTGCACTATATTTTTCGCGAAGTGCTGACCAGCCCGCAGCAATATGCGCTGTCGGCCTTTCTGATCGGGCGCTGCGCCGTGAACCAGAGCGCCAATCCGAAAGATTCGACGCCCTATTTCAAGGTGGTGGATACCTTCTTCAAAGATCAGGACGATTATTACCAGACAGGCCAGGTCGGCACGGTTCTGGCCGATGTCACCAAGGCGGTCGGCATCAGTCATCAGGCGGAATTGGACTGCGTGGCCGACGGGCCGAGCTTCTCGGCCTTCATGGATACGATGAATGCCCACATGGCAGCCGACCATGTCAATTCGACCCCGACCTTCTTCGTCAATGGCAAGCGGCTGGAAAGCCATGAGATGAGCGATATCGAGGCGGCGATCGCGGCGGCAAAATAGCTTTCATGATTGGGCATCTATTGGGCCGCACTGTAGGGCGGCGGCAGGACGCCGGTATTGTTCATCGGCACGTCGTCGCTGTTGACAGCCGCAGGCGGACTGGCCGCCGGGGGCTGCGCTTTCGCTTTATCAGGTGTGCGATAGGTGTCGTCCCGCACGCCGGGGCCATTGCCCATAGCCCGTGCGCGTTCGAGCTGGCGACGGTTGAGGTCGTTGGCGCTATGCGGATTATACGGGTCGTTGGCCGGATCGTGAGCGGCCAGAGCGCGTGCGTGCTCGCGCTGGAGTTGGGCCGGGTCATGAAGATGGGCGGCGGGCGAAGCGGCCGACTGGGCCAGCGCCCCGACGGGCAGCCCTGCTAGGATGAGGGCGGCGGCAAGGGCCGCGGCGGAAGCTAGTGTGCGGATCATAATGCGTCATCCTTCGGTTTTCTACGGTAACTTTAAACCGGAGAACGTAAGGATGAGATCTGGAAGGCGCACCTGCATGTTCAAAAGCGGTTAAGGCAGGCGGAGGGGAGCCGCCTGCCTTTGCCTTCATCAGTGGCTCATGGTGTCGCCCGACGACATGGTGCCAGACGGGGCACCAGACATGGCACCAGACATGGCACCAGACGGGGCCATCGCATCCGATGACATGCCGGACGAGGACGACATGGCCATAGTGTCGCTGCCCGCCATAGGTGCCATCGCATCGGACGAAGACGATGACATTTCAGACATGGCGTTGTCGCTTTTGTGTGGGGCGGAGCAGGCGGTGACGGCGGTGAAGGTCAGGGCGAGGGCGGCGAAGGCCAAACTATGTTGCAGCGTGCGTTGCATAGAGGTTTCCTCAGATGGGGTTGGGACAGGCGGCGCTGTCTGAAAAGGGGATACGCCGCGGCGCGCCGTTCGGTTACACGGGCGCTTCCCTTTGCAGAGATAACGCATTAGGTTGCCGCAAAACGGGGGTGACGATGAGCGATCTGGCCTTGAGTCTGGAAGGGGTCGGCAAGACCTACGACGATTTTCAGGCCGTGCGTGATCTGAGCTTTCGCGTCAAGCGCGGCACGATCTGCGGATTTTTGGGCCCGAATGGCGCGGGCAAGACGACCAGCGTGCGCATGATGCTGGGCCTGACGGCTCCCACGACGGGGCAGATCAGCGTGCTGGGCGGCTCATCGGCGCGGGCGCTCGACCGGATCGGTTTCATGCCGGAGGAGCGCGGACTTTATCGTAAGATGAAGGCCATTGATGTCATCGTGTTTCTGGCCGAGATGAAGGGCATGAAGGCCGCCGAGGCGCGCCGCCGTGGCCGTGAGATGCTGGAGGCGCAGGGGCTGGGGGCCTTTGCCCATACGCAGATACGTTCGCTCAGCAAAGGCATGTCGCAAAAGGTGCAACTGATCTCGTGCCTGGTGCATGAGCCGGAGCTGGTGATCCTTGATGAGCCGTTTTCCGGGCTTGATCCGGTCAATCAGCAGGGGCTGGAAGAGGTGATCCGCGGGCTGGCCAAACGCGGGGCGACAGTTTTGTTCTCCACCCACGTCATGCAGCACGCCGAGCGCCTGTGCGAAAAAGTGGTGCTGATGGGGCGCGGGCGAAAGGTGTTCGAGGGCACGCTGAAGGAGGCGCGCGCTGCGGCACCGCGCCATCTCGATCTGGAAGGTGCGCTCGATGAAGCCGATTGTCTGGCCCTGCCGGGGGTCGAGACGGCGAGCGAGATGGAAACGGACGAGGGGCGGCTGTGGCATTGCCGTCTGGCGGCCTGGGCCAGTCCGCATGAGGCGCTGAAGGCGGCTTTTCTGAAAGGGCTGGATGTGCGGCGTTTTGAGGCGCGCGAGCCCAGCCTGCATGACGCTTTCATTGTTTTGACCGAAGCGGCGGCCCAAACGGCAGGAGACGATCATACTTAAGACGCTGCTGATCGCGCGCCGCGAATATATGGCCTTTGTGCGCACCACGGGCTTCTGGCTGTCGCTGGTGACCCTGCCTTTGCTGATCACGGCGATCATCTTCGTGCCGGTGCTGCTGCGCCAGAGCGCGCCGGTGACGGTGTTGTCGGTGGCCGTGCTCGATCTCAGCCATGATCATATAGGTGGTGATTTGCGCGATCTGGTGCAGGCGAAGGCCGCGCCACCTGCCGGAAGCGACGCCCTGCAAGGGCTGGCGGCGAAAATGGCGCATGGCGATGTGGTGCGGCTGGCAGCCTTGCCGCCGTCGCTTGATCCGGCCAGTCACCCCGGGCTGAGTGTCGCGCAGGCCGAGGCGCTGATCCCGAAACTGCTGGCCGCGCCCGATGCCAAGGTATCGAACATCATCCTCGCCTATGATGATGGCGATGTGTTGCAGTTTCACCTGTGGTCCACCCACGCGCAAAAAGGCAAGTTGCAGGACATGCTGCAATGGGATCTGCACGGCCTGCAATATTACAAACTGGCGCGCGAACACGGCATTGACCATCAACTGGCGCACGATATGCGCGAATCGCGCGCCACGCTGGTCAGCCTGTCGCCCGGCACTTTGAGGGCGGGCGGGGCGCTGGGCGATATGCTGCGTGATAATGCGCCGCGCATTATCGGCATGATGAGCGGCTATCTGGCCTGGATGACGATCGTGTCGTCGTCGATGATCCTGTTGTCGGGCGTGATCGAGGAAAAATCGAGCAAGGTGCTGGAGGTTGTGCTGGCCTCGACCTCGGCGGAAAGCCTGCTGATCGGCAAGGTGCTGGGCGTGGCCTGCGTCATGTTGACCGTCGGTGCTATCTGGTCGCTGGGTGGCTGGGTGCTGCTTAGTTCGGGCCTGAGCTTCTTGCCGCCCAATATGCTGGCGGCGGTGCAGGCGGGGCTGGCGGGGCTGTTTTCGCCGCTTCATCTGTTGCTGCTGGCGGCCTATTTCGCCTGTGGCTATCTGATGTTCGGCGTGTCCTTCGCGGCGATTGGCGCCTTTTGCGAAACCCAGAAGGACGCCCAGGCGATCATGGGGCCGGTGATGATGGTGCTGATGGTGCCGATGCTGTGCATGCAGTCGGCTTTCATCGCGCCGGAATCGCCGATTCTGCGCTGGCTGTCCTTCGTGCCCATCTTTACACCGTTTCTGATGCCGCTGAGGCTGGCTGAGCCGCTGCCGTGGTGGGAGATCGCGCTTAGCCTGACCCTGATGGTGGTGCTGATGGTGTTCATGATCGGCGTCGGGCGGCGCGCCTTCCGGCAGGGGGCGCTGACTGGCGGCAAGCTGAGCTGGGGCCTGCTGGCGCGCATCGCCATCCGGCGAGGGGCTGACTGATCGTCGCGCATAAAAAACGCGCCGGATGAGGGCGCGTGCGTGGCGGACTGTGTAAAAAAGGCGGCCTCTCCTGATGGGGAGAGGCCGCTTTTTTTTAGAGCGCCGATCTGATGGAATCAGATCGACGCTCTAAGTTTTTGTTTTATCGCTCTTCCTTATCCAAAAAGTGGATCCACTTTTTGGGGAAACGCTCTAGTTCGAAGCCGCCGCGCTCGACGAATCCGCCGAGGCGCTGGCCGAAGACGAATCGCTGGCCGAAGAATCCGACGAAGACGACGACGAGGCGCTGTCGCTCGAAGCGGCGGCGGTGGTGTCCGTGGTGGCGGGAGCAGCGGCATCCTGAGCCGCCGACATCATCGGAACGAGGGCGAGGCCGGCGACGAGGGCAGCGGCGGCAGTGATGTGCAGGACGTTTTTCATGATCTATGGACTTTCTCTGGAGGTTTTCATTTTATACAGGTTTCATTTGCGTATTTCGCAAATAAGTCTTTTAAGTTCTTGACGTATATCTTTCACGTCGAACCTGATTGTTAGTTTTTATTCAAATTAAGGCGCAAATTTGACTATAAAACGCTATTGTTACAAAAAATAAAGGCATTTTCATCTGAAAAAGTATTATATTTATGGATTTTTTATTTTATAAAAATTGTAATTTATATGAATTTTGCATTTATTACACAGACGGAAAAGCCGACCCCCGGCAGGGGTCGGCTTTTCCGTGACAAAATTCTTCAGCTATTGCGGTGTGGTGCCCGTATTCATGCCGCCATTGGCCCCGCTATCCGTACCCGCAGGGGGATTGGCAGGAGACGACATAGTGGAGGCCGGCGGCGGTGGCGCGGAGGCATCAGGCGGGGCGGCGGCGGGGCCACCCGCATCGGCTGTGGTGCCGTCCGGCAAGGGCGTGCCCTGTAGCTGTGCCTGATTGAGCGCATTGCTGCTGGCGGGATTCATCGGGTCATTGGCGGTATCGCCCGCCTTCACAGCGCGGTTGTGCTCGCGCTGCAACTGGGCGGGGCTGGCGCCCTGAAGCGGATTGGCGGCGGCGGGCGCGGCCTGACCGGCAGCCTGACTTGTCGTCTGGGCGTGGGCGAGGGCCGGAGCCAGGGCGAGCGTCGCCACGGCGGAAGCGGTCAGGAAGGTCGTTCTAAGAGAAGGGTTTTTCATGTGAATCCTCATCGGTGTACGTACGGATGCCTGCAACTATGAACTGTGGCTGGATATTTCGGCCTAGAGCAACGCGCGTTTCATTTGACTTACAAATTGAATGCGAGATGCGGAAAAACGTAAAATGTAGAGCGGGTTGCATGCCTTTGACCGATTCAATCAGAATGCAAACCGCTCTGGTGAGAAGTTTGGGATTCCGTCCCGGCAAAAATTTGTTCCAAAAATAAGGGAAGCATATGTTTGTCAGCGGCGGAAAATCAGGACGGCGATCATGAAAAAAGCCCCGAAGCGCTGAGGCTTCGGGGCTTTTCCAGGATGGCGACATTGGTATTCAGTAAAAATCGTAGATCACATCGAGAATGCGCCCCGTATCGACATCGGCAAGGACGGCGTCTTCGCCGAGGAAGTACCACGCGCAGCCATAGGGAGGAATGGGCAGGTCGTAGGCTTGCCAGTCGTAGATGCGGTAGCTGTCGAAAAAGTCCGGCAGATATTCGCCTTCCAGCCAGCGATGGCCATACCATTGCGACGGCACATTGTAATAGCCGACGCCGGGGAAGAAATAGTAGCCATAGCGCACGCCCGAATAGCCACGGAAGTGCTGGTTGTCATGCCAGTCGAAATGGGTGCGGCCACGACTGTAGCCGCCGTAACTGTAGCCGCCACGATTATAACCACCGTAACCGCCATTGCCATAATGGTTGTTGCGGTCGCCACCGCCGTAGCGGTCACCCCGATCACCGCCGCCGTTCCAGTTGTGATCACCACGGTCATTATTTCCGTCATTATGGCCGCCGTTCCAGTTGTGATCACCACGGGCTGAACGATCTCTATCATCGTGATCAGGGCCACGGCCACGCGCATTGTCATAGTGGGTTGTGGACTGCGTGGTGGTCTGCGTCTGGGTCTGAGGGGGGCGGCCATTGAGCGGGGCATGATTATTACTGCCCCACCACGGGCGGTTCGAATTCCCCGTACTATTGGTCGCGGGGGTACGGCTGTCGCGGCGCGGACTTGTGGCGGGCGCGGCGGGGCGCACATAGTCGCGGCTGGTGCTGCTGCTGGTCGCGTTGTTCCAGCCACCCCGACCGCCGCCTCGCTCGCCCTGATAACCACCGCCTTCGTGACCGCCGCCATCGTGGCCGCCGTGCGGGGCGGCAAGGCTTGGCATGGCGGCCAGGGCCAGGATCAGGCCAAGCGCCAGACCGGAAACCGTGGCTGATACCAAGCTGCGATGATTTTGGCTCATCGCAGCTTGGCAAGCGCGACTGCGCGTCGCCGCGGATGCGGCGAGCCATGCGGCGCTTGAGCTGAAAAAATGCGAATACCAACTTGCGCCCAAATAGGTTCTGGGCTGCGCAAGTTGGTATGAGGCCGCTTTTTTTGCAAACTTGCTGTTCATAGGCTCCTCACTGTCTTTGCAGGTCGAACTCATCGCGGCTTACAGCAGGGGTAACCTTGCCAAAGACCCATGAGGACCTGATACATGGGGCGATAAAATTATCGTCTTGCCACCTTTATGACAGAACCAAGCTGAACCGAAGCTGAATGAGATCATGGCATAAGGCGGCGTGAAAAGCCATCCGTAGGGGCAGGCGACAGGCTTGGTGAGGCTGGTCTGGCGAGTTTAACTGGAATTGGGGCGGCGTCATCATTGGCGTTAACCGATTCTATCAGTACTTATTCTTGAATATGTTCTATATTTACGATTTATAAGCAATGTAAACTACAATATTATGGAAATATAAATCATTATGTACAAAAATATGAATGTATATTTTAATATTATTCATTTCTTTACATAAAAAATTCAGAGTAAACTTATGTGTTAACTTTAATTTCACGAGCCGGTGTTGAAATCATCTCATCAGACCTCAACGGAGACGCGCAAGAAGGCGCGGCATCAGAAGATGACGACGATGATAGAAACGCTGACCCTGCCTTTGCCGACCCCGGATATGGGCGGCGATGACCTGTTTCGCCTCGGCATGATGTATTCGACCGGTCAGGGCGGCGCACCGCTCGATCTGATCTCGGCCCACATGATGTTCAATCTGGCCGCCATGCGCGGTTCGATGGAAGCCAGTGTCTATCGCCGCGAACTGTCGCGCGAAATGGGCCGCGAAGAGATCGCCGAAGCCCAGAAGGCCGCCCGCCAGTGGCTTGATCAGGGCCGCGTCGGTTACGCAGCCTAAGAGAGCTTTTTTGGCGTTCAGTCGCCACGCAGGCTTTTCCTCGCATAGGCTCGGGCGCGCACTTGCGCTTGCCTCGGCTCGAAAGCCTCGGAGGTTGGCGTTCAGTCGCCACGCAGGCTTTTCCTCGCATAGGCTCGGGCGCTGGAGATGTTAAGCCGTGCGCCCGGCGTGTCTGCCTGAGTGATGTGCCCAATCCCTTGCAGGCCACGGGACGCGATCCGGTTTTTGTCGGGCGCGTGCGCAATGACCCGACGGTGGCGCATGGTCTGGGCCTGTTCGTCAGCGGCGATAATCTGCGCAAAGGGGCGGCGCTCAATGCCACCCAGATCGCGGAGGTCTGGCTGGGCCGTAAATCGCATGAGCCTTATTTGAAGGTTTTGTAGGTGAAATAGTTGATCACCGGGCTGGGGATCAGGTTGTTGACCCATTGTTCGACGAAAACGCCCGCTTCGGCAATATTGGTGCGCGGCACATAGATGATGTCGAAGCGGCGCAGGGCTTCGAGGCGGTCGGAGCGGCCCGACAGCGGGTCTTGCAGATCGAGGATCCGGCGCATGGCGTGACCGTCACGCGAGCGCCGGATCAGCACCACCTGATGGGTTTTCGCCCCGTGGGTAAAACCGCCCGCCGCCAGCACGGCCTGTAAAGCATCCATATCGCCGGTCATTTCGACGAAGCCGGGATTTTTGACCTCGCCACCCACCAGAATGCGCATCGGCGCGGTTTCGCCCGGATAGACGGTGACCTTTGGGTCGCGCAGCACGCTGCTGTAAGCCTGTTCGATGTCGCTTTGCAGTTGCGGCACGGTTTTGAAGGCCGCCATCATCTGGCCGATCAGGCCAAGCGTGACGCGGCCATCGGGGCCAACTTGCGTCTGACGGCTCAGTTCGGGGGCGCCGGCCACGTCGATCTCCAGCTTGTCGCCCGGATAGAAGAGGTAAAGCGGTTCTTCGTCGCTCCAGGTGGCGAAGGCGATTTCGTGCGGCTTATCCGGCTTTTCGTGATCCTCGGCCAGAGCCTGTATTGCACCCAGGCCCACGCTCAGGCCCGTCAGCGAGGCCAGCATCGTATGAAAGAAGAATCTGCGTGTGAGCATGGGCGGCTTACCGAAGGCTGTGGAACGAAACAGTGAAGGGATGCGGGCCTCTGCCGGAAAATGCGGGGCCGTTGAAGAATCTTTAAGCTTCTGCTGATTAAGCCCGAAAATGGTAAACATTCATTAACGCCCGCTGGCCTAGTTTGGCATACGGGCGACTCAAATTTGCAAC
Source organism: Asticcacaulis sp. EMRT-3 (assembly GCF_030027245.1). Taxonomy (NCBI): domain Bacteria; kingdom Pseudomonadati; phylum Pseudomonadota; class Alphaproteobacteria; order Caulobacterales; family Caulobacteraceae; genus Asticcacaulis; species Asticcacaulis carbonis. The sequence goes on from NZ_JASERT010000001.1 coordinate 362,063, forward strand.
CTATGCTATATTCATGCACGCTGAGCATGAGACTTGAAGCCCGGAACTGTGTGAAAACCCTGGCGGGACGGAACGACTCCATGCAAGCTGATAAAGCCTGGATTGATGACGCGGAATCGGTGGTGCGGATGCCAGAGCGCAGGACTGCGCCAGGTCAGGCGGGCTTTAGCCAGGCGGAAAAGAATAGATCGGGACATGTGATGGGATTCGCCGCCAGACCGGCCGGAAACACGGTTTCGCAACTGGAGTTGGGCGATATTCTCAGGCTGTTATGGCGTGAAGTCTGGCTGATCCTGATTGTGTTTTGCGCCATTTTCGCCATCGGTCTGGCTGCGGCTTTCTCCATGCCGTCCAACTATACGGCCGGGGCCAGTCTGCTGATGCAGCTATCGCAAAACTACGTCTATGATCCGGCGACGGGCGGAGCCGCCAGCGGTGTGGCGGCCACAATTGATCAGATCGTACAATCTGAAGTTGAAATTCTTAACTCCACCGAGTTGAAAAAGCGCGTCATCGCCAAGCTGGGCTATAAAGTGATCCTGCCCGACTCTCCGCAATACTGGAACCCGAAGAGCGAGGCTGAGCGCGCCGAGGCCGAACAGGCGGCGCTGAAGGTGATGCAGGGGGGACTCGATATTTCCACCGCGCCGCAAAATAATGTCGTGCATCTGACGTTCAAGCATTCCAACGCCATGTCGGCAGCTTTGATTCTCAATACGCTGATCGACGAATATCAGGTCTATCGCCGCGAGGTCTTCACCGATACCACCGGCCCTCTGCTGGAACAGCAGAAAGAGGATTTCGACGCGCGTCTGGCGGTGGCCGATCAGGCCTATCAGCGTTTTCTGGCGCAAAACGGCGTCGGCGATTTTCAGGCCGCCAAGGCCACCTACGCCAAGATTTACGACACGGTGACCAGCGGGCTTTATGATGCGCGTTCGCAACGGGCCACTGATCAGGCCAAGCTGACCGAAATCGAAGTCAATCTGAAAACCCTGTCACCGGAAATGTCGACCGAGCGCGATCTCGACCTTTCGGTGCCCAACAAAATCTTTGCCTTAAAGCAACAGCGTCAGGAGCTTTTGTCGCGCTATCTGCCAAGCGCCCAGCCCGTCAAGGACATCGATGCCCAGATTGCCGCCTATCAGGGCATGATGAATACCGGTAACGGCGTCGGCGAACAGGCGCACAAGATGGGGGTCAATCCGATCTATCAGGACGCGATGACGCAGAAGCTTGATCTCGAAGCCGACATCGCTTCCCTGCATGGCCGTATTCAGCAGCTTGAGGATCAGGCCGGTCAGGTGACGCAGAAGATGCAGGGTTTGCTCAGTATTGAGGCGCAATATAATAATCTCAGCGCCGACCGTGATGCCCTGCAAAACAATATCCGTGCCTTTACCCAGCGCATTCAGGAAAACGACGCCCAGCAGGCCTTGGCCAAGGGGTCGGACGATACGGTGCGCGTGGTCGAAAAAGCCTCCATGCCCGACAAGCCCAAAAGCCTGAAGCGCGTCATTCTGATCCTGTCCTTCCTGTTCGCCGGCTTTACCGCCCTGTGCGCAGGCCTGTTGCGGGTCTATACGCGCAAGGGTTTTTCCAGCGCTTCCATGGCCGCAAAGGCGCTCGATCTGCCGGTTCTGGCGCAGGCAGGCATGAAGAGTGGGGCTGGCATGAAGACCGAGGCAAGGGCGGCCTGATGATGCGCCTTGATCGCAGCAACGGGCTTTGCGACAGTGGAGCGGGCGATTCGCGGCAGGCGCTGAGTCGCAGTACGGTATGGCGTGCTCATGGTTGATCTCACCCGCGAAATGGCCGATCTGATGACGGCGTTAGGTCGCGCTCATGGGGGGCCGGCTCAAACGGGGCGGGGGCGCGCCCTGATGTTCGTGGCCGCCTATGCCGGTGAGGGCACCTCGACCGTGGCGCGCGAATATGCGCGTTGCGAGGCAGCCTACGCCAAAAAGCCGGTCTGGCTGATCGATGCCGACCTGAAACGCCAGACCCAGATGCAGGCCGTAACCGATGCGGCCAGCCGTTTTGGGCCGCCGGGGGCGCTGAGCCAGGCCTCGCCGGATGGTTCGGCCTTCTTCCACCTGTCGCCGCCGGGCGTGGCGCGCGATGGTCAGGCTGTGCCCGATGCGCGCTATCTGGTGGCGCGTCCTTTTCTTGATCGCCGCCTGTGGGTGACGCGCCTCCTGAGCGACAAGCTGCCGCCGGGCTGCCGCCCCAAATTGTTCGAGCAAACCACCTACTGGCGATCTTTACGCGGCCACGCCCAGACGATTGTGGTCGATGCACCGGCTATGGAGCGTGGTACAGCCGCCCTGCAACTGGCTCCCCTGATGGATGGTGTTATTCTCGTGGTCAGCGAAGGTGACGGCGATGTGCAGGCACGTCTGACCTTGCGTAATGCCATCGAGCGGGCGGGCGGACGATTGATGGGCATGGTCTATAACCGCGCCCGCCATGTGGCGAAATCCGCGCCCGGCCGCTTCGCCGCCCTGTGATGCGCCGATGAACAGCCTGGTACAGACCTGGCGCGACCTATGTCAGGGCTGGCGTCGGGACTGGAGCACCGGCTGGCTGTCCCTGTTGTGCGGGGTCGGTTTGCTGCTGGCTTTTTCGCAAGCCTGGGAAGCGCCGCTGTTCGGCTATAACGGTACGCCGCAAAGCGAAGGCGGGCTGGCGCGGGCCATCTATTATCCCTTTTATCTGTGCGGCCTGTTCGTGGCCGTGATGAGCTGGCGCAGGCTGGCCAGCGCCGTATGGCGTACGCCGCTGCTGGTGGTTCTGACGCTTTTGTGCGGGCTGTCGTTTATCTGGTCGATCGATCCTTCCGGCACGCTGCGCCGCTTCATCGCGCTGTTGATGACGGTGCTGGGCGGCTATGCGCTGGCCGTGCGGTTTTCGTGGCCGCGCCTGAGCGAGGTGGTGGGGCTGGCCTTCGTGGTGATGATGGTGCTCTCTTATGTGCTGGCCATCGCCTTTCCGCATATGGGGCGCATGCAGGAACTGTTCGTGGGCGCGTGGCGCGGGCCGTGGGTGGAAAAGAACAGCCTCGGCGCCATGATGGCCATCGGCTTCGTGGCGGCGGCGGCGGCGGCGCTCAATAATCCGTCACGGCGCGGGGTGTGGTGGATCATGGCGGCGGGCATGGCGGGGCTGGTCTTTCTCTCGACCTCGAAAACCTCGCTGGTGGCGCTGGCGGTCGGCATGGCCGGGGTTGGCGCGATCATTCTGGCGCGGCGCGGGCCGATCATCGCCATTATGCTGACCTGGCTGAGCCTGAGCGTCTTGCTGATCATCACCACCTTCCTTTTGATGGAGCCGGGCATGGTGTTCGGCCTGCTTGGCAAGGACGCCACCCTGACCGGGCGCACCTATATCTGGGAAGGGATTTCGTCGGTCATGCAGGGCCATCAGAAGCTCGGCTATGGCTATGGCGTGGTGTGGGACGATGAGGCCAGCTATGCGCCCCTGGCCAAGATCACCCAGGTGGCCGGGTTTCGCGCCTATCACGCCCATTCATGCTGGTACGAGACATGGCTGGGTCTTGGCGTAGGTGGATTTGTGCTGTGGGCATTGGTGTTTGCCGAGACGTGGCTGAAGGCGCTTTACCGCACGGCGCGCGGCGAGGGCGGTTATTTCGCCCTGCCGTTCCTCGCTATTTACAGCCTGTCGAGCGTGACCGAAAGCATGGCCATGATCTGGAACGACATCCGCTGGTGTCTGTTCGTGATGGTGCTGGTCAAGCTGTCCATGCCGGGCGACGAGGATGCTTGAAATTTAACGTTTCCAGATCGGTTTGCCGGAACCGGGCAGGCCCATTTCAGCCCATTTCTGCGAGACGCGATCAATGATGGATTGATCCATTTCGAGCTTTTCGCCCCATTCGCGGTGCGTTTCCGGCTCCCACTTATTGGTGGCGTCGAGGCCGATCTTGCTCCCTAAGCCCGATTCCGGCGAGGCGAAGTCGAGATAGTCAATCGGCGTGTTTTCGACCACGGTGATGTCGCGCGCCGGGTCCATGCGGGTGGACAGCGCCCACATCACGTCCTTCCAGTCACGCGCATTGATGTCGTCATCAACCACGATAATCCATTTGGTGTACATGAATTGGCGAAGATATGACCACGCCCCCATCATGACGCGCTTGGCATGGCCGGGATAGGCCTTCTTCATGCTGATCACGGCGATGCGGTAGGAACAGCCCTCCGGCGGCAGCCAGAAATCGACGATTTCCGGAAACTGCTGCTGAATCAGCGGGATAAAGACTTCATTTAAAGCTTCGCCCAGCACGGACGGCTCATCGGGCGGGCGGCCGGTAAAGGTGGACAGATAGATGGGTTTTTTCCGCATCGTGATGGCGGAGATTTCAAATATCGGAAATTTTTCGACCGAATTATAATAGCCGGTATGGTCGCCATACGGGCCTTCATCGGCATAGTCGTCGAGCAGGACATGGCCTTCCAGCACGATTTCGGCATGGGCGGGCACCAGCAGCGGCACGGTTTTGGCGGCCACCAGTTCGGCCTTCTGGCCGCGCAAAAGCCCGGCGAACTGGTATTCCGACAGGGTATCGGGCACGGGGGTGACGGCGGCCAGGATCAGGCCGGGATCAGCGCCCAATACGGCGCAGGCGGGCAGGGGCTCGCGTTTGCCGCCTTTGTCTTTGGCGGCCTTCCAGCGGCGGTGGTGCTGGGCACCGCCGCGATGGGCCAGCCAGCGCATGATGGTGCGGTTTTTACCGAGCACCTGCATCCGGTAAATGCCCAGATTATAGTCGTCTTCGCGCGAATCCGACGGGCCTTTGGTGACGATCAGCGGCCAGGTGATCAGCGGAGCGGGCTCGCCGGGCCAGCAGCCCTGAATCGGCAATTTGGTTAAATCAATGTCTTCACCGGTCAGGACAACCTCCTGAACCGGTGCGGTTTTCACCGTTTTGGGCCGCATCGATAAAACGGTCTGCATCAGCGGCAGCATGTCGAAGGCGTCTTTCAGGCCGCGCGGTGGTTCGGGCTGGCGCAGGAAGGCCAGCAGTTCGCCGACCTCGCGCAGTTCCTCGCCCGTGGTGCGTTCCCTGCCTTCCAGTGTGACGCCCATCGCCACGCGCCTGACCGTGCCAAACAGATTGACCAGAACCGGCATGGGCGAGGGCGAGCCATCTTCCAGCGTGACGTTTTCGAACAGAACCGCCGGGCCTTTTTCAGCCAGCAGGCGGGTCTGGATCTCGGTCATTTCGAGATGGGTCGAAACCGGCGTGGTGACGCGCACCAGTTCGCCGGCCGCTTCCAGCTTGGCGATGAAATCCCGCAGGCTTTTATAGGCGCTCATCTTTTTCTCTATTCTTCAGCTCAAACGCCGCATGGCTCCTCGCATAAGCTCGGGCGGCCCGTCGGCCTTGCCCAAAGTGCGAAACCGCCCTTTGGGATGATGTTCTTCAGCTCAAACGTCGCATGTTTACAGGAAGGCGGGTGCCTCGCATAAGCTCGGGCGGCCATTTCTTAAAACAAAGTGGCGGCCTTGCCCAAAGTGCGAAAAATGCACTCCGGGAGGATTTGAGTATAGCTTGCTGACATAGGCCAGAGCGGGCAATATGACCAGATGGAAAAGACGCAAGACTTGGTTCTCGTGATCGGGGCGCGCTCACTGGTGGGGCGCAGGATGCATGACGCCCTGATCAAGGCGGGCTGGCCGCAGGAGGCTATCTGGCGCACGGCGCGCAAACCCATAGCCGGTCAGGGTCTGGTGCTGGATGCCACCCGGCCCGAAGCCTTTCAGCCGGACAATCGCTTCAGCCATGTGATCATTTGTGCGCCGGTCTGGCTGGTCAGCGAGGCCCTGCTTCAGCGCTTGCAGGCGCTGGGGATGCAACGTCTGGTGGCTTTTTCGTCAACCAGCCGCCTGACCAAGGGCGAATCGCTGGAACCGGCTGAGCGCGAAGTGGTTGAAAAACTGGCGGCGGGTGAGGCGCGCGTCGCGCAGTTTTGCGCGCAGAACAGCATCGACTGGACGATCCTGCGGCCCACCCTGATCTATGATGAGGGGCACGACGAAAATGTGACCCGCATCGCCGACCTGATCCGCAAGCTCGGTTTTTTCCCGCTATGCGGCAAGGCGTCGGGCCTGCGCCAGCCCGTCCATGCCCGCGATCTGGCGGCGGCGGCAGCGGCGGCGCTACCGGCTGAGGCCAGTTTCGGCAAGAGCTATAATCTGCCCGGTGGTGAGTCTCTTACCTATCATGATATGGTGGCGCGCGTCTTTGCCGCGCTGGGTCGCAGGCCGCTGATTTTAAGCCTGCCCGAAGTCGTGTGGCGCTGGGGATTTGCCGTGCTGGACGTGTTAACGCCAGGGCGCAAACTGAAGCGCAATCTGCAAATGGTTGTGCGCATGAACCGCGACCTGTGGTTCGACCCTGTGCCGCCCGCCCGCGATTTCGGCTATGCTCCGGGGGATTTCAAACCGGATTTCAAGGCCGATTCCAGGGGTTAGCAAGGGTTTCGCATAGATTTTCAGAAGGTGCTCATCTGCCTGAATGCGGCTTTACGCTACCCAACATGCCCCACCACCACATCTCAGCCGCTTAAGCGGCTTCGTGCGGCCCCCCTCCCCATCATAGATGGGGAGGTATAGGGAAAGCGATTTTCTTCATGACGATACCTGTGTGCATCTGTGGATAAAACCTGCTGAGCAGACTTTCAGTTCAGTTTCCAGCGCATCGAGACGCGCAGCACCTTGCCGGAATAGCGGCTGGCCCAGTCGATCTTATTGCCCGAAGCACCGAGATGGTTGAAAATATTCATCAGGGCCGCGCCGAAGCCATGCCCTTTCGGGTTTTCGCTGATCAGCACGCAATCGTCGAAATCGCCCGTGGCGGTAAAGCGGCATTCGGCGGCAGCATTGCCCTCGATCGCATCATTCTGAGCTTCGGCCGGATAGCTGTTCTGGCTGAGATAATCGAAATAACCGGCCATATCGAGGGTCTGGAAGCGCGGGTCGTCGCTGTCCACGGCATAGAAGATGGTGTCCCGCGCCACATCGCTGACCTTGAGGATATTGTCGGCGAATTGCGCCCGCTTGAACTGCGGGTGGGCGGTCAGCCAGGTTTGGGCCGTGGCGCTGTCATCATCATGGCCGCCACGGATCAGCACATCATACAGCCGCGCCGCTTCGTGCGGATCGGCCGCCGTGCCCTGACCGGCATCGATCTGCTGCGCCATATGCAGCACGGCGTCGCGTTTGCCGAGCACAGCGGCCTTACGGAAATAGGTCAAACCTTGCGCGTAGTTTTGCGGCACATACTGGCCTGAGCTGTAGATTTCGCCGAGCGCTTCGAGCGCATCGCCATTGTCCTTGCTGGCGGCGGCGTCGAGATACTTCAGCCCCTGCACCGGATCGGCGGGCGTGGCCTTGCCCTCGACGAGGGCCAGACCCAGGGCGTAAAGGGCGGTGGGCGCGCCGCTGCCCGCCGCCGTGCGGCAATAGGGCAGGGCCTTGCCCCAGTCCGGCGTAACGGCCGGGTTTTGCGTGAAGGTTTCACACATATGCAGGGTGGCACCCACATCGCCCTGATCGGCGGCCTTTTGATACCAGCCGAGCGCCGCGTTGAAATCGGGATTAACGCCCTTGCCGCTTTCCAGACGTCCGGCATAGTCGGCTTCAGCCTTGGCCAGTCCGCCTTGCGCGGCGCGCAGAGTCCATTGCGCCGCCAGTTTCGGGTTTTTCTTCTGGCCGTATATGCCCTCGACATAGACCTGGGCGAGATCATAGGCGGCTTGCGCATCGCCGCCATTGGCGCGCGTCGTCAGGTCAGCCATCACCTGCTGCGGCGTGGGCGGCGGCACCGGCGGCGGATCGGCCAGCGCCGTCGTCGCCCACAAAACGCCCATCAGACAGGCCACGCTCAGACGTATGTTCATGGGGCTACCTGTCCGACCCGACCGCCGGAAGTGCGATATGATAGTCGATCATGTCAGGCCTTGTGGCCATGCGAAGTCTCCATTTGCCAGACACTGGCGGCCTTTTCGTCGCCGTCTTCGATGTCGGCATGAGTCAATATGGTGTAGGCCGCCACCTTTTTCAGGCCCGCATCCACAGATGCATACGGAAAATAGGTGCGATGCGGATCACCGATATAGACGGCGATAGTGTGGCGGGCGGCGCGGCGAAAATATGACAGCATGGCCTCGCTCATCGCTTTTTCATAGCAGATGTCGCCAGCCAGGATCAAATCTATGTCTGCCGGGGGATCGTCGTGCAGCAGGTCGCCGCCCAGAAAGACCGGGGCGACGCCGTTCAGTTGGCCATTCAGCGCCACGGCGACCTCGGCATAGGGGTCGATGTCGTTGCACAGGGCGCTGGCCGCGCCCGCCTTCAGCGCCGCTATGCCGACCAGACCGGAGCCGCAGGCCATATCAAGCACCCGCTTGCCACGCACCAGGGCGGGATTTTCGAGGATATAGCGGGCCAGGGCCTGACCGCCCGACCAGGCAAAGGCCCAGAAGGGCGGCGCAAGCCGGGCCTGATCGAGCGCCTGTTCGGTCATCAGCCACAAAGGCGTCACCTCATCGGCCTGATAGAGCGACACCCCCGGCACCGACGCCACCGGCAAGGAACGTGTATGATCGCGGATAAAGGCCATCCGCGCCGCCAAATCGGGCATTTATTGCGCCTTGTCCTTGTCGGAATCGGGATCGGGCAGGGCGGCTTCCTTGATCGCTTCGCCGTCGAACTGGTCGGCCCATTGCGGAGCGATCACGCTTTTAAGCTGGCTTTGCGGCACCCGGATTTCATAGGGGCCTTCGGCATAGGGGCCGATTTCATAGGGGGCGAACAGGGCGTCGATCGCGCCGATCTTGCCGTCGATGGTGGAGGGAATCAGAATCAGGCGACTGTCGGCCAGATGCGGGCAGGCAAAGCCCGATTGCGCCTGATTGACCGGTTCACCGGTACGGCGCGCCCGCTCGGCTTCGATCTGGTGGCAGAGGTAAGAATCGACCGCCGACATATCGGCGTGGGGCGCAAACAGGCTGCTGACCGGCACGAGGTCATTCTTCGTCTTGTCCCATAACAGGGTATGGAAGGTCGAATTGGGATGGGCCCCGCCCTGATAATCGTCTTCCTCGGCATAGAGCGACACAAAACGGCTGCTCTGGGCGGCGATCTTCCAGTTGATGGCGTGGTAATAGGCGGGCATGGCGATGCCATCGGCGCTCGATTCGGCGCGGTCCTTATGGGCCTGATCGAGAAAAGCCGTCAGCGCCGCCTGACCTTCCTTATACAGCCGGGTATGCAGCTTCGGATAGAGCTTGATCGGGTCGGGCAGGGTGAGGCTGACCTGGGCGTCGTCGGTGGTCTTGGCAAAACCGAGCGGCGCTACCGTGGCGGGCGGTGTGGTCGGCGCCTTCTCAGCGGTGGGCTTCTGATGACAGGCGCTTAAAGCGCACACGGCCAGCAGAGACAGAGCCAGGGCGGCGGGCAGGTAGGCATTTCGCTTCGGACTATACATGAAACCTGCCGCTGACATGCACGAGAACCAGCCCCAGAAACCAGAGCAGGCCCACCGTGCGGTTGGATTTGAAAAGGATGAGGGCACGTTCGCCCGAATCGGGCTGCAAGCGCGTCACCTGCCAGAAAAAATGCCCGCCGACGGCCAGAATTCCAGCGAAAAACAGGAAGGGCAGGTGGGCCAGCGTACCGGCAAGGCCGGTCAGCACCACGGCCAGACCATAGAAGATAGCGACGCCATCAACCGTGTGGCGGCCCAGTGCGCGTGCGCTCGATTTGACGCCGATTAAGATGTCGTCCTCAATGTCCTGAAGCGCATAGATGGTGTCGTAGCCGAGCGTCCAGAACACCAGACCGGCATAGAAGACGAGGGCGGGCACATCGAGGCGGCCCGTCATGGTGGCGTAGCCCATCAGCAGGCCCCAGTTGAAGGTCAGGCCCAGCCAGGCCTGCGGCCACCAGGTGATGCGCTTCATGAACGGATAGGCCGCCACCAGACCGAGCGACGCGACGCCCAAGATGATAGCCAATGTGCCGAGCTGCACCAGTATGGCCAGCGAGATCAGCGAGCAGGCGGCCACGAATAAAAGCGCCTGCTTCGGGCTGATCTGACCGGACGGGATCGGGCGGCCGCGTGTGCGTTCGACCTGGGCGTCGAAATCGCGGTCGATGAAGTCATTATAGGCGCAGCCCGCCGCGCGCATCAGGGCGGCACCGATAAAGAACAGCAGCAGCTTGCCATAGGGGAAGATCGACAGGGCCGCCCGTCCGTTCCATTGCGGATGGGTGATGTCGGGATGCAGGGCGTCGATGGCGAAGATCGGGTGGGCCATGCCGAGCGCCAGCCCCATAGCGCCGGGCAGAAACAGCAGCCAGATGCCGATCGGCCGGTCAAAACGGCCAAGCCGTAACCAGGGCCGTAAGGCTGCGGGCGCGTACCGATCCACCCAGTTCAGGCGGGGCGCGTCAGGCAGGGGGGCGGGCGGGGACTGATCTGGGAGAGAGGCCGTCATGCCGCTTTGATGAACTGCCGCAGCAAAAATGTCGAGCGTTTTTGCGCGTTCAGCCGCGACGGCGAACCAAACCCGAACGGTCTTTGCGCACCTCGCGCGCCGGAATGACACGGGCGAACGGGCGCAGGCCGAACAGGGTCATTTCCATGCCGGTTTCGAGAATGTCGCCGCGTTTGGGCGCTTTCAGGAACAGGTCTTCCATCGGGGTGATGACGAACAGGCCACCGGGCACATAGACGAGCACCAGACCTTCGTTTTTCGGCATGACCTCCGACCACAATTTAAGCTGGTCATAATAATGCTGGGTACGCCAGGCATCGGGGCGGTCGGGATCGACATCGACGGCAAGCGTAGTGCCATTGGGCTCAAGGCGCAGCACAAAACCGCAGACATCGGGCCGCCACAGGGCGTTCATATCATCGTGGCGTATCCACAGGCATTTGAAATCCTGACAGGTTTGCGGATGCAGGCCCCACACGCCGCAGCCGCCTTCTGGCCGGACATGGTGGCAGACATGGCCCATCTTCTTTTCAAGTTCGGGAATGTCATAGACCTTGCAGCACAGGCTACAGTCACCGCAGACCTTCAGATCGGCGCGCTTCGGAGGCGCGGAATCGGTAACGGGCGCTTTGCGCGTCGCGTGCGGGAGCATGGCGGGCTGAACCTTCTGTCCGTAAGCGGGCCGTCCGCCCGCCGTGGTTCGAATCGTGGCAGAATAGAGTCAATAAATCCTTACCGGAGGCGGGTTATCCTCAGGTTCGGCACCTCATTTTCGCAGACAGACGGTTTTTTGAAAGACCGCCTCAGGGCTGCAAAGCGCGGCGGCCTTCGATGATTTCATCGTAGTCGAAAAGGATGTCAGGATCGGGTGCGGCCACCTCATCGCAACCATGCGGACAATCGATGACCTTCAGCACATGACGCAGGATATTTTCGCGCGCCTTTTTCTTGGAGTCGGTGGCGACGCAGATCCAGCGGCCATTGTCGTGGTGGGAGCGCTTCAGCATTTCATCACGCGCCGCCGAATAATCGTCCCAGCGCTCCTGCGCCACCTTGTCGAGATCGGACACTTTCAGACGCTTGCGCGGATCGCTGCGCCGGGCATCGAGGCGCTCTTTTTGTTCTTCCCGCGATATATCGAGCCAGAACTTGATCAGGTTAATGCCGCTGCGCACGATCATGCTCTCGAAATCGGGCACGTCGCGGATGAAAATTTCCTGCTTTTCAGGACTTGAAAAGCCCATCACCTTCTCAACCCCGGCGCGATTATACCAGGAGCGGTTATAGATGGTCCATTCGCCGGTGGTGGGCAGGCGGTTGACATAGCGCTGGAACCACCACTGGCCCTCTTCGGCGTCGGTCGGTTTGGGCAGGGCTACCACATGGGTGTTGCGCACCGACAGACATTCGGTCAGCCGCTTGATCGAGCCGTCCTTGCCCGCCGCATCGCGCCCTTCCATGACGATGCACACCTTGCGGCCGTGGGCCAGAGTCCAGATCTGGGTATCGACCAGCGCGATTTGCAGTTTTTCGATACGGGCCTGACTCTTGAGGGGCTTGGGAGTTTTTTTCGACATGGGCCGCTCTCTTTCGTTGATGCACATACGGCAAGCTCGCGCCGAACGCATAAGAAAGCAAGAGGTTATGCGATGCGTTTGCCCTCTATCACCACCAGTTGCAGATGGGCGGCGCGCACCTGGCGCTCGGGCTCATAAAGGCGCGACGCCACCAGCGTATAGCGGCCAAGCCGGCCATTCGGATTGCGCGGCATGGGCGACAGGGTCTGGTAGATGCCGACCAGCCGATCCACCTTACCCGCCGCATTACGCATCGGGCACAGGCAGATTTCAAACGACACCGTTTCATTTTGAAACAAAGACAGGTCGGCCTGAGGCGTGGCTGAGGGGGCCGTTCGCCACGGTGCCGACAGGGTGAGCAGCAGGGGCTGCTCGCGGCGGCGGCTCAAGGCCAGGGCGGCGGCCACCGTATCGGCGAAGGGGGACAGAAAGCGGTCGAGAAACGGCGTATCCTTCAGCTCATGGCCATGCAGGGCCACGAGAAAGCCGCCCGACAGGCGAAAACCGTGGCGTGCATCAGCGGTGGAGATCATCATCATCTGCGGGATCAGGTGCTTCAGGCGCGACGGATCGAAGCGCTCGCGCAGCGGCGCTTGTCCGGGTTCGGGCTGTAGGCCGCGCCAGTAGCTTAAGAAGGCAACTGTGCTGGAATGGGGCAAGGCGATCTCCTTTCCAGTCAGGAAAGGCAAGAAGCTTGCCGGTATAGGTCGGTTTTTGGCCACTTTTGCCCCGGACAGCGCAGATTTTCTGAATAATTTAAGAAAACGGCAAGTTTGCGCCGGTATGGTTCTTGCTTATCTGGCTGCGAAAGCCACCGTGGCACAATGCCAAAGAGGAAGATTTCGATGCGCGCACTCCTGATCAAGCTTGTCAGCGTCATGATGGGCATAGGTTTGCTGGCCGTTGCCGGTCAGGCTATGGCCTGCAACACCGGCTGCGCCCCGCCGCCGCCGCCCACCCCGCCCCATAATCCGCGTCCGCCGTGCAATGCATGTGGCGGTCACGGCGGCCACGGTGGTGGCGGCAATGTCAATGTCAATGTCAATGTCAACGCTTCGGCCTCAGCCACCGCCTCGGCCGGCTCATCGGCGGGCGGCACCTATTATGGCGGCGGTTACGGCAACTGGTCGCAGACGCCCGGTTATCCTCAGGAGGCCGGTAATCTGAACGTAGTGGGCGGCGATTGCTGCTCCGGTCGTTCGGAATCGTACAGCGAACAGCAGACCATGACCAAGCGCGTCATCATTCAGGCCACCTGCATCGATGATACCGGCGTGCCGCATCCGGCCTCGCAACTGAGCGCCGACCGTGAAGTGGCTTCCGGTTATCGCGGTGAACTCTATCGCTGCATCGCGGGCACCCATATGCAATGGACGGCCGCCGATTATGACGGCAGCCATATCAACTTCAATGGCGGCCAGACCAACATCTGCAAGAAGGATGAGGCCCTGTGGGACGATAATGGCACCTTGAGCTGCCGGGCGCAGATTCCTGAGCGTCAGTGCAATGAACGTTCGCTGCTGCGCCGCTTCGGCGCGGGCATCAAGATCCTGACCATGACCCGTACGGAAACCATCACCAAACAACGCAAGGTCGCCTGTTCGGCCTGCCAGAGCAAGGCGGTCATGACCTTTGACGGCGGCGTCGGCGGCTTCGTTCAGTAGATTTTATCTATGTCTCAACTCAAAAACCCCGGCTGGTGACAGCCGGGGTTTTTGATGGACTCAGCTTGAAGATTTAGAGCGGGTTTCGATCTGATAGAAGTAGATCGGCACTCTACGCTTTTGTTTTATCGCTCTTCCTTATCCAAAAAGTGGATCCACTTTTTGGGGAAACGCTCTAATGAGTCGATGACCTAAAGCAACGAGCGTTTAATTTGACTTACAAATTGAATGCGAGATGCGGAAAAATGTAAAATGTAGAGCGGGTTGCATGCCTTTGACCGATTCAATCAGAATGCAGACCGCTCTAAAGCATCTGCGGCGCTCGCCGCCTGCTATTCGCCGTAAATCTGACGATTTACGCGCCGGTATAAATAGCTGAAACAAAAAAGGACGCCGTTGCCGACGTCCTTTTCCGTTTACCCCCCAATCGAGCTACTGCGCCGCCATTCTTATTGAGCAGCCGGGCTGTCGGGCAGCAGGGCCTTCAGGATCGGCTTGACCCATTGATCCTTTGATGTGTCATAGACACCGAAGCCGCCGTCATCTTCATAGAGCCAGTAGGCCCGGGCGAAGCCGCGTTGATCGGCAGCGGCGGAAACGGCGCGCGTCCAGGCGGCGCGGTCAGCCATATTGTGGTTGAACTTGCCGTAAGAACCATATTCACCGAGGAAGATCGGATGATTATTGGCGGTGCTCCACGCCTTGACCGCATCGAAGGTGGTGTTGAGGGCGCTCATTTGCTCCGGCGTGCCCGTCCAGCGGACATTGCGCAGGCCTTCGTCTTCCTTGACCCAGCTTGCGCCCTGATGGGTGAATTCCATCGGCGTATAATAGTGGAAGGTGACGATGGTATGGGCGTCGGCGGGCAGTTTCAGATTGACGAGCTGATCGGCGCTGTTCCACATCACCGGGCCGATGATGATGTTGCGCGTCGGGTCGAACTGACGCACCGAGGCGACCAGATCGGGTAGCCAGGCGTTCCAGATCTTGGCGTCAATCTGGCCGTTCGGCTCATTGAGCAGTTCGAACATCACAGAATTCGGCGCGGTCTGGTAACGCAGGGCCAGATCGTACCAGACATTCGATAAAAGAATGCCGCAGCCATCGGCGTCCTTGGCGCATTCGTTATAATTGTGCTCGTCGATAATGATATTGAGGTGGTTGGCGATGGCCAGATCGATAATGTGATCGATACGTTTCAGATAGGCCGGATCGAGATTGCCCTGGGTATCAATGATATGGGTGAAAGGCATGATCGGCACGCGGATGGTTTTGAAGCCCGCCTCGGCCACGTTTTTAATGTCCGAATCCTTGAAGGTGGTCGGCTTGCCGTCCCAATAGGGATCCCAGCCCGGAATGATATTGATGCCAGCACCCATCAGCTTGACCTGATCTTCCGGCGAGATGGCCACGAATTTTTCGCCCGGATTGGCATAGACGGTCGGCGCGGCCGGGCTACTGTCGTTGGTGAACGAATTGTAACTCTTGATCTGATTCTGAACCAGGTCGGTTTCACGCCCGGCCGTCACATGTTCAGTATCTGCGGTAGCGCCGTTTGTGGCATAACCACCTTGCGCCAGGGCGGGCGCAGCGGCGGCCAGCATCAGGCTGGCAAGACCGATGGAGACAAGCCGGGCAGGCATAAGGGCGTGCAAGGGCCGATGGGGCTTCATGTAACGTTCACTCCTTTTTTCCGGGCGGAAAGACGCGGCCCCTCGACCGCTCCCGGTATTTTTGTAAATGACGGCAAAGCGATGCTGAAAGGCGGGAGATATATCCCGTCATCATGCGTGTTTTTCCTCGACCGTCTTTTCTTATTTTAATTTGGTTAGAGCCTAGCGCCGCTTTTCACCATAATCAAGCCTCAGGTGCCGGCTTATCGCCAAGAGCGTTCTGTAAGGCTTCAGGTGTGTCAAATCGGGCGCGGATCGGCAGGCACTGGATGCGCTCTCGCCAGCCAGGCGATAAGCGAACCCAGTCTTTTTCAGTGGTTATCAGCATAGCCAGTTGTTTTTCGGCACGCGCATAAAGCGCTTCCAATTGTGCATCGGAGAGTGGCGCATGGTCGGGGAAGCTGGCAAATTCAACCACTTCATAACCGAGGCGGCGCAAGGTAGCTTCGAACTTCCACGGCTTGGCGATGGCGGCGAAACCCAGCACATGCGGCCTGTTCGTCACCGGTTCGGCCACCAGTCGGGCGATAAAAACCGGCTTTTCGGCCAGCTTTGCCAGCAGGTCTGGATCGGGTGTGGCGTCCTCGCTGGGCAGCCAGATGATACTGAGATTGGCGCGTGCGAAGCCCACGGCGAAGGGTTCGCGCATCGGCCCATAGGGGCAGACGCCCTCATCGCCGAACGGCCATGCGTCGTTTTTTGTGTCGCCGTCCACCACCAGTATGTGGATGTCCTTGACGATGGTGGGATTCTGGTGGGCGTCATCCAGCACGACGGTGTCGGTGGCGGTCGCCTCGATGGCGCGCAGGCCCGTGGCGCGGTCGCGCGATACAAAGATGTCGTGGTGGCGGGCCAGCATCAGGGCCTCGTCACCGACATCGGCGGCGCTGTGGCGGGCCGGATCGACCAGCAAGGGGCCACTTAAGCGCCCGCCGTGGCCGCGCGACAGGCCGACGGCACGATCCCCCAGAAAACGCAAAAGCTCAGCCGTAACGGGAGTCTTGCCCGAACCGCCGAGCGTCAGATTGCCGACGCTGATAACCCGCAGCGCCGCGCGATAAGGTTTGGCCGTGGCGCGTTTCAGCGCATTGACCGCCCGCCAGATGAGCGACAGGGGCCACAGAAGGGGCCGCCACCACGGCGCGCCTTGCGCATCCTTGCGATACCACCAGGCGGGGGTGCGCATCGCCATCAGCCCGCCTTTGCCGATAGCTGAGAGGTGGGCAGCAGAGGTTCGAGCGCCGTCATCACCACCTCCAGCGCCCCGCCTTCGCGCTGGCTGAAAGCCAGGGCGCGGGCATCCATCGCGCGCACGATGTCGGGGTGCTGACGCCAGTGGCGCAGCAGCGAAGCCAGTTCGCCTGCGGTGCCGACGCGCCGGGCCGCATCTTCGCGGATGAGGTCTTCGTAAATGCCGCGCCAGTTGGCGGTGTCGGGGCCGGTGATGACGCTGCGGTCAAGGCGGGCCGCTTCGAGCGGATTGTGACCGCCAATGCCTTCCGCGAAACTGCCGCCCATGATGGTGATGTCGGCCACGCCGAACAAAAGTCCCAGTTCGCCCAGCGTATCGGCCAGATAGACCTGGGTGCGGTCGCTGATCCGTTCGCCCTTCGAGCGCTGCGCCACCTTCAGCCCCATCGCCTCGATGGTGCGCCGGATGTCGGCGGCCCGCATCGGGTGGCGCGGCGCCAGAATGAGCAGATCACCACCCAGCAGGCCCGCATCCAGCGCTTCGGCGATCAGCACCTCTTCGCCGGTATGGGTGCTGGCGGCCAGATAGACGAAGCGGCGACCGATCATGATGCGCAGGGTCTTGCGCGCGGCGGCATCGACCGGCAGAGGCGCGCCCAGCGTCTTCAGATTGGCGCGCGGGCCCAGCCTGGCCGCCACATCACCGCCCATAGCCCGCAGCCGCGTTTCGCTGGCCGCGTCCTGAGCGATGATCACGGCATAGTTGGTCAGCAGGACACGCATCGAAGCGCGGAAGCGTCGCCAGCCGCGAAAAGTCTTTTCGGTAATGCGGGCGCTGATCAGGGCGTGCGGTGTGCGCCGCCGCGTCAGTTCGCCCAGCATCACCGGCCAGATGTCGCTTTCGATAAAGACGGCCAGACCGGGCCGCCAGCGATCAAGAAAGGCGGTGACGGCCTGCGGCGTATCGACGGGGGCAAACTGGTGGATCACCCCTTCGGGCAGGCGCTGCGCCAGAATTTCCGCCGAGGTGGTGGTGGCGGTGGTGATCAGCACGGTCAGATCGGGCCGATCATGGCGCAAACGCTCGATGACCGGCAGGGCCGACAGGCTTTCGCCGACACTGACGCCGTGAAACCAGACGAGCGGGCCTTGCGGTCGCAGGACGGGGCTTTCCCCAAGCCGCTCGCGCCAGCGCGTCGCGTCCTCCTTGCCTTCCTTGATTCGTCGGCGCAGCACGCCGGGCGCGAAACCATTGAAGCCGCGCATGAATTGCCGATAGAGTGTGAGGGCCAATGTCATGACAGGGCGGGATCCGGTGTCAGCCCCACCAGCACATCGGCCCGGTCGGTGACGGCGCTCAACACCGTCTCGGCCTCGCCGCGCAGGCGCTCGAATTCGGCCTCATCGGCATCGGCGGGCACGACCGGCAGCACCTGCCAGACCATCGCGCCCTTACCGAAGGGCAGGGGCAGGCGCATATGATCCCACGAATTGAAGCGCAGATAATGGTTGGTTGACTGGCCAAGGCAGACCAGCTTCGCCTTGCACATCTGCGATAATTTCAGCGAACCGTCGGCCATGTGGCGGCGCGGCCCGCGCGGCCCGTCGGGCGTGGTGGCGGCGCAATTGCCCTGGCGAATCCAGCGCAGCAGATCGCGGAAGGCCTGAGCGCCCCCCTTGTTTTTTGAAGGATCGGATTTCTTGGCCGAGGAACCGCGGATCGTATGGTGGGCGAAATGCTTGTTGATTTCAGCGATCACGTCGCCAAACTTCGACAGTGAGGTCAGCACGGCCACCGGCTGGGCGCGCCCGATCGGCCAACTGGCATGGCCGAGATGCAGGCGTTCGTGCCAGAACATCAGCACCACCGGCCCGCCTTCGGCCCAGACGGCCTCAACCTCGGCCTGACCCTCGGTGCGCCAGCGCGTTGTGGCGTAACAGAATTTCAAATAACCCGACACCAGGGCGGCGATGAGGACACGGGAAAAATGGGTATCGAGGGCGGTCTTCATACGGTCTTGTCCTGAATGGGCAGATCGAACTGGCTGGCCGCCAGACGTGCATAGAGGCCGCCTGCGGCCAGTAACTGGTCATGCGTGCCGCGCTCGACGATTTCACCGGCGCTCAAGACCAGAATCTGGTCGGCATGGCGAACCGTCGACAACCGGTGCGCCACCACGAAGGTGGTGCGGCCGTGCATCAGCCGCTCCAGCGCTGACTGCACCTTGATTTCCGATTCGGTATCGAGCGCCGAGGTGGCTTCATCGAGCAGCAGCAGCGGCGCGTTTTTGAGAAAGGCGCGGGCGATGGCGATGCGCTGTTTCTGACCGCCTGACAGGCGCGAACCAGCCTCACCGGCGCGGGTGTCATAGCCTTGCGGCAATTCCATGATGAAATCGTGGGCGGCAGCATCCTTCGCGGCCTGTTCGATCTCGTCTTGGCTGGGGTTGCCATTGCCATAGGCGATATTGGCGCGGATCGTGTCGTCGAACAGGAAAGGATCCTGCGTCACCAGGGCGATGCGAGAACGCAAAGCGCTCAGTGCAATCTGGCGGTGATCAAGATCGCCAAAGCGTATTGCGCCTGAGGTCAGGTCGAAGAAACGCGGGATCAGATTGAGCAGGGTCGATTTGCCCGACCCCGAAGGGCCGACCAGCGCTACGGTTTCACCCGGTTTGGCCGACAGGCTGACATTTTTCAAAACCGCCGCATCGCCATAGGCAAAGCTGACATCTTCAAAGCTGACCGTCTTGAAATCGCGCGGCAGATCAAGCGCACCTTCCGCATCGGTGATTTCCGGCTGGACATCGAGCGCCGCAAACAGACGCCGCGCCGCCACCATGCCTTGGCTAAACGTGCCTTGCAGACCGGAAAGCTGGCGCAGGCCCTGACTGGCCGTGCCGAGCGCCATGATAAAGGCGAACAGGCTGCCCGCCGTCATGGCGCCGCTTTCAGCGCGCCAGCCGGCATAGGCCAGCAGACCGGCCATCAGAAAGGCGGTCAAAACCTCCGTGGCGGGCGCGGCCATCGAACGGGCATTGGCGCCCCTGATCATATGATGCAGGCGGCGCGCGATCACCTCACCGACGCGGGCCTCCTCGAAAGCCTCCTGATGGCTGATCTTGATGATCTTGACGCCGTCCAGGCTTTCCATCACCGCCGTTGACAGGCTGGAGGTTTCGGCCATCGCCCCCTTGGCGGCTTTGGCGGTCAGGCGCAGATAGCGGCCCATGACCACGGCGATCAGCGGCCCGGCCAAAAGCACGATCAGGCTCATCGTCCAGTCATAGACAAACATGGTGATAAGCCCGCCAATGACGATCAGGGCGCTTTGCACATATTGCACAACGCCGGTCGAGGCCGCGTCGCGCACCAGATCGGCATCATACAGTACCGACGACAGATATTGCCCCGAATGGGCCGTTTGCAGGCGGCCAAGATCGGCGTGGACAAGACGCGAAAACAACTGCTGCTGGATCGTGGCCACCAACTGGTTGCCGAGTTGATTGAGCGATACGGTCAGGACGCGCTGACCGATGAAGCGAATCGCCGCCGCCACGATGATCACCAGCGGCACGATCAGCATCGGATGGGCGCGCATCCAGTCGCGCGCCGCTGCCGAAAACAGGCGCAGAGCCGTGTCGGCGGCGGCGGTATGAAACAGAA
The DNA here is from genome assembly GCF_030027245.1 of Asticcacaulis sp. EMRT-3. Lineage (NCBI taxonomy): Bacteria > Pseudomonadati > Pseudomonadota > Alphaproteobacteria > Caulobacterales > Caulobacteraceae > Asticcacaulis > Asticcacaulis carbonis. The sequence continues at coordinate 382,357 of NZ_JASERT010000001.1, forward strand.
GGTCGATCGACGGCCCCAGCCACCAGGCCAGCAGCGAGGTGGTGATGGCCACCACCACCGCGCCGGTAAGCGCCAAGCCCAGCAGGCCTTTGTGCGGCGACAGATAGTTGCGCCAGACGCGCGCGATCAGGACGCTGCGCGGCATATCGGGGGGCTGGGTTTCGGTTACGGGCAGGGGCATATCGTCCGGGGATGGGATGCTTTAGTCTCTGGCAAAAGTTGTGGCAGCCGTTATATAGGCATTTCGTTTCGCCTGTCGCGCCTTTATGCGTTTACAGCGCCTGTTTTGCCCGCCCCACACTACCGGATTCGTCGTTTGAAACTGCTGAAAAAGAAAGTCCATAACCGGCCCTTCCGCACCGATACGCCGTGGACGCTTTTCACCACCTATCTGCATTATCTGTGGGCGGATCATGCCTATCTGCGCCTCGGCTTCACCAATGCCCACTGGATCGGCACCCAGATGGTGCGCACCAACCAGCCGTGGCCGTTCCAGCTTAAGTGGTGGCGCGATCACGGCGTCAGGACGGTGATCAACTTACGCGGCGGCAAGGGCTCCTTCTATTATCTCGAAAAATACGCCTGCGACCGACTGGGGATCACGCTGGAGGATTTCGGCCTGACCTCGCGCTCCCTGCCGACCGCCGCCGAGATTCTGGCCGCCAAGGCTTTGTTTGAGCGCATTGCCTATCCAGCGCTTTTGCACTGCAAATCGGGCGCTGACCGGGCGGGCATGATGAGCGTGCTCTACCGTCATCTGCATCTCGGCGAACCGATCCGCGAGGCGGCGAAGGAGTTGGGGCTGCGCACCCTGCATATGAAGGCGGGCATGACCGGCGTGCTCGATTATCTGTTTGAGGTTTATCTGCGCGACATCGAACCGCAAGGCATCAGCTTCCTCGACTGGGTGACGGGGCCCGACTATGATCCTGAGCGCCTCAAGGCCGATTTCAAGGCCTCATGGTGGGGCAGGCTGGTCACTGACCGGCTGTTGCAGCGCGAATAGTTCCTGATCAAGGCCTTATAATCGCGCGGACATCCGGTACGGCGAACTTGCACCGTCTCTGTTAGGCAAGACATGACTTTATCCAATACGGAGATACCTCATGGCCGCAACCACCTCTTCCGGCAAAAACGCATTGATCGTCGTGCTTGCCGTCATCATCATCGCCATTCTGGCCGTGGGTGCCGTCTATCTGATGCAGGATCATCGCGGCCCGGCCGAGCGGGTCGGCGATGCCGTCAGCACCCTGCCGAAAGGCGTCGATAAGGCCGCCAACAAGCTGGGCGACCAGTCACCTGCGCAGAATGTGAAAAACAATCTCGACAATGCCGCCGATGACGTGACCGATCACGGCAAGTAGAACGCGCACAGGGCTGAGGGCGGATCGACATTCACCCTCCTCCCCTGTAGCGCAGCGTACGGGGGAGGTGTCAGCGCCCAGACCGGGGCGAAGCCCGAAGGGCTGGTGTCGCTGACGGGGGGCCGGTTCGTTACCCGCATAATCCCTATCAAACCTCCGGGCCATTATTCAGGAAAAGTGACCCCTCCGTCGGCTTTCGCCGACCATGGCTTTGCAAAAGCTATACTTTTGCTTTGCCAAACCCCATCTTCACTTCGCTCGACAGAGAGGAGAGAGGTGTCGTCTGCAACTCTTTCCCTGTGCCGAAGGCATGGTTATAATTCTCCGCCTACTTAGCCTCGCTGTCCGGGTCGAGCAGCTTGTGGGCGTGGATGACGAAATAGCGCATCAGGGCATTATCAACGGTTGATTGCGCCTTGGATCGCCAGGCGCGCGCCGCCTCTTCGTAGCTGGCATAGGCGCCGACGAACTCGACCGCTTTCAGATCCTTGAAGGTGGTGCCGTTCAGATCGGTCAATTCCCCGCCGATCACGATATGGAGAAGTTGTTTATCACTCATGGTTTTGGGCTCTGCTCTTTTTTACGGGTCGATGTATAGGGGATTATTATTGATGTTTTATGATTGCAGGGTTTCGAGATGGGCGCAGCGCCGGATGATGTCGTCAAACAGCGCGGGCCCCGAACAGACCAGACTCAGTTTGAGGCTGTCGGGCGCATTGAAACCGTAAGGCTGGCCCATATGATCGCTGACCACGGCCCCGGCCTCCTGGGCGATCAGGGTGGCGGCGGCCACGTCCCAGTCGCGCTTGGGGGTCAGCGCCATCGTGAAATCGGCCGTCCCCGCCGCCACGCAGGCCATGCGATAGGCCACAGATGGCCGCGAATGGACGCTTAAGCGCGGCCAGGGGATTTGCCAGATGTCCTTGCCGAACAGGCGCGAATCGCCCAGCGCCTCGGCGCCTTCCAGTTCGCTGCGCTGGCTGGCCTCAATCGGACTGTCATTGAGGCGCGCACCTTCGCCTAAGGCCGCGCTGTAAAGCTCATTCGAATCGGGCGCATAGACCACGGCGGATATGGGCTGGCCGTCTTCGACGATGGCCAGGGCGATCGTCCAGTACGGGCTGCCCTTGGAAAGCCCCATCGTGCCGTCGATCGGATCGAGCACAAAGGTGCGCCGCGCGCTCAGGCGATGGGCGTTGTCGGCCTCTTCCTCGCTTTGCCAGCCATAATCGGGCCGCTCGCTGAGCAGGGCTTCTTTCAGCCACAGATTGACCTCGGTATCGGCATTGGTGACGATGGAACCATCGGCCTTGTAACGGGTGATCAGGCCGTGGGCCTTGAGATGCTGGGCCAGAGCGCCCGCGCGGCGAACCTTGTCGATGATCAGGTCAAGGTCGGAACCGCCGCGCATCATTTTCCCCCGACGCTCATCGTCTCGATCAGCAGGCTGGGGGCATCGAGCGTGCCGCGAATCTCCAGATCGCTGGCCGGAACGAGCCGTGTGAACATGTCGATCAGATTGCCCGCCACGGTGATTTCATTGACTGGATAGGCGATCTCGCCATTTTCGAACCAGAAGCCCGAAGCGCCCGCCGACCAGTCGCCGGTGTCGCTGTTGACGCTGGGGCCGAACATCGAGGTGATCAGCACACCTTGTCCGACTGAACGCATCAGGCTTTGCGGCGTTTCCGCACCGGCACTCAGCGTCACATTATGCGTGGCAATGCCGGGGGCACCGGCCAGTCCGCGCGAGGCGTGGCCGGTGGTGGTCATGCCAAGCTGGCGGGCACTCGCCGTATTCAGCAACCAGGTCGTCAGCACGCCGTCACGCACCAGATCAAGGCGCTGCGCCGTCACGCCTTCATCATCGAACAGGCAGGCCCCCAGACCGCGCACGCGGCGCGGATCATCGATGATCTGCACCGACGAATCGAATAGTTTCTGGCCCAGCCGGTCCTTAAGAAAGCTGGAACCGCGCGCGATCATGCCGCCGGAAATCGCGGCGAGAAACTGACCGATCAGCGAACGCGACACCTGACGGTCGAACATGACCGCCGTCTTCTGCGTGGCGATTTTACGCGCGCCCAGCGCCTTCAGAGCGCGTTCGGCGGCGATGCGACCGGTCTCGGCCAGATCGGGCAGGTCGGACGCATGGCGCACGCTGCGGCCTTCGCCGTCGCGTTCCATCTGACCCGCCGCGTCCGTGGCGATAAAGCGCCCCGACTGGAAAAAGAGGCTGGTGCGGTGCGCGCCCTGAAAGCCGTCGGATGTCACGAACTGCCACGCATTGCGCGCAAACCCGGCGCTGGCGGCGTCGCTTTGCAGGCTGCCGGGCGTCGAACCGGCGGGGGCAGGCGTGGCCAGCCCGGCGGCCTCGATGGCCAGCGCCTGGTCTTGCAGGCTTTGCGCGCTCGGCTCGGTGGCGTCGAAAAGCTCCAGATCGGGCGCAGCGCTCTCGGCCCTGTACAGGCGATCAGGATCGGCCAGACCGGCATAGGGATCATCGGGGGCCAGCCGTGCCATAGCCACGGCGCGTTCGACCAGACGCTCCAGCGTGGCCGGAGAAAATTCGGACACCGAGGCTACGGCCTGTTTGCGGCCAACAAAGACGCGCAGGCCCAGATCGCCGGTTTCATCGCGCTCAACCGTTTCGACCGCGCCCTTGCGCACACCCACCGACAGGGCGCTGCTTTCGGCGAACACTGCCTCGGCGGCATCGGCTCCGGCGGCGCGGGCGGCGCGGATCAGATCGTGCAGGCGCTCGAAGCCTGCCTGGTCCGCTTCGGATATTGGATTGTTTCGCGTTTGCAGCATAGAAAATCTATAGGCCCGCCACGTCGTGAAAGGCAAGTCTCGTTTGTGACAAATTGATGAGCGCACCGCGGCGTCCCGTCGTGGCGCGTAAAATAAAACCACGGAAATTAGGTATTTTTTTAGGGGTCACATCTAAGGATGCGGTGCGGTAACAAAGCGAGGCGGCACGTGTGATCAGGTTTTCAGGTAAGGTAAATCCGGATCCTCAATCCGCGTCCAGCGTGCAGGCCCGCACCTTGAGCGAAGTCGAAGAAACCGCCGCGATGAAACCGATCGTCTTCGGTTACGCCTTCGTGGTCAGCCTCTATTATACCACGGTCATCATCTATCGCTGCATGACGGAAAACGGGATCGACCGCCTGTTGCTGACGGAGCTGTCGGTCGTCACCCTTCTGGTGGCGCTGGCGGCGGTGATCTATTTTCTGCCACGCGCCCGACGGATGTATCAGCTCGACGGGATCGGTCTGGTCCTCAATATGCTGCTGCTGGCCAATCCCGTCATGTTCCAGCTCATGCATTTCAATGCGCAAAGGCTGGTCTATTTCGTCTTCCTGATCCTGATGTTTGCCACCACGGGCGCGTCTTTACGTGTCATCGTGCCCAGCGTGCTGGCCGCCCTGGCCGCTGGCCTGTGGCTGGCCTACGGGCACTCCGGCACCTCGCCGCCGCTGGAAAATACGATGATGGTTCTGGTCATCATTACCACGGCTATGGTGCTCACCCTGTCGGTACGCAAAACCCTGTTGCGCGCGGTGTCGGCGCGTCTTCAGGCCGAGACTTTGCGCAGCGAAGCCCAGGCCCTGGCCGATGGCGACGCCCTGACCGGCCTGCCCAACCGGCGCAATTTTTTCAGAACCTTCGAGGCCAGCCGCGCTAAAGGCACACCGTTCAGTCTGGCCCTGGTCGATCTCGATGGCTTCAAGCCGATCAACGACATCTACGGCCACAGCGTCGGCGACGCCCTGCTGATCGAGGTGGCCGAACGGCTGCGCCATATCTGTGGCGAGCGTGCCTTTCCGGCGCGCATGGGTGGCGATGAATTTGCCATCATCATCCACGACGCCATGCCCGACGCACAGCTTAGCGCCTTTGGCGACGAACTGTGCGAGCGTTTGCGCGAAACCTACAGCCTGAGCGGCATCACGGCCAATATCTCGGCCTCCATCGGCATCGTGCGCGCCGCCGACCGGGAAATGAACGCCTCGCAATGGCTGGAGCGCGCCGATTACGCCCTCTACTACGCCAAGCAAAACTTACGCGGCGCGGCGGTCATCTTTTCGGAACGCCACGAAACCGATATGCGCGATTTTAATCTGGTCGATCAGACCCTGCGCTCCAGCGACCTGAATCGCGAACTGTCGATCGTCTTCCAGCCGCAGGTCGATGTGGTTGAGCACCGCACGATCAGTTTTGAGGCTCTGGCGCGCTGGGACAGCGCCAGGCTCGGTGCGGTGCGGCCCGATATTTTCATCAAGGCCGCTGAACGTTCGGGCCTGATCACCGAAATCACCCTGCTTTTGCTGGAAAAGGCCCTGCGCAAGGTGCGGGAATGGCCGCATAATACCCGTGTGTCGTTCAATCTGTCGGCGCGTGATCTGCGTTCAGGCCTGTCGATCAATAATGTCATCCGCACGGTGCGCGACTCCGGCATTGATCCACACCGCATCGAATTCGAGATCACCGAAACGGCCATGCTGTCCGATTTCGAGCAGGCCTGCGAGGCGCTGGCGCGGCTGAAAGCGATGGGCTGCCGCATCGCCGTCGATGATTTCGGCGCGGGCTATTCCAGTTTCAGCTATATTCACCGCCTGCCGATTGACAAGATCAAGATTGATCGCAGTTTTGTCATTCAGCTTGTCAAGCATGGCTCGGCTTTGAAAATCGTCAAGACAATCATCGATCTGGCGCGCAATCTTAATCTGGAATGCGTGATCGAGGGCGTGGAGACTGAAGCCGAAATGGCCCTGTTGCGTCAGGTGCGCGCCCGCCATGTGCAGGGTTATCTGTTCGCCCGCCCCATGCCCGCCGAAGCGGTTCTGCCCTATCTGGCCGCCGAACAGGAACGGCTGGCTTTACAGGCTTAACGCGACGCCTTCTTGACCAGGAACATGGCGGCATCGGCCTCGGAAAGCCAGGCTTCGGCGGAAGGCTGTCCGGCATAGGCGCGCACGCCGAACGAACCGCCGGTTTTCAGATAAAGGCCATTGTGCTCGAACGTACCCATCATCAGTTCGGCTTCCAGTTTCATTGCCTTGATCCGCGCCGATTTGAGATCGGCATGGCGCAGCATGATGGCGAATTCGTCACCACCCATGCGGCCCACACTGTCGCCTTCGCGCACGCTGGCATTGAGCGTGTCGGCCACATAGATCAGGGCGGCGTCGCCCGCCGCATGGCCATAGGCGTCATTGATGGATTTGAAACTGTCCATGTCGATATAGATGACGCAGGCCTCTTCGCCATAACGGCGGCAATCGGCCATAGCGCGCTGCACTTCGCGCAGGAAGGCGCGGCGGTTGAGGGTGGGGGTCAGAACGTCGCTGTCGGCCTGACCTTGCGCGGCCTGCAAATGCAGGGCCTGCTGAGCCAGTTGGGCGCGCAGATCCGTCAGTTCGGCGCGCAGGGCCTCCACGGTCGCGCGCGCCTCATCAGGCCAGACGTTTTCCGGCGCAGGCATGGGGGACTGCCTGACCACGGCCTGCGGCGCGGCTTCGGTGAGCACGACCAGATTGCCCTGCGTACCATGATCGGCGAAATACTGGGCCAGCAGGCTCTGCATCGAAGCCGTGGTGGCAGGCGCAATCCGGGGCGCGCCCTCATCTGCGAAAGAAGAGGCGGGTGCGGCAGAAGATGCGGGCCGGTCAGGCATGGCCGTATGGAGGTGTGAGTCGAGTCCCATTGATCCCGAATACTGGCTGGGCGCGCATCGCAGGAAGCGCGTCAGCCCTTATGAAAGCATGGAAGATGTCATGGCGCAATGCGGCATGGGTGGCTTCTGCACAGTCTTTTTCATTCGGCGAATTATGTCATCGGCTGTGAATCGGCTTGCAGACAAAGACTTCGCCGCTATACTCCGCGCCTTTCCAAAAGGGCGGGTTTCGCCTGATGTCAAAAGGATTATGCGATGCCGGAGCCGGTACCCGTCGCCATCATCATGGGCTCGCGCTCGGACTGGGCCGTGATGAAGGCCGCTGCCGCAGCGCTCGACCAGCTTGGTGTGGCCTATCACGCCCAGGTGGTGTCGGCCCATCGCACGCCTAAGCGTATGGTGGAATTTGCCGAGGGCGCCAAGGCGGCAGGCTATCAGGTGATCATCGCCGGGGCGGGCGGGGCGGCCCATCTGCCCGGCATGACGGCGGCCTTGACCCCCCTGCCGGTGCTGGGTGTGCCGGTGCCGGTGCGCGACGGGCTGAAAGGCATTGATTCGCTGCTCAGCATCGTGCAGATGCCGGGCGGCGTGCCGGTCGGCACACTGGCGGTCGGTGAGGCGGGCGCGAAAAACGCCGGTCTGCTGGCGGCGCAGATACTGGCGCTAGGCGATCCCGCCCTGGCGGCGCGCGTCGAGGCTTTCCGCACGGCCCAGACCGATTCTGTGCCGGAGACGGTCGAAGACTGATGACGAACATACTTCCTTTAGGTGCCACAATCGGCATTCTCGGCGATGGTCAGCTTGGCCGCATGTTGAGTCAGGCCGCCTCGCGCCTCGGTTTTAAGGTGGCCATTTTTGGCCCAGAAACGGATGCACCCGCAGCTTTGGTTTCGGCCAGCGCCACCGTCGCCGCCTATGACGACAAGACCGCGCTGTCGGCTTTTGCTGCCGCTTGCGATGTCGTTACCTTCGAGTTTGAAAATGTACCGGCCGACAGCCTCGATTTCCTGACCGGGCAGGGAGATGTCGTGGCGCCTTCGTCGCGGGCCCTGCGCATCACCCAGGACCGGGTGTTCGAAAAGCGTTTCGCCCGTGAGCACGGCGTCGCTACCGTCGATTTCCGCGCCATCGACAGTCTGGCCGATCTGCAAGCGGCCCTGACCGAACTGGGCGCGCCCGCCTTGCTGAAAACGCGCCGCGAAGGCTATGACGGCAAGGGGCAGGTCTGGGTGCGCGGCGCAGGCGATGCGGCGGCGGCCTTTGCATCTCTGGGCGGGCGCGCGGCCATTCTGGAAGCGAAGGCCAGCTTCAGCCGCGAAATCTCGGTGGTGGCGGCGCGCGGCTGGAACGGCGAGATCAAGACCTTTCCGATCGGCGAAAATCACCATGTCGGCGGCATTCTGGCCACCACACTGGCCCCGGCCAGGATCAGCGCCAAATTGGCCGCCGAGGCTGAAACCATCGCCCGCAAGGTGCTGGAAGGGCTTGATTATGTTGGCGTTCTGGCCGTCGAGCTGTTTGTGCTGGAAGGCGACCGGCTGGTGCTCAATGAGATCGCGCCGCGCGTTCATAATTCCGGCCACTGGACGCAAACTGGGTGCTGGTGCGATCAGTTCGAACAGCATATCCGCGCCGTAGCGGGCTGGCCGCTCGGCGATACGCAGGCACGCTGCACGGTGGAAATGACCAATCTGCTCGGCGATGACATACTGGCCTGGCCGCAACTGGCCGCCGAGCCGAATGCGCAACTGCACGTCTATGGCAAGGCCGAACCGCGTCCCGGCCGCAAGATGGGCCATATCAACCGCGTGAAAGCCTGATGTTCATACTCTCCCTGACCTATAAGGTGCCGCTCGATGTCGTCGATCAGCATCTCGAAGCCCATGTGAACTGGCTGAAGGCCGGTTATGCGGCGGGGATGTTCCTCGCTTCGGGCCGCAAGGTGCCGCGCTCCGGCGGGATGATCTTCGCCAAAGGCACGCGCGCCGAGGTCGAGGCCTGTGTCCGCCTTGATCCGTTTGCGCTCAATGGTGTGGCCGACTACACCCTGATCGAGGTCAATCTGACCATGACCGCCGACGGTCTGGAAGGGCTGAAGGACTAAACAATAAGAGCCGTGTGACTTTACGCCGCGCGCAGGCGTTCGACGAAACCGGCCACTTCGGTATGCAGGTCTTCCGAGCGCTGTTCGAGATCGCCCGACAGGGTGAGCAGGGCCTTGGCAGACGTGCCCGCCTCGGCGGCGGCACCCTCGACACTGGCCATGTGACTGGTGACCTCGCGCGTGCCGTCGGCGGCACGGTTGGTATTGTTGGCGATTTCCTGCGTGGCCGCGCCCTGTTGTTCGACGGAAGCCGCGATGGCGGTTGTCAGTTCGCCGATAGTCTCGATGGTCTTCACAATGGTGTTGATGCTGCCGACTGTGGTGTGGGTGGCCGACTGGATTTCTGAAATCTTGGAACGGATGTCGTCGGTAGCCTTGGCGGTTTGCTGAGCCAGTTGCTTGACCTCGGAGGCCACGACGGCGAAACCCTTGCCGGCCTCACCGGCACGCGCCGATTCGATGGTGGCGTTGAGCGCCAGCAGATTGGTCTGGGCGGCGATGGCCTGAATCAGATTGACGACCTCGCCGATCTGGGCGGCAGCGGCGCTAAGGGTCTGGATGGCTTCCTCGCTCCGGGCGGCTTCGGCCACGGCGGTCTGCGTTACCTGCGAGGTGCGCGATACCTGCTCGTTGATCTCATGGACGCTGGCCGACAATTCCTCGGTGGCGGCGGCCACGCTCTGCACATTATTGGCGGCGTCGATGGCGGCGTGGTTGACCGATTCGATGCGTCCGGCGGCGGCATCGGCATTGCTGGTCAGGGTGCGCGCCGATTCGGCGACGGTACGTGACGACAGCGAGAAGCGCCGGGCCAGTTCGCCCATTGATTGCTCAAATTCCCCGGCGATACGGTTGCGTTCGGCACGCATATTGGCGGCGATGCGTTCGTCTTCTTCGGCCTGATGGGCTTTCAGGGTTTCGCCTTCCAGCGCCCGGTCGCGCAGGGTGCGGATCGAGCGCCACAGCGAGGCGATTTCGTCACGGCCGCGGCTTTCAGCAATTTGCGTATCGTAAGCGCCTTCGGAAATGCGCATCACCTTCTCGGTCACCTGTTGCAGCGGGCGCGAAATCGACTTGATGGCCACCCACAAGGAGGCGGCGATCAGCATCAGGATACCGGCGGCGGCGATGGACAGAAACTGCACCGAGCGCTCGGATTTGTAACGCGCCATATCGGCCTGTGACTGGTCGAGATTGCTGCGGATATGGTTGACCATCGCATCGATACTGGCCTGAAACGCCTTGCGGTTGGTGCGATTGGCGCTGTTATTGCCCTGCACATTGGCAGCCGCCGGTGAGACTTCGGTGCCCAGGCGTGCCAGATCACGGCGGAAGGCGATAAATTCGTTCGCCTTGTCCTGCACAGCACCGAATTCCGGCAATTCACCCGGTTTGAGATCGGCTTTCCAGTCGCTCAGCAAGGCCTGAATCTCATCCAGTTGCTTGTTCATACCCTCAGCAAACGGTGCGGCGGCGCTGGTGTCGGCCGCCATATAAACGCCGCGCGAATCCATGACCACGCCGGTGACGAGCCGGTTGAGATGCTCGCCGCGATAGGCGTTTTCGTGCGCCCGATCCGCCGAGAGCAGCATATTGTTGTAATCATTGATGGTGAGGAGGCCGAGGCCGGTAATGGCGGACGCCATGATGGCAAAACCGGCGACGAGGGCCAGGATGCGGAATTTGATGGTCATGGAAAAACTCCGGGTACGCAAAAACTATGCGACTGACCTTAGGGCAGCAGGGTTAAGGCTTTATGATTTTCAACCCAGAGTTAGATGCAAATTGTCTTTTCGCTTGTCAAATCCGTGCCGTGACCGCACAAACAACAGGTTCGTTAAGTGAGAGAAACGCCATGAAAACCCGCGCCGCCGTTGCTTTTGAGGCGAAAAAACCGCTTGAAATCGTCGAAGTCGATCTGGCAGGGCCTAAGGCGTTCGAGGTGCTGGTCGAAATCAGGGCCACAGGCGTCTGCCATACCGACGCCTACACGCTGGACGGGCTTGATTCGGAAGGGCTGTTCCCCTCCATTCTCGGCCACGAAGGCGCCGGCATCGTGCTGGAGGTCGGGCCCGGCGTCACCTCGCTCAAGCCCGGCGATCACGTGATTCCGCTCTACACGCCCGAATGCCGCCAGTGCAAATCGTGCCTGAGCCGCAAGACCAATCTGTGTACCGCCATCCGCGCCACGCAAGGGCGGGGGCTGATGCCCGATGGCACAACGCGCTTTTCCTATAAGGGGCAGGCGATCCATCACTATATGGGCTGTTCCACCTTCGCCAACCATACGGTGCTGCCCGAAATCGCCCTGGCCAAAATCCGCGACGATGCGCCGTTCGACAAGGCCTGTTATATCGGTTGCGGCGTCACGACCGGCGTGGGGGCCGTGGTCAATACGGCCAGGGTCGAACCGGGGGCCAATGCCATTGTCTTTGGCCTCGGCGGGATCGGGCTGAATGTCATTCAGGGGCTGAAACTGGCCGGTGCCGATAAAATCGTCGGCGTCGATCTCAATGACGGCAAGGCGGAATGGGGCCGACGCTTCGGCATGACCGATTTCGTCAATCCGTCGCGTGTACCGGGCGATCTGGTGGCGCATCTGGTGGCCCTGACCGATGGCGGTGCCGATTATACCTTTGACTGCACCGGCAATACCGATGTTATGCGCACGGCGCTGGAAGCCTGCCATCGCGGCTGGGGCGAGAGCATCATTATCGGCGTGGCCGAAGCGGGCAAGGAGATCGCCACGCGGCCCTTCCAACTGGTCACCGGACGGGTGTGGAAAGGCTCGGCTTTCGGCGGGGCGCGCGGCCGCACCGACGTGCCGAAAATTGTTGACTGGTATATGGACGGCAAGATCGAAATCGACCCGATGATCACCCACACCTTCCCGCTGGAACGCATCAATGAGGCTTTCGACCTGATGCACGCAGGCGAAAGCATCCGCTCGGTCATCCTGTTCTGAGCGGGTCTAAACCCATCAATATGCGGTATCTGGCTGCATATACTTATCGAAAATTTGCGCACGACACTTCAGATTCATGTGAAATTCCGTAAACGTCAACTGTAAGCTGCGAGGTGGGACGGTGTCTGATTCAGGACGTCTAAAAAGGAAGAGCATGTTCTCAATTGATTTTCTTTCACAGCATCGCATTCACGACGGAATCCTCTATTTTATCCGTCACGACAGTGTCGCCACCGGTGTGCCCATGCAGGCCTCCGTCTTTATTCCCGATGTCGCCGAACAGCGCACCGACGCGCCTTTTCCCACCCTCTACTGGCTGTCGGGCCTGACCTGCACAGCCGCCAATTTCACCGAAAAAGCCGGCGCCTATCGTAAGGCGTCCGAACTGGGCCTGATCATCGTCGCCCCCGATACCAGCCCGCGCGGGCCTGAGGTGGCCGACGATCCGGCCAGCGATCTCGGCCAGGGGGCCGGGTTTTACCTCGACGCCACGCAAGGCCCGTGGAGCGCGCATTTCCAGATGGAATCCTATATCATCAAGGATCTGATCGCGGCCATCGAGAGCAATTTTCCGGCTGATCCGGCGCGGCGTGGCATTTTCGGCCATTCGATGGGCGGGCACGGCGCGCTCACCCTGGCCATGAACTATCCGCACCTGTTTCGCTCGGTATCGGCCTTTGCGCCGATTGCCTCGGCCATGCACGCGCCGTGGGGCGAAAAGGCGCTGGCCGCCTATCTCGGCTCCGACCATGCCCGTTGGGAACGCTATGACGCGGCGCTGCGTCTGGCGCAGGGCGGGGGCAAGCCGTTTGACGACATCCTGATCGATCAGGGTCTGGCCGATCCGTTTCTGGAAAACCAGCTCATGCCCGAAAGGCTGGAACAGGCCGCCGCCACGGCGGGGCAGAAGATCAGCCTGCGCTATCAGGATGGCTATGATCACAGCTACTATTTCATCCGCAGCTTTATCGACGACCATCTGGCCTTCCATGCGGATCGGCTGAAAGCAGGCAACTAGGCCGCCTGCCTTTTGGCAGTCAGCGACTTGACTTTGACCGGCAAAACCCGTAAACGCGCCGCTTCCGGTTTTTGACTGGATATAACGGGTGATCCTGACGCCGCCGTTGCAATTGCCTTCCGCAGAGTGCGGGAAGCCGGCCGGGATGATTAAGAAGGTACGATATGTCAAAGCGCCATAGCGCCAAGTACAAACTCGACCGCGTCATGGGTGAAAACCTGTGGGGCCGTCCCAAGTCCCCCGTCAACAAGCGCTCTTACGGCCCCGGCCAGCATGGTCAGCGCCGCAAGCAGAAGACCTCGGACTTCGGCCTGCAACTGAAGGCCAAGCAAAAGCTGAAGGGCTATTACGGTAACATCACCGAAAAGCAATTCCTGCGCACCTATGAAGAGGCTGATCGCCGCAAGGGCAATACCTCGGAAAACCTGATCTCGCTGCTCGAATCGCGCCTCGATGCGCTCGTTTACCGCGCCAAGTTCGTGCCGACCGTGTGGGCGGCCCGTCAGTTCGTCAACCACGGCCACGTTCTGGTCAATGGCAAGCGCGTCAACATCCCTTCTTATCGCGTCAAGCCGGACGATGTTGTCGAGGTGCGTGAGCGTTCGCGCAATATGGCGCTGGTGCTCGAAGCCCTGCAATCGCCCGAGCGCGACGTGCCGGATTATATCGAACTCGACGCCAAGGCCATGAAGGCCCGCTACATCCGTATGCCCGAACTGGCCGAAGTGCCGTATCCGGTCAAGATGGAACCGAACCTGGTCGTCGAATATTATTCGTCGTAAGCGGTAAGCATTATTTGCAGCTCAAACGCCGCATGGCTCCTCGCATAAGCTCGGACGGCCAGTCGGCCTTGCCAAGTTGCGATGAGTCAAAGTCATCGCAACTTGGTATTAGCTACAATAAAAACCCCGGAAGCTCAGGCTTCCGGGGTTTTTCTATTGCTGGAATGGCAACTGCCGATCAGGCGCTGATCACGCCCTGTTCGGTGAGCGCGGTCTTCAGTTCGCCCGACTGGAACATTTCGCGCACGATGTCGGCACCGCCGATGAATTCGCCCTTGATATAGAGTTGCGGAATGGTCGGCCAGTCGCTGAAAGCCTTGATGCCTTCGCGCAGATCGGCGTCCTGGAGCACATCGACGCCAATATATTCAGCACCCAGATGATCGAGCACCTGCACCACCAGACCGGAGAAGCCGCAGCGCGGCTGTTCGGGGGTGCCCTTCATGAACAGAACCACATCATGGCCCTTGATGGTGCTGTCGATAAAGCTGTTAACGTCGGATTCGCTGCTCACGCGGAACGCTCCTTGCAAAGGATAAAATGACTATTGCCCTGCATATAGGATAGGGGCGGGGCTAAATCCAGCCCCCCTGTTCCGTCAGCGTCCGCTATTGGCCAGCGGTTCGTTGAAGCGCGCCATCTCGATCTGGGCGGGCACTGAGGAGGGCAGGTGGCGTTCGGGCACCTCGGCCAGGGCCTCGACCTGTTCGGGCGTATCGGCGTCGATGAAGACGCAGGACAGGGTGGGTTGCGACAGGGCGTAGCCGAGGCACAGGGCTTCGGGCGTCCAGTCGGCCGTCTGGTGCAGGAAAGAATGCGTGCCCATGCCGGCCAAAGGATTTTTCGGCTTGGCGAACCAGCCACCACGCGCCGCCTTGGGCACCACATCCGTGGCCTTGCGATAGGCTTCGGGAAAGAAGTCGGAGGCGATGACATTCATCTCATGCTGCACGGCGCGGTCGATCTGGCGGCGCTTGTCCCAGCTTGAATCGATGTCGAAGCTCGTTTCGATGACGCTGAACCGGCCGCTTTCGATCAGGGCGGGAATATCGCCCGTAGCCCCGCGCGCCCCGATATGGCGCAGCATACGCGCCTTTTGCAGGCTTTTCAGGAAGTCGAAGCTTTCGGGCGGAATATCCAGCGCGCCCGGTGAGGCGAACATCAGAAGATCGAGCCAGTGCAGGCCTGAATCCTTGATCGCGGAGCGCAGGCGTTCTTTCAGGGGCGCCAGGCTGTAATCGGCGGCCTGGCCCGGATCATGGGCATTGACGCTGATAAACAGGAGCTTGCGTTCGACCACGCCAAACACATCAGCCGCCATGCGCAGAAATTCAGGCGAGGTAGAATCGAAATGATAGGTATTGATGCCGTTTTCGAGCGCCGCCACCACCAGTTTCTGCATCAGGTTGCGGTTTTGACCAAGCCGTTCCTGCGACAGGCGCAGGCCGACCGTCGAAAGTGCGATGCCGGATCGTCCGAAAGGGCGATAGCGCATAGCTCAGCGCGCTCCCACGAGAAGATGGGGCCATCTTGAATTCAGGCTTGCCGGGTATCGCATTCCGATGCAACTTTTGATGGAAATCGTTGAAATAACACGCTTTGAGGAATACAGGGTTGCGGTTAACACTTATGTCAAATCTTGCGGGCGAACCGGTTAAGAGAGGTTTAAAACCTGTCCCAAGAGGTCAATTTGGCAGCCGGTTTGGCCTGCGCTATAGTCGTGTCCGCAGTTTCGCGGGAAAAAGGGAGCGCAAGGCAAGCCTATGGATAAGCTTAACCGGGCCGGGCCTGCCATCGTCATGGCCCTTAAACCGTCGATGTCAAACACGGACTGGGCGGCCTCTATATCAGCGCCCTCTGGCAACTGACCGGAATCGGCGCGCCTTAAGCCTTGCCGGCCATGTAATTAGGCAGCCAGGCTTCATGCGCCGAACGCAACTGCTCAAGGTTCAGGCTGAGATGCGAGAAGCTGAGATCCGTGCCGCCCGCCACGCCGACCACCGCCGCCGGCACATCGGCTTCCGCCGCCTGGGCGATGACCAGATGCGCCGAAGCCTCATCGACCGCGATCAGATAACGCGCCTGATCCTCGGCAAAGCCAAACACATGATCGTCGAGGTCGGTGGTGTTTTTCAACTTGAGGCCGATCTGCGAGGCCAGAACCACATCCACAGCCGCGCACAAAAGCCCGCCATCGGAAAGATCGTGGACGCCTTTCGCCACGCCCGTTTTGATCAGACGGCGCACCAGCGTGCCATTGGCCTTTTCGGCGTCGAGATCAACCTTCGGCGGCGCACCGGCCTCGATGCCGCACACTTCGCGCAGGTAAAGCGTCGAGCCCATTTCACCTTTGGTTTCGCCGATCAGGATCAGCACCTGTCCGGCGATCACCTTGTTGAAGCCGACACGCTGGTCGTAATCTTTCAGCAGCCCCACCGCGCCGACCGTGGGCGTGGGTGGGATCGAGACGCCATTGGTTTCGTTATACAGCGACACATTGCCGGAAACGACCGGGAAATCGAGGGCGCGGCAGGCCTCGGCCATGCCATCGATGGCGCGCACGATCTGGCCCATGGTTTCGGGCTTTTCCGGGCTGCCGAAATTGAGATTGTCGGTGATGGCGATCGGCTCGGCACCCACGGCGGTCAGGTTGCGCCACGCCTCGGCCACGGCCTGCTTGCCGCCTTCGTAAGGATCGGCCTGCACATAGCGCGGCGTGCAGTCCGAGGTGACGGCCAGCGCCTTTTTCGTGCCATGCACACGCACCATGCCCGCATCGTGGCCGGTTGAACTGTCCGATAGGGTATCGGCCATGACGTGACGGTCATACTGTTCCCACAGCCAGCGCTTGGAGGCTTCATCGGGGCAGGAGATGATTTTCAGCAGGGCGTCATTGAGATCGTGAGCGGGTGTGTCGCCATAGGGGGCCTGCGTCACCGGCTCGACCCATGGGCGGTCATACAGCGGCGCGTCGTCGCTGAGCGGGCCCAGCGGCAGGTCGCAGACCACCTCGCCCTTGTGCGTCAGCACGATATGGCCAGACGTGTTGGTTTCGCCGATCACGGCGGCGTCGAGGCCCCATTTTTTGAAGATGCGATAGCCGTCTTCCTCGCGGCCCGGCTTGAGGATGGCCAGCATCCGCTCCTGCGATTCCGACAGCATCATCTCATAGGCCGACATATTTTCTTCGCGCTGCGGCACCTTGTCGAGGTTGAGCGTGATGCCAAGCCCGCCCTTACCCGCCATTTCCACGGAACTGGAGGTCAGGCCCGCAGCGCCCATATCCTGAATGGCGGCCACGGCACCCGAAGCCATCAGCTCCAGCGTGGCCTCGATCAAAAGCTTTTCAGCAAACGGATCGCCGACCTGCACGGTGGGGCGCTTTTCTTCCGAATCTTCGGAAAACTCGACGCTGGCCATGGTGGCGCCGTGAATGCCGTCGCGGCCCGTCTTCGAGCCGAAATAGACGACCGGTAGGCCGGGTTCGGGGGCGGCGGAATAGAAGATCTTGTCGGCATCGGCAATGCCGACGCACATGGCATTGACCAGGATATTGCCGTTATAACCGGCGTGGAAATTGGTTTCGCCCGCCACGGTCGGCACGCCGACGCAATTGCCGTAACCGCCGATACCCGACACCACGCCCTCGACGAGGCGGCGCGTCTTCGGATGGCCGGGTTCGCCGAAACGCAGGGCGTTGAGCAGGGCCACGGGGCGCGCGCCCATCGTAAAGACATCGCGCATAATGCCGCCGACGCCGGTGGCCGCGCCCTGATAGGGCTCGATGAACGACGGGTGGTTGTGCGATTCCATCTTGAAGATGCAGGCCTGACCGTCATCAATATCGATGACGCCAGCGTTCTCGCCGGGGCCGCAGATGACGCGCGGGCCGGTCACCGGGAATTTGCGCAGGTGCAGGCGCGAGGATTTATAGGAGCAATGCTCCGACCACATGACGGAAAAGACGCCCAGCTCGACATCATTGGGCTCACGGCCAAGACGGTCGAGAATAACCTGATATTCCTCAGGTTTGAGGCCATATTCGGCGGCCTTGTCGGCCAGTGACTTTTCAGTGCTTTTTTGGGGGGCGGGGGCTGTGCTGCTCATGTCCGCGCATATAGGGGATTTAAGGGTCGATGTCAGCCATTAAACGCGCCTTCACGCTCATCATTGAACCATTTTTCACAGTCACTATACCGTTTCACGCCCTGTCGTGGCTACCGGGCATTCCGCCGCCTATGCTGACCTCTACGCTTTCAGTTTAGCAGGGTTTGCCCATGTCCAACGCCTTGAACAAGGCTGTTCACGTTGAGCCGAGGGCGGTTTCACGCGCTCTTTTTGCTGTGGGTGAGTACATATTCGCGTAAGGCAGCGTTGATCCGCGTCTGATAGCCGTCACCGGAGGCCTTGAACCAGGCCACGACATCGGCATCCAGACGTAAGGAATAAGGTTTCTTGACCGGGCGATAGAACTTGCCGCGCTCGGCCCTGGACCAGTCGCTCACTTCCGGTATGTCATTTGTATCAATCGCGTCGTCAGGCATGGCTTCAAGAATTTTCAAATGGTCCAGAAGCTCAGGTGACAGAGTCTCACCGGATCGCGTTTTCATAGGCTTTCCTTTCATGCGGTGTCGCCTTGCGGGCGCTGATGATACGGCCATCTTCGCTATCATTATCGGTATGGAGAACAAACAATAGCAGTGGATGATGCGGCAGGGGACTGCCAATTGTACGCCAACGCGCCTCGCCTTCATGCGGATCGGGCTCGGAGAGTTGGAACGGGTCTGTAAACACCTGCACCGCCAATTCAAACGGCACCTTGTGTTTTACCAGATTGGCAGCGGCCTTTTTCTCATCCCACGTCCACAGCAAAAATTCACCCCCTGCGTATATACCATACTGTATATACAAAATTGCAAATTGTCAAGGTAACGGTTCGGCGATCAGGGCAGCCAGACAGTCGGCAGGCCACAGATTCTGCATAAAAAAGCCGCTGTCCCGTGAGGGCAGCGGCTTTTTATCATCAGAGATGAACGATCAGGCGCTTTGCAGCACGCCAACCAGACTCCTGAACAGTGGCGCGCCGTCTGCCGAGCCCAGCGCCGGTTCGAACGCCCGGTCGGGGTGGGGCATCATGCCCAGCACATTGCCCGCTTCATTGACGATACCGGCAATGCCGTTTTGCGAGCCATTGGGGTTTTCGACGTAACGGAAAACCACCTGATCCTTGTCCTCGATGCGTTTCAGCGTATCGGCGTCGGCGAAGAAGTTCCCATCGGCATTGCCCTGCGTCATCCAGATGGATGCTTGGCTGCCATAGGCTTTGGTGAAGCGCGTATGGCGGTTCTCGATCTTCAGTTCGATGGGTTTGCAGATATATTTCAGCGCCTCATTACGCAAAAGCGCGCCGGGCAGCAGGCCACTTTCGCACAGGGTCTGGAAGCCGTTGCAGATGCCTAAGACCGACACGCCGCGCGCGGCCTGCGCCTTCACCGCCGCCATCACCGGCGATTGCGAGGCTATAGCGCCGCAGCGCAGGTAATCGCCGTAGGAAAAGCCGCCGGGAATGATGATCAGGTCGAGATTGGCGGGCAGGGCGCTCTCTTCGTGCCACACCATATCGACGTGACCGCCCACCGTGGTTTCCACCGCCGTCTTGCAGTCGCGGTCGCAATTGGAACCGGGGAAGACGAGAACGGCTGCCTTAAACGTCATGTTACGCGACCTCAACCTTGTAGGATTCGATGACCGTATTGGCCAGCAGCTTTTCACACATGGCTTTCAGCTCGGTTCTGGCTGCGTCCTCAGAATCGGCGGCCAGATCGAATTCCAGCACCTTGCCGACGCGGACATTGGCGACGCTGTCCCAGCCCAGGCCATGCAGCGCGTTTTCAACGGCCTTGCCCTGCACATCCAGAACGCCGGGCTTCAGGAAAACGTGAACTTTTGCTTTCATTGTCAATTCATGCCCCCTTCAATCACCCATTTTGTTTTTTTCATGATTGAACGGGTCACTGCGCGCCCCCTTCAATCACTCGGGGCATATCGCCCATGATGCCGAGACGCTTGGCGACCTCGGTGTAGCTCTCGATCACATTGCCCATGTCGCGGCGGAAGCGATCCTTGTCGAGCTTTTCATTGGTGGTGGAATCCCACAGGCGACACGAATCGGGGCTGATTTCGTCGGCCAGGATGACGCGCGAGAACTCGCCCTCGAACAGGCGGCCATATTCGATCTTGAAATCGACCAGCGTAATGCCGACGGCGGCGAACATGCCCGACAGGAAATCGTTGACGCGCAGGGTGGTGGCCAGAATATCGTCGATCTCCTGGGTATTGGCCCAGTTGAACGCCGTGATGTGCTCTTCGGTAATCATCGGATCATTGAGCGCGTCGTTCTTATAGTAGAATTCGACGATCGAGCGCGGCAAGGCTTGCCCTTCCGGCAGGCCGAAACGCTTGGCCATTGAGCCCGCCACCACATTGCGGCACACAACTTCGAGCGGAATGATCTCGACTTCGCGGATCAGTTGCTCGCGCAGGTTCAGGCGCTTGATGAAGTGGTTCTGCACGCCGATATTGGTCAGCTTGGTCATGACGAATTCGGAAATGCGGTTATTGATGACGCCCTTGCCTTCAAGCTGCGCCTTCTTTTCGCCGTTGAAGGCGGTGGCGTCGTCCTTGAAATACTGCACCAGCGTGCCGGGCTCAGGGCCTTCGTAAAGGATCTTGGCCTTGCCTTCGTAAATCTTCTTGCGGCGGGTGGTCATGAACTTATGTCCCGAAATGAGCTTCCGGCAGGGCGCGAGGGGCGCGCAGGGCGAAGGGAAGCGTGGGTTTGCAGGCTCGCACCGGCAGATGATGCGCGTTGCCGCCGCAAATATACAAAATCATATGAAAAGTACAGTGCGCGTGTCCGACAAATCGTGCCGCTCATGGCTTTTTTGCCGCAAGGCTGAGCCGCCTGCCGGTATGTCAAGAAAACGGCGTATAAAGAACGGTTCCGGTTGCCTAAATCGCCAAGGAGAATTACAACTAAACCTCCAAGAGGTTCTCCTGACATGTCATTACCAAACGAGCAGTCATCCAGTTTTCAAGCTTCCGATCCCCTGACTGATGCCCTGGACGCTCAGGAATTTCAGGCTGCGGCCCTGCGCAATCGCATGATGGCCTTATGGGCCGCCGAAAAAATGGGCCTGAACGGCGCTTCCAGCGAATCCTATGCCGAGGCCGTGGTGCGGGCGGGCGGCGAACAGCCCTCCGAAGAGGACGTGATTCGCAAGGTGCTGGGCGATCTGACCGCATCAAACTTGCGCGTGCGCGAATCCGAAGTGCGCAGCAAGGCTGAGGAGTTTCTGGCTCAGGCGCGCGCCTCTTTGAAAGATTAGACGGATGAAGGGCGCGATATGCTGTCTGGTGCTGATGGGCGGACTGGCTCTCTTATCGGCCTGCGCCACCACCCGGCCGGAACTTGATCCCCTGCCGACGCAATCCATCGACGCCCCGCCGCCACCGCCACCGGGTGAAGCTCCGGTCAAGACTACAGGCACCTTGCCGACCCAGCCTATCGACGCGCCGCCACCGCCGCCGCCTGCCTCTAATTAAGCAAATCGTCCACTGATGGAAAAACGCGGGCCGCCAGCATAGGGGGCCACGCTGGCAATCGAGCGCGGCTGGTCGCCAGCATAAAGCGCCAGATCGTTCATGCGCGGCATGATGCCGCCTTCGATGTCGCCTGACGGGGCATGAAACAGCACCTGACCGCCCCAGTCGGAGCGCCAGCCTTGCGTGAAATTCCATTCAAAACACAGGCGCGCCGAAGCATCGGTATGGCGCGTGAAGAAGTCACCATTGCGATAACAGACCGCTTCAAGCTGGGTGAGGACAAGCCCGGACAGGCCGGTCAACTGGCCGCAAAACTGCGCGAAGGCGTCCGATTTCAACAGATCGCTCACATCGCGCAAACCCGGTTCGGTGTGGCTCATCAGGTCGAGGCCGAGGCGCAAATAAGCAAGGCCGGTCTGGGCGCGGGTGGCGGCGTCCTGCAAACGGGTCTGGATAATGTCGGGCGACAACATGTCGAGTTCGTGACGCGACAGAACTTCGGGACGGCCTTCGGCGCTGACCAGTTGCAATTCCCACGGCGTCTGGCGTTCCAGCGTCTGGTGTACAGCCAGGGCATC
The DNA here is from genome assembly GCF_030027245.1 of Asticcacaulis sp. EMRT-3. Lineage (NCBI taxonomy): Bacteria > Pseudomonadati > Pseudomonadota > Alphaproteobacteria > Caulobacterales > Caulobacteraceae > Asticcacaulis > Asticcacaulis carbonis. The sequence continues at coordinate 404,456 of NZ_JASERT010000001.1, forward strand.
GGCCTCAGCCAGCGCGCCTTCGAGACGGACGCGGCCCTTGCCGGCAAAACGGCTGACATAGCCGTCGAAATCGAACTCAGTATTGAGGGCAAAAGGCATGGTTCGCGTCCCGAAAAAGGAAACAAGAACCCCCACCATCATCCTATACCTCCCCACCTCTGGTGGGGAGGGGGACCGCGCCCAGTCTTCATGGGCGTGGTGGTGGGGGTTCTTACTTAAAAATTACGCGCCAAACACCCGTGCGAAAATCGTATCGACGTGCTTGGTGTGGTAGTCGAGGTTGAAGAAGGGCTCAAGCTGTTCGCGGGTGAAGAACTTCGACACGTCTTCGTCGGCGGCCAGGAAGTCGAGGAAATTGCCCTCGCCGCGCCACACCTTCATGGCATTGCGCTGCACGGCGGAATAGCTGTCCTCGCGCGACATGCCCTTTTGCGTCATGGCCAGCATGACGCGCTGGCTATGCACCAGACCGCCGAGACGGTCGATATTCTTCTGCATATTGTCCGGATAGATGAGCAGATTGTCGATTACGCCCGCCAGACGGCGCAGGGCGAAATCGAGATGGACGGTGGCGTCGGGCGCGATGCCGCGTTCGACGGACGAGTGCGAAATGTCGCGCTCATGCCACAGGGCCACGTCTTCCATCGCGGGCACAACAGCCGAGCGCACAAGGCGGGCGAGGCCGGTCAGGTTTTCGGTCAGCACCGGATTGCGCTTGTGCGGCATGGCCGACGAGCCTTTTTGCCCCGCCGAGAAAAATTCCTCGACCTCCAGCACTTCGGTGCGTTGCAGATGGCGGATTTCTGTCGCCAGACGCTCGATGCTCGACGCCACCACGCCCAGAGCGGCGAAGAAGGCGGCATGGCGGTCGCGCGGGATCACCTGAGTCGAGACGGGCTCGACGGCCAGCCCCATCTTGTCGGCCACATAGGCTTCGACTTCGGGCGAGACATTGGCAAAGGTGCCGACCGCGCCGGAAATAGCGCAGGTGCTGATTTCTTCGCGTGCCGTGACCAGACGTTTACGGGCGCGGGTGAACTCGGCGTAATAGCCCGCCAGTTTCAAGCCAAACGTCACCGGCTCGGCATGGATGCCGTGCGAACGCCCGACCATCGGGGTGAATTTATGTTCGAGCGCGCGTTTTTTCAGGGCGGCCAGCAGCAGATCGACATCCTCGATCAGCAGGTCGCTGGAGCGCTGGAGCTGGACGGCGAAGCAGGTGTCGAGTACGTCCGATGAGGTCATGCCCTGATGCAGGAAGCGCGCTTCGGGGCCGACGATTTCGGACACATGGGTCAGGAAGGCGATGACATCGTGCTTGACCGTGCGTTCGATCTCGTCGATCCGGTCGGCGTCGAATTCGGCGTCCTTGCCCTTTTCCCAAAGGGTTTCAGCGGCTTCTTTGGGGATGACGCCCAGTTCGGCCATCTTGGTCGCGGCATGGGCCTCGATCTCGAACCATATCCTGTATTTCATCGCCGCGTCCCAGATGGCGGCGGCTTCTTTACGGGCGTAACGGGCGATCATGACGGGATACCTTTAGACAGTGACGGGAGGTTTGCGCTGGCAATGGAAAGTGCGGGCCGCAATGTCAAGCTTAAAAGACGCCGCCTCTTGCCGCGCGGCCTGTGTGGATATGGTTAATTTACCCGTTTCAGGTGTGAAGGCTTGGCTAAAAGGTTTATAAAGGGTTAATTTTACGCGATCCGTTCGTTTCCAAAAGCCTGAGGTTTCCTGTCGTGCAAAAGCTGTTTCTGAATTCCCGAAAGCTGTTTCTGGAATCTAATGTCGCTGTGATCGCCCTGATGGGGCTGAGCCTTGGCTTGCCCGCCAGCGCCCATGATCGTCATGACCGTCCGGTCGTGGTGCCGATGTCGGCGGATTTCACGCAAAGCTCGCAGGTCACGGCGCGCCAGACGGTGCAGGTGGTGCAGACCGGTTCGTCGTCGGCGGGCATGGATGGCGAAGGCGATGCCCAGGTATGGGCGCAGGGCACGCCGGTCGTCGATTGCCCCGATGGCCCGACCAACTCGGATAACTGGCACGCCATTCCGGCCGATCTGCGCAAGATCGCCGTGCCGGGCCAATGCTATTCTCGCCTTTTGATCGCGCCTCAGGTCGAGAACTTCCGCGAGCACGTGCTGGTGGCCGAAGCCCATACTGAAACCCGCACCGTGCCGGAAGTGTCGCGCATGGTCGATAGAGACGTGGTGGTGCAGCCCGAACATACGGTGCGCCGCCTTGTACCTGCCGTCACCCATACCGAAATGGTCACCGAGGTGATCACTCCGGCCAGCGAACACGATGAGCGCATTCCAGCGCAATACGAAACCCGCACTGAGCATGTGATGGTCAAGGCGGCCCGCCGGGAATGGACGCGCGCCCCCGGCATCCCGACAGGCGCGGCCCTGGTGACGCCCGATGATCACCAGCCGGTGGCCTATAGCCGTGACGGCACGCTGCAATGGCCGGGCAAGGACGGTTACGATTCGCAGTCCGTGCCGGTCGATGGCCAGACCGCCGATTATCTGGCGCAGGGCTCGGCTCAGGACATCTGGTGCCTGAACCAGACGCAAGGCGAATATGCCGACCGTCGGACGCGCGTCGAGGTGTCGCCGGAATCGGTGCGCCATGTCGTGGTGCCCGCTGTCACCCGTCAGGTCGAACACGTCGTGGTCGATGTGCCAGAACATCAGATCGAGGAGGTGGTGCCGGCTGTGGTCGAGCATCGTCAGGTGCGCGAAGTGGTGACGCCTGAGCATACGGAATCCTATGAGGTGCCGGCTGTTTACCGCGATGTTGATCGCCAGCGCGTGGTGGGCCAGCCGAAAACGGTATGGCGCGAAGTGCTGTGCTCGAAGAATGCCACGCCGCAGGTGGTGATGGCCATTCAGCGCGCTTTGGCGGCCAGGGGCTATCAGCCGGGCGCCATCGATGGTCATCTCGGTTCGCAAACCGTCTCGGCCATGCAGAAATTCCAGGCCGACAGCGGTCTGCCGCAGGGCCAGGTGTCGGTGGAAGCCGTGCAGGCGCTGGGTATCGACCTTCGCCACCGTTAAATCATACAAATATGCGATGACGGCGCGTTTTGGGCTTCAAAACGCGCCGTTTCCATGTCTAATATCAACTTGCACAGGCCGGAGGCCTATTTTTGTGCAAGTTGGTATTAGCATTTTTGTAGCTCAGACGCCGCGTGGCTCCTCGCATATGCTCGGGCGCGCAGTCGCGCTTGCCAGGTTGCGATAATCGCAGTCATCGCAACCTGGAATAACTCCCGACAAAATACATATAACAGGAGCAGGGGCATGAATCGCCGCGAACTTTTCAAAACCATCAGCGCCACGGCTTTCGTGGCCGGATTTGCCGGTGTGGCCAGGGCGCAGACCGTCAGGCCCGCCGTTTCGCCGCGTCAGGTCTTGTCGCTTGATAAGGGCTGGCGTTTCCATGAAGGCGACATTCCTATGCCGCCGATCACCAACGCCTATGATGCCTCCAAGGCAGGCAATGCGATGGGCGCGGCCGCCGTCAAATATGATGACAGTGCATGGCCGCAAGTCACCCTGCCGCACGATTTTGCCAGCGCCCAGCCGTTTGATAAAGACGCCCAGCCCGCTCAGGGATACCGCAAGCGCGGCAACGCCTGGTATCGCAATACGCTTTTGTTTACCGGGGCCGATCACGGCAAACATATCGAATTGCAACTGGACGGCATGGCCACCTTCGCTACTGTCTGGTTCAACGGCATACTGGTGGATCGCAACTGGTCGGGCTATACCTCGGCCTATATCGACCTGACGCCCTATGTCTATTACGACAAGCCCAATCAGCTCGCCATCCGCGTTGACGCCACGGCAATGGAGGGCTGGTGGTACGAAGGGGCGGGGCTTTACCGTCACGCCTGGATCGTCAAGCGCGACCCGCTGCATATCGTCACCGACGGCGTCTTCGCCAATCCGGTGAAGGACGGCGACACATGGATCATACCGGTCGAGGTAACGCTCAATAATTCTGGCACGAAGACGGCGCAGGTGTCGGTGATCAGCGAATTGCGCGATCCGGCGGGCAAGGTGATGGGCGCGATCAACGCACAGGCCGCCTGCGATCCATTGGGTCAAAGCGTGATAAGGATGAGCCTGCCGGTTGGTTTTGCGCCCGATCTGTGGTCGCCTGAAACGCCGGTGGTGTATAGCGTCGCCACGCGGGTTGAGCAGGGCGGGCGCGTGCTGGATGCCGTCACCACGCCCTGCGGCTTCCGCACAACGCGCTGGGACGCCGATCAGGGCTTCTTCCTCAATGACCGGCACGTCAAGATCAAGGGCGTGTGCCTGCATCAGGATCATGCCGGCGTTGGCACGGCCATACCGGAAAATGTCATCGATTACCGGCTGAAGCGGCTGAAATCGCTGGGCTGCAACGCCATCCGCTTTTCGCACAACGCCCAGAACACCTATCTGATGCACGCCTGCGACCGGATGGGCTTTCTGGTCATGGCCGAGAACCGTAATTTTGACGCCTCGCCCGACTATATAGCGCAGTTGCAATGGCTGGTGCGGCGCGACCGCAACCACCCCAGCATCTATCTGTGGTCGGTGTTCAACGAAGAGCCGATGCAGGCCACCGAGCAGGGCTATGAGATGGTCAGGCGCATGAGCGCGGCGGTCAAGACGCTCGATACCACGCGCCCGGTCACGGCGGCGATGAGCGGCGGCCTCGACGCGGCGATCAGCGTGGCCGAGGCGGTCGATGTGGTCGGCATCAATTACCAGCAGGACAAGTACGACCTGTTCCACAAGGCGCACCCGGAAAAGCCGGTCTTCTCGTCGGAAGATACCTCCGCCTTCATGACGCGCGGCGAATACAAGACCGACAAGGACAGGCACATCATGGCCTCCTATGACGATGAGGCAGCGGGTTGGGGCGAAACCCAGCGCGACGCCTGGCAGGCGGTGGTGGAGCGACCCTATGTCGGCGGCCAGTTCGTCTGGACGGGGCTTGATTATCACGGCGAGCCGACGCCTTTTCTGTGGCCGTCCAACTCATCCTATTTCGGTATTCTTGACCTGTGCGGCTTTGATAAGGCCGCCGCCTATATCCACCGCGCCCAGTGGATCGACGCCACGCCGCAGCTCGATCTGGTGCCGCACTGGAACTGGCAGGCGGGCGAAAAAGTGCGCGTCATGGCCTGCACCAATGCCGACGAGGTGGAACTGTTCGTCAATGGCCAGTCGGCGGGCAAGCAAAAGGGTGACCGGTTGCGCATGAATTACTGGACGGTCGATTACGCGCCGGGTTTCATCGAGGCGCGCGGCTTTAACGGCGGCAAGCTGGTATCAAAGGTGCGCCATGAGACGACCGGCAAGGCGGTGGCTTTACGGCTGACGGCCGATCTCAACGCCCTGACCGCCAATGGCCGCGACGCCACGCCGGTGAAGGTCGAGGCCATCGACGCCAAGGGCCGCAATGTGCCTTTGGCGCAGGACATGGTTCATTTTACGGTGACGGGCGGCGCGATCATCGGGCTTGGCAATGGTGATCCGACCTCGCTGGAAGCGGAAAAAGGCAGCCAGCGCTCGCTGTTCAACGGTTTGGCGCAGGTGATCGTGCAGACGGGCGCGGCGGCGGGCAGCCTGACCCTGACCGCCTCGGCAGACGGGCTGAAACCGGCCAGCGTGGCGATCAAACTGACGCCCGGCGGCTTCACCGCCCCGTGGCGCGCCCCCGGCGACATCGCTGATCAGCCTACGGCGTAAGGCGCGGATCAGCCAAGTGCTCGGCAGCCACGGCGCGCCGTCTGCCGAGCCGTCCGGTCAGCCACAGGACATACATGTGGTAATCGCCCATAAATGACCACAGCGGATATTTGAAGGTGGCGGGCCGGTTATGCTCGACAAAAAAGTGCCCGACCCAGGCGCAACCATAACCGGCGGCCAGCCCGGCCAGAATCCACAGGGGATGGCGCGTCAGGATCGTCATGATCAGCGCCGCCACGCCGCAGGTCGAGCCGATATAGTGCAGGGCGCGGGTCAGCGGACGGCTGTGCTCGCTCAGGTAAAAATCGAAAAAGGCCGAATAGGTCTTGTAGCGCTCGCTCATGGTGCGCCTCCTGCTTTCTTCGCCATTATAGCACGGCATCAGAAAAAAGGATGAGCGACGAAAAGCACGAAAATTTGCGCTTGATTTCGCAAGTTGTGTGTTTTGGGATCTATGTTCGAAAGCGCCGCAGGCGTAATGATGTCATGTGTAAAATGATCCGAATAAGCATCGGAATTTTCGTGTCTTTTGTGCCTTTCGTGGCTAGAGCGGTCTGCATTCTGATTGAATCGGTCAAAGGAATGCAATCCGCTCTTTATTTTACGTTTTTCCGCATCTCGCATTCAATTTGTAAGTCAAATTAAACGCTCGTTGCTCTAGGCTTTACGAAACGGCGACGCCTCGGCCACCAGCATCTCCATCTGTTCGCTGACCGCTTCGCGCTCGGCGGCCAGAAAGCGTTCCACGGGGATGCGCAGGCGTTTGTCGCGGATATAGTGGGCCGAATAGACGGGGTGCGGCAGGTAGCCACGCGACAGCTTATGCTCGCCCTGCGTGCCCGCCTCAACGCGCTTCAGGCCACGCGCAATAGCGAAGTCGATGGCCTGATAATAGCAGACCTCGAAATGCAGAAAGGGCACGTCGATCAGCGTACCCCACTGGCGGCCATATAACGTGTCGTTGCCGATGAAATTGATGGCGCCCGCCACCGCCTCGCCATGCTGATAAGCGAAGACAAGCGCGATGCGGTCGCGCATCGTATGCAGGATGCGCGAAAAGAAAGCGCGCGTCAGATAGGGGCTGCCCCATTTGCGGTCATAGGTGCTTTCGATAAAGGCATAGATATGATCCATGTGGCGCTCATTCAGCTCATCGCCGGTCACCCACCTTAAATCAACGATTGACTGAACATCGCGCCGTTCACGTCGGATCACCTTGCGGCGGTTGGAAGAGAGCTGGGCCAGAAACGCATCAAAGCTGGCATAACCGGGATTATCGAACCAGAACTGCTGATCCTGCCGCAGCAGCATCCCCATCTCGCCCATCATCTGCCATTCGCCTTCCGTCGGGAAGGTGATGTGCAGCGAAGACAGTGTGTTGCTGTCACACAGTTTGATCGCCGCCTGCGCCAGGGCCTGCCGCACCTCCGGATCGGGCGAGAGAAGACGCGGGCCGGTCACCGGCGTGAACGGGATGGCGCCTTGCAGCTTGGGATAATAATCGCCGCCCGCCTGTTCATAGGCGCGCGCCCAGGCATGGTCGAAGACATATTCGCCCATCGAATGATATTTGACATAGAGCGGCATGACCCCGCGCACCACACCGCCTTCATCCTTCAGCGACAGATGCACGGGCTGCCAGCCACTTTGCTGATCAACGCAATGCGTCGCTTCAAGTGCTTCCAGAAAGGCGTATGATGTAAAGGGGTTATCGTCGTCTCTTAAACCATCCCATACAGTTTCGCCGATCTCGTCGATACGGTTGTGCAGGGTCAGGCTCAGAGCTGTGTTCATAACGGATGAGATAGGTTGGCGGGCATAAAAATCAAGCGATTAAAACGCCTTGCCCGCCGGTTCATCACTGAGCAGGCGGTGATTGAACAGCTTCCAGAAGACCAGCAGCCCCACCGCCGCCGCCGCCACGATTCCGGCGTGCATCAGCCAGAACCGAACCCCGCCCAGATCATCGAGCAGACCGGCCAGATAACCGACCAGCATTCCGGCGATAAAGAATTGCAGCAGATAGACGCCGATCATGGTGGCGTTGATCGAAGGCGGGGCGCAGCGCGCATACAGCGCCATACTGACCGGAACCAGATTGGCGAATCCTATATCATTGAGAAATTCAAACAGGATGGCCCACCACAGCGAGGCCTTGTGCGTTGGCGTCACCGTGGCCGCCGCCGCCGCCAGGGCCAGCAGGCCCAAAGCGGGCAGGAAGGCGGCAAAGGCGATCTTGGTCAGTTCATCGGGTTCGCGCCAGCGCGTGGCCCACCATTTCCAGAAGGCGACCGAACCGGCCAGCGTGATCATCGACACCACCGAATCAAGCGCCATCAGCCAGCTTGACGGAACCTCGAAGCCATAAAAATTCAGATTGAAGGCGTCATTGCCCCAGGTCAGGTAACCGTTGAAGATTTCTTCATTGCCGACCAGTGACACGGCCAGCAGCGGCAGCAGAACCACCAGCAGAGCCACCTTGACCCAGTCGTCCTTGGTCAACCTGACCTTGGGCGTGGCGGCCTTTTCGGCGCGGCTTTTCTCAGGCGGCAGCCATTTGCGACCGCTCAAATAGACGATCAGGCCGATCACCATCGACACGCCTGCCGCGCCGAAGCCCCATTCCCAGCCGACCTTCTGGCCCAGCGTGCCGCAGACCAGTGGTGAGGCGATGACGGCGGTATTGAAGACGAAATAGAAGATCTGAAAGGCCGTGCCACGCCTCTCGTCGCCGGGGCCGTAAAGCTCGCCGACCTGCGACGAGATATTGCCCTTGAACAGGCCGACGCCGAGCAGGATGCAGGTTAGCGCCGGCAGGAAGGACTGCTCGAAGGCCATCAGGAAGTGGCCGATGGTGGCGATGATCGCCCCCAGCGCCACGGTGCGGGTGCGGCCCAAAAACCGGTCGGCGATGAAGCCGCCCAGGATCGGCGTCATATAGGAGAGGGCGCCGTAAAAACCGGTAATCGCCGCCGCCAACTTCAGCGTGTTCATCGGGCCGTAAATATGCTCCAGACCTGCACGGAAGACGGTGAAACCCGTCACATGCTCGATATGGCCGGGCAGGAAAAGCTGCTGGGCGATATACAGCACCAGCAGGGACTGCATACCGTAATAGGCGACCCGCTCCCAGGCTTCGGTAAAAACGAGATAGAGAAGCCCCCACGGATGACCGATAAAGGCCCGGTCGCGGGCAGCGATGGCGGCGGCGTCACGCGGCATGAGGCATTCCCATAGGTGCTATCCGGCGGGAGCTTGTCTGCTGGGCTCCCGCTTGTCAACTGAACCGGTCAGCGCCTGTCCATGACCTCGATCAGGGCGTCGATCTCAACGGCGAAACCGAGCGGGATCTTGTACATGCCGACCGCCGAACGCGCGTGCTTGCCGGCTTCGCCCAGCACCTCGACCATCAGGTCGGAGCATCCATTGATCACCTGCGGGATATTGTAGAAATCGGGCCCGGCCTGCACGAAGGCATTGAGCTTGATCACCCGCACCACATTATCGAGATCGCCACCGGCGGCGGCCTTCATCTGGGCCAGCAGGTTGAGCCCGCACCAGCGCGCGCCTTCTACCGCCTCTTCCAGGCTGACATCGACGCCGACCGTGCCCTTGATGCCGCCCTTGCCGTCATTGGAAAGCTGGCCGGAAATATGGACGTGGTTGCCGGTGCGCACGAAGGGCACATAATTGGCCACGGGCGCGGTGGGGGTGGGCAGGGTGTGGCCAAGCGCCCTCAGGCGGTCTTCGCTGTTCGACATGAGGATAACCTTTCCGTTTGCGGTCTCTTGCCTATAAACGAAAGCGGCGTGGCCTCGCCAGACGTTTTTACCTTTTCACGCCTGTTCATCTTTCAATAACCTCCCCTTCACCTCGGCTTAAGAGAGTTGGGCTAGATTGCAGGCCAACGGCCAGATGGCCGGGCCCGTGCCCGGCGTCACATGGCGAACAAGGTCTGCGGCTGCCGTGCGCGGCCAAGGGTAAGCTGCCAAGGGTAAGCTGAATGACGCAAAAAAAGGTTCTCATTGTTGAGGATAACGTCCTCAACATGAAGCTGTTCCATGATCTGCTCGATGCGCAAGGGTATGCTACCCTGCAAACGGGTGAGGGGCTGTCGGCCCTGACCCTGGCGCGCCAGCACCGGCCCGACCTGATTCTGATGGACATCCAGCTCCCCGAAATTTCCGGCCTCGAAGTCACCAAATGGCTGAAGGAAGATGATGAGCTTTCGCATATTCCGGTGGTGGCGGTGACGGCGTTCGCCATGAAGGGCGATGAGGAGCGTATCCGCGAAGGCGGCTGCGAGGCCTATATTTCCAAGCCGATTTCCGTCACCCACTTTCTCGAAACGGTTCGCCGGTATCTCGGATAGCGGGGCTTTTGTTGTGTCGCTCTTCCTTATCCAAAAGTGGAACCACTTTTTGGGGAAACGCTCTAAATGACCGCGCGTATTCTTATTGTTGATGATGTTCCGGCCAATGTGCGCCTGTTGCAGGCCAAGCTTGAGGCCGATTATCATGAGGTCTTAAGCGCTGCCAATGGCCGCGAAGCCCTGACGCGCGCTGTCGAGAGCCAGCCCGACATCATCCTGCTCGATGTCATGATGCCGGAAATTGACGGCTATGAGGTCTGCCGCCAGCTCAAAAACAATCCCGACACGCGCCATATTCCGATCATCCTTGTCACCGCGCTCGATGGCCGCGAAGATCGCCTGTCGGGGCTGGAAGCCGGTGCCGACGATTTCATGACCAAGCCGCTCGACGACATCATGCTGATGGCGCGTTTGCAGGCCCTGGTGCGGCTCAAGCAGATGGCCGATGACCTGCGCGTGCGTGAGGCCAATTCGCGCCGCGCCGGTCTGATCGACAATGACCAGTATCAGCGCCAGATCTCGGCCACCGGCAATGTGCTGATTCTCGACGACAATGAACGTCAGGCCGAGCGCCTGATGCGTGTGCTGGGGCAGGATCACCGCACCGCCTATCTGACCGACCCGGTTCAGGCCCTGCGTATCGCGGCGGGGCGCGTCGATCTGATCGTGCTCAACCTGATGGCCAGCGCCTTCGATCCGCTGCGCTGGGTGGCGCAATTGCGCACCCAGGACGCCACGCGCCAGCGTCCGGTGCTGGTGATCGCCAATCCCGACGACCGCTCAAGCCTGCTCAAGGCGCTCGAACTGGGCGTCAATGACGCCGTGCCGCGCCCGGTTGACAGCCACGAACTGCTGGCGCGCGCCCGCACCCAGATCCGCCGCAAGCGCTATGGCGATTTTTTGCGCAACACGCTCGATCGTTCGCTCGAACTGGCCGTCACTGATCCGCTGACCCGGCTCAATAATCGCCGTTTCCTCGATAATCAGTTAGGCGCGCATCTGGCACGCCATATCCGGGGCGGGGCGGCTTTGTCGTTGCTGATGGTCGATATTGATTATTTCAAACGCATCAATGACGGCTATGGCCATGATGCGGGTGACGAGGTGTTGCGCGAATTTGCCCGTCGCCTCAGCCTCAATGTGCGCGCCATCGACCTGCCGTGCCGCTTCGGCGGTGAGGAATTTGTGGTGCTGATGCCCGAAACCGACGCCTCGGACGCGCTCAATATCGCCGAACGGGTACGGTCGCAGGTGGCTGAAAAACCGTTCGTACTGGCCAATGGCGCATCGCTTCAGGTGACGGTATCGGTGGGCGTGGCGACATCGCTGGGCCTTGGCGATTCGCGCGAAGCCCTGCTGAAACGCGCCGATGAGGCCGTTTACGAAGCCAAACAGGCGGGCCGCAACCGGGTGATCGTGCGCAGCGCGGCTTAATTCTGACTTTCAGGGCTTTCCGACCGGCTGTCGCCACTCGCGCCGGTGACCAGATCGGCGACCATGCTGGCGGCGCTGGCGCTGTAGCTCTGGCAGGCCGCCTTGCCATTGTCAGGTGTGGCCGCTTCGCCCGCATCGAGCAGTTCGTGCCAGCAGGTGGTCGTGTCGGGACAGGCGGTTTCGGCATGGTCTTCGGCTGTCTTCATGAACTGGGCGGTGATATTGACATCACCGGTCATGCGCAGCGTCACCTGGCGCGCCAGATCATCGGCCTGGCTATAGAGCTGCGGCCCGCTCACCGCCTGACAGGCATAGGTGATCATCACAAGGCTCGACAGGGCTTCGGGCAGGGTGGGGGCAGCGGTGTGCGGGGCGGCATCAGGTGTCTGCGCCAGGGCCGGATTCGGGGCTGAAGCGGCGACAGTCAGGCCGGACAGCACAGCCAGCAAGGCGGCAAGACGAACAGTTTTCATGATAAGCCCCGAACGGATGTACAGCTTTAACACGGACAGCAAAAAGCCGCGCCGGGATGCAAAAAAATCCCCCGGCGCGGCTTTCAAATTTCAGCGCAGGACTCACCTGCCGCAGCGAAACGCAAGCCTACTTGATCTTGCCTTCGCGGAATTCCACGTGCTTGCGCACGACCGGATCGTACTTCTTGACGACCATTTTTTCGGTCTTGGTGCGGGCATTCTTCTTGGTGACGTAGAAGAAGCCGGTGTCAGCCGTCGAATTCAGACGGATCTTGATGGAGGCGGGCTTGGCCATGACCAGTAGTCCTTGATTGTCAGGCGCACCACTTCAGAACCGCATCGGCGGGCGCGAATAAACGAGAGGGGCGGAAAATACTCAGGAACGCGGCGAAGTCAAGGGGCGCAGGGCGAGATTTCCGGTTTTAGAGCGCATCTAGAGCGGTCTGCATTCTGATTGAATCGGTCAAAGGCATGCAACCCGCTCTACATTTTACGTTTTTCCGCATCTCGCATTCAATTTGTAAGTCAAATTAAACGCTCGTTGCTCTAGCGCTTCTTCTTCTTTTTGCGCAGGTTCTTTTCACCGAATTTGGCACCGCCGGGTTTCGGTCGGCCTTGTGAAGGCGGGCCATTTTTACCCAGCGGGCCTGAGCGCGCCTGATGGCCAAGCGCGCGCTTGCGTGCGCCCAGCCGTGTACGCGGCGCGGTGGGATCGGGCGCTTCGGGTTCGCTGATCGCCTTGAACACCAGCCCGCCGGTGACCGGCATGGCCTCCATCAGCTCGACCTCGATCTTTGAGCCCAGCCGCCAGCGCAGACCGTGGCGCTCACCGATCAGGGCGTGCTGCACATCATCATGCACATAATAATCGTCCTTCAGCGACGAGACGGGGATAATGCCGTCAGCCCCCGTTTCGGCCAGCTTGACGAACAGGCCAAAGCGCGTGACGCCAACGATACGGCCTTCAAACGTCGCCCCCACCTTGTCGTGCAGGAAGGCGGCGATATAGCGCTCGATCGCCTCGCGCTCGGCCTGCATCGACCGGCGCTCGGTGGCGGTGATGTGCTCGGCCGTGTCGCCCAGAGTCTTGATTTCGTAATCGGTCAGGCCGTCATCACCCAGCTTCAGCGCGCGAATCAGCGCCCGGTGCACCACCAGGTCGGCATAGCGCCGGATCGGTGAGGTAAAATGGCCGTAATGGTTGAGATTCAGCCCGAAATGGCCGAAATTCTTCGGCGAATAATGGGCCTGCATCTGGGTGCGCAACACCACCTCATTGATGATTTCGGCGTTCGCCCCGTCCTTTTGCCCGTCGAGCAAGCGGTTGAAACGCGCCGTGGTCGGCGGCTCGCCCTTGTTCCACGGCAGGCCGAGCGTGGCCAGAAAATCGGCCAGATTGCCGACCTTTTCCATGCTGGGCGTTTCATGGACGCGATAGATCAGCGGCGTCTTGTGCTTTTCCAGCTCCTCGGCGGCGCTGACATTGGCCTGAATCATCATCTCTTCGATCAGACCGTGCGCATCCAGCGACACGCGCCGTTCGATCTTTTCGACATTGCCCTCGGCATCGAGATAGACGCGGCGCTCCGGCGAATTGATGTGCAGGGGCTGGCGGATGTTGCGTCCGCGCGTCAGGCAGGCATGGGCGGCCCACAGGGGCTTCAGCAGGCTGTCGAGGATCGGGCCGGTCTTGTCGTCGGGCTGACCATCAATGGCGGCCTGCGCCTGTTCGTAGCTCAGCTTGGCCGCCGAACGCAGCAGACCGCGCACGAACTTGTGGCCGATCTTTTTACCCTCGGCATCGAACACCATGCGCACGGCCATCGTGGCGCGGTTCTCGCCTTCCTGTAACGAACAGAGGCCTGAAGACAGCACATGCGGCAGCATCGGCTCCACCCGGTCGGGGAAATAGGTCGAATTGCCCTTGTCGCGCGCCTCGCGGTCGAGGCTGGAGCCGGGCGTCACATAGTGGGCCACATCGGCAATCGCCACCCACACCACCCAGCCGCCGGGATTTTTCGGGTCGTCATCGGCATGGGCATAGACGGCGTCGTCGTGATCCTTGGCGTCGGCGGGATCGATGGTGACGAAGGGCAGGTCGCGCAGGTCCGTGCGCTTGCCAAGACCGGGAGCCTTGGCGGCTTTCGCCTCGTCCTCGGTGCTGGTCTGGAAACCGACCGGCAGGCCATGACTGTGGATAGCCATGACCGAGGCGATGCGCGGGCTGTCTTCCTTACCGATCACCTCAACGACGCGGGCCGGGCGCGGGCCATAGCGGTGCAGGCCGCCAACCGGTGCCGCCAGCACCACATCGCCGTCTTCCAGCGCTTCCAGACCCGGCCCGGTCAGGGAAAAGCTGTTCTTTTCCTTGCGATTGACCGATTCGAGGCGGATTTCACGCTTGCTCTTGCGCACCACGCCGACTATGCGCGGCGCGTCCTGATCGAGGATCTTGATCAGCCTGGCCACCCAGCCATCGCTGGTTTTTTCAAAGCGCACATAGAGGCGGTCGCACATGCCGGGCGGCTTTTGCTGGTCGCTTGTCTTCAGTGGGGCCAGACGGGCCAGTGGCGCGGGGCTGTCATTGTTATGTGCGCTAACGCTTCGCTCCTTGAGCGCGTCTTTGCTTGCGCTAACGCTTCGCTCCTTGAGCGCGTCAGGCCTCCCCCAGCGTACCCACAGCTCGCCATCGACATCGCGCTCCACCACTTCGGCCACGCCGGTTTCGGGCAGGGCGCCCAGTGCGCCAAAGGTCTTGCGACCGCTTTTCATTAGCTGGCCGCTTTCGGCCAGCGCCTTCAGCCTTTGGCGCAGCAGGCGGCGATCATCGCCCTTCAGCCCGAACTGGCGGGCCAGATCGCCGACATCGAGTTCACGCATGGCCCCAATGGCGTCGAGCAGGGTCTGGTCGTCGGGCAGGCCGCGCGAATTATGCTTTGAAGCGGTTTCGGGGATGGCTTTGGGCTTGCGCGGTAATTTGATCATGCAGTCAATGTAGGCGAATCGAGGCTCCGCCGCCATCCTGCCCATATAATATTTAGAGCTTAACTTTTACCGCCCACGAGTGGACGGTAGAAGTTAAGTTTCGGCGGGTGTCTTTTCCGCAGACGTCTTTTTGGCGGCAGGCTTTTTGGCCGGAGCTTTCTTCGCCGCCGGTTTTTTGGCGGCAGCCTTCTTTGCCGGGGCCTTTTTCGCGCCCGAAGCCTTCAGCCCGCCCTTGGCATTAATCAGTTCCACCGCCTGTTCCAGCGTCACCGTTTCGGGCGTCATCTCCTTGGGCAGGGTGGCATTGACCTTGCCGCATTTGACATAGGGGCCATAGCGCCCGTTCATCACGGCGATCTTTTCTTCGCTGTCGGGGAAGACGCCCAGTTCCTTGAGCGGCGCTGCCGCAGCTCCACGTCCGCCCTTGCCGCCACCGGCGCGCTTCTGCGCGATCAGATCGACGGCGCGATTGATGCCGACTTCAAAAATCTCATCGAAATTCGACAGATTGGCATAGGTGCCGCCCGTTTCGACAAACGGCCCAAAGCGGCCAAGACCGGCCACAATCGGCTTCTGGTCTTCCGGGTGGATGCCGATGGTGCGCGGCAGGCTCAACAGCTTGAGCGCGCGGTTCAGATCAATCGTGGCGGGCGGCCAGGCCTTGGGCAGGGATGAGCGTTTGGGCTTGTCCTCTTTCGAGGCCGCTTCACCCAGTTGCACATAGGGGCCGAAACGGCCGATCTTGAGGCTGACCGTCTGGCCGCTGTCGGGATCGACACCCAGTTCCTGATCGCCGGAGGGGGCTGCCTCGCCATCGGCTGAGGGGGCGCCGACCGGCCGGGTAAAGCTGCATTCAGGATAGTTGGAACAGCCGACAAAGGCCCCGAAGCGCGAGGTTTTCAGCGACAAAAGCCCATTGCCGCAGGCCGGACAGGCGCGTGGATTGGTGCCATCGCCCTTGTCAGGGAAGATCAATGGCCCCAGCGCCTCATTCAGCGTGTCCAGCACCTGCGATACGCGCAACTCGGTCATGCCTTCGGCGGCGGCGTGGAAATCGACCCAGAAATCGCGCAGCAACTGCTTCCAGTCGAGCTTGCCATCGGACACCAGATCGAGCTTTTCCTCCAGATCCGCCGTGAAATCATACTGCACATAGCGGTGGAAGAACTGGTCGAGGAAGGCGGTGACCAGACGGCCCTTGTCTTCGGGGATGAAGCGGTTCTTGTCCATACGCACATAGGCGCGGTCGCGCAGCACGCCGAGGATGGAGGCGTAGGTGGACGGGCGGCCAATACCCAGCTCTTCCAGCTTCTTGACGAGCGTGGCTTCCGAATAGCGCGGCGGCGGCTCAGTGAAGTGCTGGTCGGGTGAAACCTTGTGGATGTCGGTCTTCGCGCCGACCTTGACCATCGGCAGGCGGCCGCCATCCTCATCCGCATCGTCGTCGCGGCCTTCTTCGTACACGGCCATATAGCCGTCAAAGGTCACCACCTGACCGGTGGCGCGCAGAACGATCTGCTGGTCCGCGCTGGTCATGTCGATGGCCGTTTTCTCGACGCGCGCCGCCTCCATCTGCGAGGCCATAGTGCGCTTCCAGATCAGTTCATAAAGCCGCGCCTGATCGCCTTCGAGGCGCAGGGTTTCCGGGCGACGATAGAAGGAGGTCGGGCGGATGGCTTCGTGGGCTTCCTGGGCGTTCTTGGCCTTGACCTTATAAAGACGCGGCGTTTCAGGCACGTAAGCGCCGCCGAAACGTTCGCCGATCAGCTTGCGCATTTCGCCAATCGCCGCCGGTTCGACATAGACACCGTCGGTCCGCATATAGGTGATCAGACCGGTGGTTTCGCCGCCAATATCAACGCCTTCATAAAGTTTTTGCGCCGTCTGCATGGTGCGGGTGGCCGAAAAGCCTAATTTGCGCGCCGCCTCCTGTTGCAGGGTCGAGGTGGTGAAGGGCGGCGGCGGGGTGCGTTTGCCGGGCTTCTGATCGACCTCGCTGACCGTGAAGCTGGCGTGCTGGATCGCATCGCGCGCCGCATGGGCCAGAACCGCGTTCGACAGGTCGAACTTGGCCAGTTTTTTGCCGCCAAGCTGGGTCAAACGGGCGGAAAACGGGGGCGAATCGGCGGAAACCTCGGCATCGACCGTCCAATATTCTTCGGTTTTGAACTTTTCGATTTCGATTTCGCGGTCCACGACGATTTTCAGCGCCACCGACTGCACGCGGCCCGCCGAGCGCGCGCCCGGCAGCTTGCGCCACAAAACCGGCGACAGGGTGAAGCCGACCAGATAATCCAGCGCGCGGCGCGCCAGATAGGCATCGACCAGTTCCATATCGATGTCGCGCGGCGCCGCCATCGCGGTCTGCACCGCGCTTTGGGTGATGGCGTTGAAGGTGACGCGCTGCACCTGCTTGTCCTTCATCAGGCCGCGCTTTTTATTGAGCACTTCCAGAACGTGCCACGAAATCGCTTCCCCTTCGCGGTCGGGGTCGGTGGCCAGAATAACGCGGTCAGACGATTTGATGGCCTCGGCAATGTCGTTCATGCGCTTCTGCGACTTGGGATCGAGTTCCCAGGTCATGGCGAAGTCGTCATCCGGCTTGACCGAACCGTCTTTCGAGGGCAGGTCGCGGATATGGCCGTAAGAGGCCAGCACCGTAAAACCCTTGCCGAGATATTTGTTGATGGTTTTGGCCTTGGCCGGGCTTTCTACGATAACGACGGTCATAAAATCTCTTATCAGGCGAAAAAGCGCGCCGGCTTGAAAAATGCGGCAAATAGCCCTGAACACGCAAGGTTGAGCGCGCCGGGGCTGTCGGCAGTGCCCGCATACATGCTAATCGATTACGCTCGTGTCAACGGCCTTGCCGGATCGCTGTGGATTTTTAGCCGAAACAACCAAAAAGTTAGTGTAATTTAAATACAACGCATGGTATGCTTAACGCGATGATTACAATGGAGTCTTCGCATGGCCTCTTCCTCCTTACGCACGACGCACGATCTCCGCCACCAGCAGAATGACATACTCGACTATATCCACGAAATCGTTCAGGAACTGGCCGATATGGCTATGCGCGCCGGTCATGAAGACCTGGCCGACAATCTGCGCAGCGACATTGCCCGCGCCCGTGACAGCCATGAGGATTCGCCTGACAAGGGTAATCCAGAACAACATCATGTCCTATAGGCGGGTGTAAAAACCGCCATCTGTCATCTGGATGCGGCCGGAAATTTCCAGTTCGCTTAAGGATGCCAGCCCGACAGGCACCGACGCGCCGCACAGCCGCAGCAGGTCATCACGGTGGCTGGGCGTGTCGCTGATCAGTTCCAGCAGGCGACGCGAAGTTCGCTCGATGTCGATTTCGGCGGCAGGGCCTGACGCCTTATCATAGGGCCGCCAAGGCGATTCCGGTGCGCTGAAACCCATCTGGCCTTCCAGAACGCGCAGCACGTCATCGGCGTTTTCGCATAGGTTAGCCCCCTGACGCAGCAGGTCATTGGTGCCTTTGGCGCGCGGATCAAGCGGCGAGCCCGGCACGGCGAAGACCTCGCGGTTCTGCTCGGCGGCGAGGCGGGCGGTGATCAGCGAGCCGGAGCGCAGTTCGGCCTCAACCACGATGGTGGCCAGACAAAGCCCGGAAATAATGCGATTGCGGCGCGGAAAATCCTGCGCCTGGGCGCGGTGGCCGACCGGGCTTTCCGACACGATCAGCCCTTCTGAGCGCAGCCGTTCGTACAGCGGCTGATTCTCCGGCGGATAGACATCATCAACGCCGCCGCCCAGTACGGCCACGGTGCCCGTTTTCAGGCTCATCTCATGGGCGCGGGTGTCGATACCGCGCGCCATGCCGGAAACAATTTGAAAACCAGCCTCGCCCAAGTCGTGAGCCAGCATCTGCGCCATCTTCTGACCGGCAGCCGAGGCATTGCGCGCCCCCACCATGCCGATGGCCCGGCGGCTGATATTGAGCGGCCCCAATGTCCACAGAATCGGCGGGGCGGCGTCGGCCTGAGCCAGCAGGGGCGGGTAATCGGCATCACCCATCACCAGCAGGTGCGCGCCCACGGCCTCGCCACGCGCCATTTCGGCCTCGACCTTATCGATGGGCGGCGGGGTGAGCGCGCCACCATTGCGGCGGACGAGATTGGGGATTTCTTCGAGCGCCCGCTGTGCCGTGCCGAAACGCAGCATCAGTTGCGCGAAATTGACCGGCCCGACGCGCGATGTGCGCGATAGCCTGAGCCGTGCGAAACGCTCGGCCTGATCCTGTGCTGGCTGTATATGATCGAACATCCGTGCCCCCTTAGTGGAAGGCTAACAGGGTTTCATGCGACAGGGAAGGCAAGTTTTTATCCACAGATGAACACAGATATTCCGGATAACCGCACGCTACCGCTATCGGACATGACATCCCCGCCATTGATGGGCGCGAAGCGCCCGTATTGGCGCATGGCGCTCACATTAGCGGTAGCGTGAAATCGCTATGAACATCTGTGTTCATCTGTGGATTCAAAGACCTTCCAAAGTCGCAAACTCTTAGGCTTTGAGTTTTACCACGTCGATTACAAGTTCATGGAATTCTTCGGAGAGTACAGCCTCCCAAGCTTCATTTCTTCCATCCATTCTTTCGAGCCGCAGACGAATAATGTCACCAGCACGTCGGGATGCAATGTCAGGGTAAGTGTCTTTGACAGCTTCAAATAGCCAACCTTGCGGGTTGCTTTTTCTCAGCTCCACAATTCGCGTATCACCCGCGTAGCTCATGCTGTATCTAAAAAGTGGCACGGCTTACGCTTCTTTCTTCTTGCCGATCTTCGGTTCCTCGCCTT
This sequence comes from Asticcacaulis sp. EMRT-3, assembly GCF_030027245.1. NCBI lineage: Bacteria > Pseudomonadati > Pseudomonadota > Alphaproteobacteria > Caulobacterales > Caulobacteraceae > Asticcacaulis > Asticcacaulis carbonis. The sequence continues at coordinate 424,302 of NZ_JASERT010000001.1, forward strand.
TCAGCAGGCGGGCGATATTGGAACGGTGGCGGATATAGATCAGCACCGCCATGAACAGCGCCATGCCGACAAACGGATAGGCCGGATCGACAAAGGGCAGCAACAGGCTGACCGGCACGACCAGAGCCGCCGCGATCAGGGCGCTCAAAGACGAAATGCGCAAGGTGAAGGCGCTTAAAAGCCACAGCACAGCGGCGATCAGCCCCATCGGCCAGCAGGCGGCCAGAAGTGTGCCCATAAAGGTGGCGACGCCCTTGCCGCCCTTGAATTTCAGCCATACCGGATAGAGATGGCCGAGAAAGGCCGCCGCGCCCGCCAGTGCCATGCCGGTGTCGCGGTGTTCATTGCCGAGCAACAGCAGACAGGCCAGCCCCACCGCCGCCGCACCCTTGCCGGTGTCGCCGACAAAGGTCATCAGCGCCAGATCCTTACGACCGGTGCGCAGCACATTGGTGGCCCCGATATTGCCCGAACCGACGCTGCGGATGTCGATGCCCGCCGACTTCGCGGCGATATAGCCAAACGGGATCGAACCGAGCAGATAGCCGCCGATAAGGGCCAAAGCATAGATCAGGGGAGGGGGAAGGGACATCAATGCGTTCGTTTCGAAATGTGCGAGAAGAAGTATAACCTTCCCCTCGCCCCGTTCACGGGGAGAGGGTGGCAGGCTTCAGCCTGCCGGGTGAGGGGCTAATTAGCGGTGAATGCCCCTCATCCGGCTTTTGTTGCACTCAAGCCACCTTCTCCCCGTACACGGGGCGAAGGGAAGGTACGCCAGTTCAACCTATGTTCACTACAGTCTATCCCCCATGAACGATTCGTCCGTCCACGAGCGTCTTCAGCACCTTGCCTTGCAATGTGCGGTTTTCAAAGGGTGAGTTCTTCGATTTCGACAGGATGTCGCGTTCGCGCAACGCAAACGGCGCTTCTATGTCAACCAGAATGAGGTCGGCGGGCGCGCCCTTTTCCAGCCGTCCGGCCTCCAGACCCAGCAATTGCGCCGGGTTGATGGTGACGGCGCGGATCAGGTCGATCAGCGGAATATCGTTTTCGAAATGCAGACCGATCAGGGCGGGCAGGAGGGTTTGCAGGCCGATGGCCCCGGGCGCGCTCTCCGAAAACGGCAGGCGCTTGTCCTCGGCGGGGCGCGGCGTGTGGTTGGACACCACCACGTCGATCACCCCTTGCGCCAGCGCATCGATGAGGGCCAGCCGGTCGCGCTCGGCGCGCAAGGGCGGGTCGAGCCGGTAAAAGGTGCGGTAATCGCCGATGTCGATTTCGTTGAACATCAGATGGTTGATCGACACAGACGCCGAAACCTCCAGCCCGCGCGCCTTGGCGCGTTCCAGCGAGGCCAGACCCTCAGCGGTCGAGATCAGATCGACCAGAAACCGCGCCCCGGTCAGTTCCACCAGCCCCAGATCGCGCTCCATCATGATGCGCTCGGCCAGAGCGGGCACGCCGCTAAGCCCCATGCGCGCCGCCATCTCGCCCGATGTGGCCACGGCCCCTTCCGAAAGCCACGGTTCTTTCGGGCGATGGGCGATCAGGGCGTTGAACCCGCCCGCATAGGTCAGCACGCGGCTGAGGATTTTGGAATTGACGATCACATGGTCGGCGTCGGTAAAATAAAGCGCGCCCGCCTCGTCCATCAGGCCGATCTCGGCCATCGTCTTGCCGCCGCAGCCCTTGGTGGCCGCGCCCGCCGGATAGACATGCACCAGCTCAATGTCGCGCGCCCGGCGCAGGATGAAATCGACCATGGCCGGCTCATCGATCACCGGATCGGTATCAGGCAGCACCACGAACGAGGTGACGCCACCGGCGGCCGCGGCGCGGCTGGCCGATTTCAAGGTTTCGGCCGGTTCATTGCCCGGTTCGCCGGTGCGCACGCGCATGTCGATCAGGCCGGGCATGATGGCGTTTTCGTCGCAGTCGATGACCTGAATACCGGCATGGCCGTTGATGGCGTCATGGCCGTGGATGACATCGGCGATCACGCCATCGGCCACGATCAGCGAGCCGGGGCCATCATAATCGCTGGCCGGATCGATCAGGCGGGCATTGACGAAGGCGATGGCGGTTGTGTCTTTGATCATTGGAGCTTCCTTCTCCTCCCTGTCGAGCCTCTTGGCGACGATGGGGAGGGGGACCACGAAGTGGTGGAGGGGTAACTTGCAAACGGCGCGAAGGCCCCTCCGTCATCTTCGCCAAAAGGCTCGATGCCACCTCCCCGCGTGACCGCAGGGAGGTGGGAGGTTATTCGGTGCATGGCGGGGCTCATCGCTCGTTCTCCAGACGCGCCGCCAGGCTGGCCAGCACCGCCATGCGCGCAGCCACACCCATCTCGACCTGATCCTGAATCAGCGATACGCTCAGATCATCGGCCACTTCCGAATCGATCTCGACGCCGCGATTCATCGGGCCGGGGTGCATGACGCGCACATCCTTCGCAGCCACGGCCAGTTTTTCGCGGTCGAGGCCATAGAAGCGGTAATATTCGCGCGTCGAAGGGATAAAGGCCCCGTCCATACGCTCAAGCTGAAGGCGCAGCATCATCACCACATTGGCGCCCGCTATGCCTTCGCGCATATCGTGATAAACGTCGGCACCCCATTGATCGGCATCGCCGGGGATCAGAGTCGGCGGCCCGACGAGCCGCACATTGGCCCCCATCGCATTGAGCAGGATCACGTTGGAGCGCGCCACGCGCGAATGCAGCACATCACCGCAGATGGCGATGGTAAGCCCATCGACATGGCCAAAGGCGCGGCGGATGGAGAGCATGTCGAGCAAGCCTTGCGTCGGGTGCTGGTGCTGGCCATCGCCCGCATTGACCACTGAACAGCCGACCTTTTGCGCCAGCAAAGCCGCTGCACCCGAAGCCGAATGGCGCACCACCAAGAGGTCGGGCTTCATGGCATTGAGCGTTACCGCCGTGTCGATCAGGGTTTCACCCTTGGCGACCGACGAGGTTTTCATGCTCATATTGATCGTGTCGGCACCGAGGCGTTTGCCCGCCAGTTCAAAGCTCGATTGCGTGCGCGTCGAGTTCTCAAAGAACATATTGACCAGGGTCTTGCCCTTGAGCAGGTCGAGTTTTTTCGACGGCTGGCGGTTGAGGTCAACAAACACGTCGGCCAGATCGAGCAGGGCCAGGATGTCGGGCGGATCGAGATCCTGCGCCGCCAGAAAATGCGCCTTGGGGAAGGGCGTCAGGCGGGCTCGGATCAGGTCGTTGACGTCGGTCATGTGGAACTCAATTGCAGAACGGGGCCTTTATGTCTCAAGACCACAGCTTGGGCGGTTTTGGCAAGAGCCGCAGGAATGAAGTCAGGCCAATATCTTCCCCTCTCCCTGCGAAGCGGGGAGAGGACGGAAGCCAAGCGCAGCGAAGGCGACCGGGTGAGGGGCCTTTGCACGACCGGCAGACCACCCCTCACCCGAGGATCGGCGGCTTTGCCTTGCTCCTCGTCCTCTCCCCATTGTCATGGGGAGAGGGGAATTAAAGAGTTATTCCAATCCATACCCTTGTAGCTTAGCTCAGATGAAACGCATAAAGCAGCACCGGCACGGCCACGGCGCTCATCACGGTGGTCAGTGCGATCACCCCGGCCATCAGAGGCGCATCGCCGCCCATATGGCGGGCCAGCACATAGCCGGCCGCCGCCGTCGGGGCCGCGCCGCAACACAGGGCCACGCCCTGCGCGAGGCGGTCGCCGCCCAGCCGGAAGCAGATATACCAGCAGATGACCGGCATGATCAGCACTTTGAAAACCGCGATGGCCCCGACCAGCAACGGTCGCGCCGCCACATAGCCGAAGCTTAAGCCCGCACCGGCCAGAATCAGACCGGTCGGGATGGCGGCCTCGCCCAGCATGGTCAGCGCCTTCTCAATCGGCGGCAATCCGGGCACATGCAGGAAGTTGAGTGCCAGCCCCAGCAAACAGGCGGCGAAGATCGGATTGGTGACCACGGTGCGCGCCAGTTGGGCGGGTGTGCGCCGCACCGCTTCGCCCTCCGGTTCACCCCAATGGGCCAGCACCAGAATGCTCAGCAGATTGGTGGTCGGGATCAGGGCGCTGACCGCAACGGCGGCGATCCCCAGCGCCTTCGGGCCAAAAAGGGCGGCAGCCACGGGGATAAAGACGAAGGAATTGAAGCGGATCAACCCCTGAAATACGCTGGAATAGGTGGGGCCGGACAGCTTCAGTACCGGTTTCAGCGCCAGTCCGAGCAGGGCGGCGATGGCGATGGTGATCAGCACCGCCAGCCCCACCGGCCCGGCGGATGGGCCGGACAGGTCGGCGTGCCAGATGGCGGGCACCAGAAAGCCGGGATACAGCACATAGACGGCGAAGGTTTCGACAGGCCGCCAGGCAGGCAGGGGCAGGAAAGCCGACTTTTTCAGGACATAGCCGAGCGCGATCAGCAGGAAGATCGGCAGAAGGCCCGCAAGGATCGTCATCAAGGGCATATGGAGCTGTCCTTGTGCAAGACGGACAAGGCAGAAAAGCAAGAACCCCCACCACCACGCCTCAAGTGAGGCGCGGTCCCCCTCCCCATCATAGATGGGGAGGTATAATAGGGTCGTTTTTTCTGTACCTCCCCATCTATGATGGGGAGGGGGACCATCCGGCCAAGCCGTAAGGCGAAGGCGGATGGTGGTGGGGGTTCTTGCTGACTTAATTCACTCATAGGCGGCATCCCGCATCCGGTCGAGCGCGGTGTTTTTTTCGCTCACGGCAGTTCGCCGGGCGAACGCCTCCGCGGGGGCGGCGAAGGGTCGCCGACGTCCAGTCGGACGTTTCAGGGCGCTCAAGATATTCATTCCGCATCCCGCATCCGGTCGAGCGCGCCCTGTAGAATATAGGCGGCGGCGTTGCGGTCGATCACTTCGGCACGCTTGGCGCGGGTCAGGTCGGCCTCTTCGATCAGGAAGCGGTTCATCACGCTCGATGACCAGCGCTCGTCCCAGAAGGCGATGGGCAGGTCACGCAAACGCAATAGATTACGCGCGAAAGCCCGAACCGACTGGCAGCGCGGGCCTTCTGTGCCATCCATATTCATTGGCAGGCCGATCACCAGCCCTGCGGCTTCGCGCTGCTCCATCAGCCTGAACAGGCGCTCGGCCTCCAGGGTGAACTTGCTCTTGCGGATCAGTTCGAGCGGCGAGGCGAGGGTGAGCGAAATATCCGACACGGCCACGCCGATGGTTTTTTCGCCGAGATCGAGGCCCAGCAGGGCGCGGCGCGGCGGCAGGGCGGCTTTCAGGTCGGTAATGTCGAGTATGGCCATATCGCGTCCAGTGACTCAGTCATGCCGCCAAGTCAATCTGTGCGGTTCTTTAAGTTGAACGGCTTGTCGCGGCGTGGCGATGCGCCCGGATATTGTCGATCAGGCTGTTTCTGACGATGTCGAACAATTTTGCTGGTATCTGGCCATGGAAAATATCCATGCGTCCATTACGCTCAAAGGGGCGTATATCCGGCCCCGGCCACACAAAACGGTTGATTTCCGTCGTGACGATATAGCTGGCCGGACGATCGGTCAGGCCGAGATGATTTTTGACCTGCGGCGGCATCTGGACTGCGGTACGCATGTCTTCGGGCGTTTGGCTGGTGACGGGGCAGACCGATATGACGGTTTCGCCATTCTGGCTCTCCACGCTCAGAACGACCACGGCGGGCCGGTCTTTGACGCCGTCTTCCTGACCAAGCGCGGCTTCGTGTGCCCACAGATAGGCGTAGTTTAACACATCACCCGGCTGAGGAGTCGTCCATGAGGTGATCGAGCGACCGACTGCTTTCCGAGGGGGCGCTGGTCTTGAGGGCTTCGATGAAGGCATCGTCAAGATCCTTTGCGTGAATGGCTTGACGGTCGCGGCGTTTGAGGCGTTCGTATTCAGAGGCTGAAATCATGACCAGCCGCGTCGTGCCGTGACGCTGAATGCCCACGGGCTGGAGCATGGCTTCGTCAGTATAATAGCCGAATTTTCTTTGCACCTCGGCGGCAGGGACAGTCAGAATGGTTTCGGATTGGATACTCATGAAGATCGCTCCAAAAAAGCGGTATTTCGCCAAAAGGCGAGGCATTGATGATGGCGAATTATAAATACACCTGATTTTCAATTTATACAAATAATATGTAAAATATGTAATTGTGGATACCGACTCTTGTTAGGCTTGCCTCTTGCCAAAACCGTCACCAGCCTTTAACCGGAACGCCCTGAAGAAACGCCTTGAATTAAAGGAGTCCTGTCATGGCCATTGATGTGGCAACGGTGAAGAAGGTGGCCAGTCTGTCGCGTCTGCGCGAAGGCGATGAGCGCCTTGAAGCGCTGGCCGGTGAACTGAACAGTATTCTGGGCTGGATCGAGCAGTTGAATGAGGTCGATGTGGCGGGTGTTGAGCCCATGACCACCGCCATCCACATGCCGACCCCGATGCGCGACGATGTGGTCAGCGATGGCGACAAGGTGGCCGACATCGTCGCCAATGCGCCGAAAACCGTGGACGGCTTCTTCATCGTGCCGAAGGTGGTGGAATAGTCATGAGCAAGCTGACGCAACTGACGCTTAAAGGCGCACTCGATGGCCTGAAAGCCAGGCAATTTTCCTCGGTCGAGCTGACCGAAGCCTTTATCGGCGCGATTGAAGCTGCCAATCCGGCGCTCAATGCCTATGTCGAAACGACGTTTGACAAGGCGCGTGGGCAGGCTGCCGCGTCGGACGCCAGACTGGCGAAAGGCGAGGGCGGACGGCTGGAAGGCGCGCCGCTCGGCATCAAGGATCTGTACTGCACGAAGGATGTGCGCACCACGGCCTGTTCGGGCATTCTGGAAAACTTCGTGCCGACCTACGAATCGACCGTGACGCAGAATCTGTGGGACGATGGCGCGGTCATGCTCGGCAAGCTCAACATGGACGAGTTCGCTATGGGCTCGTCGAACGAAACCTCGAAATGGGGCGCGGTCACCAATCCGTGGAAGGCGTCCGGCTCCGATGCGGCCCTGACCCCCGGCGGTTCTTCGGGCGGTTCGGCCTCGGCGGTGGCCGCCGATCTGTGTCTGGCCGCCACGGCGTCCGATACCGGCGGTTCGATCCGCCAGCCCGCCGCCTTTACCGGCACTGTGGGCATCAAGCCGACCTATGGCCGCTGCTCGCGCTATGGCATGGTGGCCTTCGCCTCGTCGCTTGATCAGGCGGGGCCGATCACCAAGACGGTGGCAGACGCCGCCCTTCTGTTGCAATCCATGTGTTCGCATGATGCGAAGGATTCGACCTCGCTTGACCTGCCCGTGCCCGATTTTTCGGCCTTTCTCGGCCAGTCGCTGAAAGGCTTGCGCGTTGGTATCCCCGATGAATACCGCCTCGATGGCATCCCGGCCGAAATCGACGCCCTGTGGGAGCAGGGGATCAACTGGCTGAAGGACGAAGGCGCTGAGATTGTGCGCATTTCCCTGCCGCACACCAAATACGCCCTGCCGTGCTACTATATTATCGCCCCCGCCGAGGCCTCGTCCAATCTCGCGCGCTATGACGGTATGCGTTTCGGCCACCGCACCGATGCGGCGCAATCCCTGACCGATGTGTATGAGCTGTCGCGCTCGGAAGGTTTTGGCCGCGAGGTCAAGCGCCGCATCATGATCGGCACCTATGTGCTGTCGGCGGGCTTTTACGACGCCTATTACGTCAAGGCGCTCAAGGTGCGTCGTCGCATCGCCGAGGATTTCACCGCCGCCTATGAAAAATGCGACGTGATCCTGACCCCGGCCACGCCGTCGGCGGCCTTTGCGCTCGGCGATCAGGCCAAGGCCGCCGATCCGGTGCAGATGTACCTCAATGACGTGTTTACCGTCACCACCAATCTGGCCGGTCTGCCCGGCATGAGCGTGCCCGCCGGTCTGGACAAAAACGGCCTGCCGCTTGGTCTTCAGGTCATCGGCAAGGCACTTGATGAAGGCACGGTTCTCAAGGTCGGTCAGGCCATCGAACGCGCGGCGGGCTTTACGGCGCGTCCGGCGCAATGGTGGTAAGTTAACAGCCGTCTTGCCGGATGGGCGACTTCGGGTTACGCCTGATGTCGCATCGTAAGGGAGTCGTGTGAAACGAACGCCATGACCATGAGTATATTGCGCCTTATTCCCGCCGTGGCGGCTGTGGCCTGTCTGCTGGCGGCACCTGTGGCTTTGGCTCAGGATGATGGCAGCCCCGATACGGGCGCCAGCCCGGAAGACAGTGCCAGCAATGAAGATGTCATGACGGCGGCCATCGGCTGCGTGGCCACCTATGACCTGATTCTGACGCGCGGACTGGCGGGTACGCACACAGTACAGGTGCAGAAACAGCGCGATCAGGCGCGCGAAATCTACAAGGAAGCCGCCGGTCTTGACGATGCCGATACGGATGCCGACATCGCCCAGGCCGATTCGCGCCTGCCGGGCCTGCTCGAAAATGGCCATGCCGACTTGCAAAAATACCGCGTCACCTGTGACGAACTGCTCAGCGACGACCCCGACCTGCCGCAGGCCAGCGGCACCTAAACGGAGCGGGCGCAGGCCTGTTTTCCGGTCAATCTTCAGGCAGCAGAGAAACATATGACGGCCGTTCGCCACCTCAAAGAATTTACGATACGCGGCGTGGTCATCGGTATTCTGATCACCCTCGTTTTCACGGCGGCGCAGGTCTATCTCGGCCTCAAGGTGGGGCTGACCTTTGCCACCTCCATTCCGGCGGCGGTCATTTCGATGGCGCTGTTGCAGGCCTTTCGCAACGCCTCGATTCAGGAAAACAACATCGTCCAGACCATCGCCTCGTCGGCGGGGGCGCTGGCGGCGGTGATCTTCGTGCTGCCCGGCCTGATGATCATCGGCTGGTGGCAGCACGTCCATCTGGTGACCGCCTTTGCGGCCTGCGCCATCGGCGGCGTGCTGGGCGTGATGTACACCATGCCGTTGCGTCGCGCTCTGGTGACGCAATCCGACCTGCCCTATCCCGAAGGGGTGGCGGCAGCCGAAGTCTTGCGCGTCGGCACTGCGTCGCGTGAGGGCGGCGAAGAAGGCCGGCTGGGCCTGTGGGCGGTGGTGTGGGGCGCTCTGGCCTCGGCGCTGTATGCCGCAGCGGCGGGTGCGAAACTGCTGGCGGGGGAAATCTCGGCCTATTTTAAAGTGGGTGCCAAGGGTGCCACCGGGATTGGCGGCTCTGCGTCCCTGGCCCTGATCGGGGCAGGCCACCTGATGGGGATTACGGTCGGCATCGCCATGCTGGCCGGACTGGTGATCGCCTGGGGCATTCTGGTGCCGGTCATGACCCATCTCAATCCCATGCCTGCCCTGTCTCTGGCCGATCATGCCGGAACCATCTGGAGTACGGATGTGCGCTTTATCGGCGCAGGGGCCATCGGCACGGCGGCCATCTGGACGCTGGGCAAGCTGGCCGTGCCGGTCTGGTCGGGCCTGATGTCGGCGCTGAAAACCCGTGACAACCGGCTGGAAGGCTCGGTCATTCCGCGCATCGAACAGGATCTGCCGGTCTGGGTGGTGGGTGTGGTGGTGCTGATCAGCATGGTGCCGGCGGGTTGGCTTTTGGCCAGTTTTCTGTCGGGCGGGCCGCTCAGTGCGATGGCCCTGCCGCTGGTGGTGGGCGGTGTCCTCTATATTCTGATCGCCGGTCTGCTGGCGGCGGCGGTATGCGGCTATATGGCCGGTTTGATCGGTTCGTCCAATTCGCCGGTGTCGGGCGTGGCGATTTTGACGGTTCTGGGTGCGGCCTTTCTGGCCGGACTGATCGGCTTTCACCTGACAGGCCCCGATACGGCCACGGCCCTGATCGCCTTCGCCCTGCTGGTGACGACGGTCGTGCTGGCCGTATCGGTGATCGGCAATGACAATCTGCAAGACCTCAAGACCGGTCAACTGGTCGATGCGACACCGTGGAAACAGCAGGTGGCGCTGATCATCGGCACTCTGGCCGGGTCGCTGGTGGTGCCGCCGGTTCTGGAATTGCTCAATAATTCCTATGGCTTTGCCGGTGATCCCCATTATCACGGCATCACCCACCAGCCCTTGCCCGCGCCGCAGGCTACCCTGATCACCACCCTGGCCAAAGGCGTGATCAGCGGCGGGCTCGACTGGGGCCTGATCGGCATCGGCGCGCTGATCGGGCTTGGGCTTGTGGTGATGGATCTGGTGTTGCGTAAATTGAGCCGCGACCGCTTCAGCCTGCCGCCGCTCGGCGTCGGGCTGGCCATCTATCTGCCCAGCGTCGTTACCGCGCCGGTGGTGATCGGCGCTTTCGGAGGCTGGCTGTTCAACCGGCTGGTCAGGGGGCGCACGGTGGGCGGTCATGACTGGGGCGAGGCGGCCCAGAGGCTGGGCGTGCTGATTGCGTCGGGCTTCATCGTCGGCGAAAGCCTGCTCAATGTGGCTTTGGCGGCGATTATCGTGGTCAGCAAAAATCCGGCCCCTTTTGCAGGCCCATTCGCGGCATTTGCGCCATCGGGGGCGTTGTCGATGTGGATAGCCCTCATATTGGCGGTCATCGGCGTGGTCGGCCTCTATGGCTGGGCGGCAGATCGGGCGAAGAAGCTGGTCGCCAAAACGAGCACATAAAAGTCGTTATTGAGAAGCATTCGCATTTACAAGTGCGATAAAGTCTGGCATGAGGCGGCAAGAGTTGTCTTTCATGCCGGAGTTTTCATGGCTTTTCTGCGTAAATGGGTGACCCCGCTCACCATCGGTGCCTTCATCCTGATGGCGACCACCGGGTTGTTGATGTTTTTTCACAAAAATATCGGCGTCAACCGGCTGGCCCATGAATGGATGTCATGGGCTTTCGTAACCGGGGCCATACTGCATGTGGTGCTCAATATCCGTCCTTTCGTCGTCTATTTCAAACGTCCTTTTCCGCTGGCCGTGATCAGCCTGTTCGTACTCATTCTCGGCCTCAGCTTCATCTCGTGGGGCGGCCCGAAACCACCCAATGCCACGCGCGCCGTTATGGCCAGCCTGACGCGCGCCCCGCTCAGCGATCTGGCCCCGCTGGCCCACGCCACGCCCGACGAACTGGCGGTGCGCCTGCGCGCCAAGGGATATGCGGTCAGTGACGCCTCGCAAAACCTGGCCACCATTGCCGGTGATCCGCGCAAGGCCAATGCCGCCTTAGGCATTGTTTTCGCCAGCGATCCGGGCGCGGGGGGCGATCAGAAAAGCGACCAGAAGGCCGGGCGTAAAAAGAAGTCGTAAAATCTCAGCGCAGGCGCGCGGTTCCGGCTTTTCTCCGCCTGAAAAGCCCGTTACTATTGCGGCTTATGAGCAATGTCGAAAACCGCCCCGCCATCAATCCCATCCCGGCCGATGGCATCACCTATTTCCTGCATCCGCACCCGCGCTCGCCCTTTTCGGAGGCCGTGCAGGTCGGCAATGTGCTGTATCTCTCGGCCATGATCGGCCTTGATGAACAGGGCAAGCTGGCCGAAGGTTTCGATCATGAAGTCAAATTCATCATGTCGAACACGGCCGAAATCCTGAAGAAATACGGGCTGGGCCTTGAGCATATCTTCAAATGCACAGTGATGATGACCGACATCGACAAGTGGGGGGATTTTAACCGCCTCTACAAACCCTATTTCCATCCGGCCCGTCTGCCGGTGCGCACCGCTTTCGGCGTGACCAGCCTGGCCTATGGTGCCACGGTGGAAATCGAATTCTGGGCGCATGTGCCGGAAAACAAGTAGGCTTTCACGATGGGCTGAGCCGCGATTTCAAAAAGGCCAGCACCAGCAGTTCTTCGGGGCTTAATTGCCCGGCCTCGCCTTGCAATGTCGCGTCGATCTCACCGCTAATCTGGCCGGATAGCTGATCCGATAGGCTGCCATCGAGATAGGCCTCGATCACCTGCGGATGGACATAGGATTTGCGGCAGACCGTCGGGGTATTGCCGAGCTTTTTCGCTACTTTTTCAATGGCCTGCACCACATTCTTACGGCCTTGCGCCGCAGAATCGAAGCGCTCGAAATCCCTGAGCGCCAGGGCGGCCAGCACCGTGCCCGTCCAGGTGCGAAAATCCTTGGCTGTGAAATCCTCGCCGGTGATCTCGCGCAAGTAGGCATTGACATCGCCGGACGTGACATCGCGGATTTCGCCCGCTTCATCCTTGTATTTAAACAGCTCCTGACCGTCGATCTCGGCACAGGCCTGAACGATGCGAGCAATGCGCCGGTCGCTCAGCTTCAGGTTCCAGCTTTTGCCCGACTTGCCGGTAAAGCGAAAGCGCAGGGTCTGGCCGCTGACCTCAACATGTTCCGGCAGCAGAGTTGTCAGGCCGAAACTGTTGTTTTTGCGAGCATATTCATCATTACCGACGCGAATCAGTGTGCGCTCCAGCAAGGCCACCACCGTGGCCAGCACCTTTTCACGGCTTAAACCGCGCTGCCGCATATGGCGATCCACGGCGTCACGTATGGCGGGCAAGCGCTCACCAAATGCCAAGATATGATTGAATTTATTCGATTCACGCAAGGCGCGCCAGTCAGGGTGATAGCGGTATTGCTTGCGGCCACGCGCATCAAAACCGGTGGCCTGCATATGGCCATTGGCCTGCGGGCAGATCCAGACATCGCGGTAGGCGGGCGGAATGGCCAGTTTGCGGATGCGTGCAATCGCGGCCTTATCCGTTATGCGTTCGCCTTTTTGATCATAAAAAACAAAATGCTTGCCGAACTTCCTGCGTGAAAAGCCGGGGCGTGTATCGCTGACATAACGCAGGCCGCAGGCGCGCGCCTGAACGACGGGGTCATCTTGATCGAGATCGAGCAGGGCGGCGGTTTTCATGAAGCCAGCGTGCGGCTTGGCCAAGGCGAATGCCATACGGAGGCGTATGGCTGCGAATAAAAAGCGCATATGACCGCATAAACAGGCTTGTAACCGATTTCAATCGGCGCAAATCTCACGGCAATCATAAGCCGATAAAAAACCAGAGAGGACACCATGATCGATCGCCGCAGCCTGTTACTGGGTGCCGGGGCCCTGCCTATCGCCGCCAGCGCCGTTTCCGCCGCCGCCCAAACCGCCGCGCCGCAAACTGCCACACCTCAGGCCGTGGGCCAGCCCCTGATCGGCAATCCCGACCTGCCCGATGCGCCTTCCAGCCGGATGCGCTGGGCGGTGGTTGGCCTTGGCACTTTCGCTATCGGCCAGGTGATTCCCGGTTTTCTGGCTTCCGACGATTCGCGCATCACCGCCTTTGTGTCGGGCAATCCGCAAAAGGCGCATGATCTGGGCGCGCGTTATGGGGTCAGCCGCTTTTACGACTATCATAACTTCGATCAGATCGCTGCGGATAAGGAGATCGATTGCGTCTATATTGTCCTGCCGGTGGGGCTGCACGCCGAATATACGATCCGGGCGCTGAAGGCCGGTAAGCATGTGCTGTGCGAAAAGCCGATGGCCTCAACGCCGGAGGAATGCGCGGCCATGATCGCGGCGTCCAAGGCGGCGGGGCGGCAACTGGGTGTGGCCTACCGCGTGCATTTTGAGCCCAATAATGTCGAAGTGGCCAAGCGCTGTCTGTCGGGCGAACTGGGCGCGCTGCGTTATTTTACCGGTGACGCCGGTTTCAACGCCAATCCCGACTGGCCACCGCATAAATGGCGTCTGCAAAAGGCGCTGGCGGGCGGCGGCTCGATGTATGACATCGGCATCTACGCCATGAACGCCGCCATGATGTGTCTGGGCGAAGACCCGGTTGCGGTGTCGGCGGTCTATTCCTACCCCAAAGACGATCCGCGCTTCAAAGAGGTGGAAGGCGGGGTGGACTGGCGGATGAGCTTTGCTTCGGGCCTCAGTGCGCAGGGGTCTTCCTCCTATTGCTATTCCGGCGGCACGCGCCAGAAGATCTTCGGCGTGACGGGCGCGATTACGATGGATCCGGCGTCCGACTATTACCGCCAGAACGTCACCCTCTCCAATGGCCAGCCGCTCAATGCCGGTAATCCGATCAGCCAGTTCGCTGCCCAGGTGGACGGATTTTCGGGCGCGGCGCGGGCCAACAAACCGCACCTGACGCCGGGTGAGATGGGCCTGCGCGACATCCGGGTGATTCAGGCCATGTATCGCAGCGCCGATCAGGGCGGAGCCTCGGTGAAAATCGCGTAATCCGTGTCATTTTTATACCGTAATTCCGGTGAAAATCAGGGCGGATTTTCAGGCTTAGGAGGGCCGCCATGATTCACACCTCATTCCGCACACTCGTACTCGGCGCTGGTGCCGCTGCGCTCACCCTGGGGGCGCTGGCACCCGTGGCGGCTATGGCTGCGCCCAGCCGCTATGACGGCTATTGCTACGCCAAGAAGACCGACCTGGCCGGTCAGAACGCTGCCATCGGCGCGGCAGCGGGCGCATTGGCAGGTGGCCTGCTCGGCAAGAAGGGCGACAAGACCAAATCGGCCATTATCGGCGGCGCAGTGGGCGGTGCGGCCGGCTATGTGGTCGGCAAGAATTCGCACGAGAAGGTCCGCTGCTCCAAGGGCGTCTATTACGTGTACAAGAACGGTTATTATGAGCCCGGCAATGCGCCGCGCGGTTACCGCGTCGTGTTCTTTGAGGATCGCCCGGCCAATGTGGACGCCTATTACATCTCCAAGGGCAAGACCTACCGCTACAAGGGTCGGTAAGGCTTTGTGAGCGGCCACGGTTTTGGCCCCTTTCGCGGCAACGCGGAAGGGGCCTTTGTTTTTTTTGGGGGGGATTTACATGGCGTCGCTTTTCTTCCTCTTTCCCTTTTTAAGGGGGGGCGGGAGCCAAGCAAAGCGAAGGCGACCGGGTAGGGGGATGTTGCTACCACCTGAGGTTGTCGGCAAAAGTGGAGTGGTGGGGGGTCTTGCGGTCAGGGCGACAGTTCGCTGCACCACCACCCGGTCGCTGCTGGCGATGCAGCGCATGGCGCGTTCGCCTTCCAGCCAGGTTTGCGGTTTGGGCAGGGCGCGGATCGTCTCCATCATCTCGTCGGCAAAGGCGCGCAGACGGACGCGGCGCTGTTCCAGCGGCGAGAGGTCGTCTTCGAGCGCATCTGTCCTGTCCATCGGTCTATGATGCGGGCGTTTCAAATGGCGGGGATAAATCTCTTCTCCTCCCTTGCGAAGCGGGGGAGGTGGCAGCGCGAAGCCCGAAGGGCTGGTGTCGCTGACGGAGGGGGGATGACTTCGTCTATCTCTCCTCCCCATCTGAGATGGGGAGGGGGACAGCGAAGCGGTGGTGGGGTATCTTTCGGACGGTAGAATGCCCCCTTATCCGTCTCGACGCGCTTCGCTTGCTCGACTCCCCCCCATTGTCATGGGGAGGAGGGGGGTATCGGCAATAGGCTGGCGGCGTAAAGGAAACAAGAAGCCCCACCACCACATCTCAGTCGCTGCGCGCCTTCGTGCGGTCCCCCTCCCCGGCAAAGCCGGGGAGGTATAAGAATAGAGTCCTCCTTCCTTTACCTCTCCCAAGGGGAAGGAGGGGAGCAGATTACGAAAATGCTTTTCGCAAATCGGAGAGCGTTGCCATCAGCGTCATGTCATGGGTGGGAGAGCGTTTAAACCCGCAGGTTTCGTAAAATCCGCGGGCGCGTTCGGAAAGCGCGTGAACCATCATGGCGCGAACCCCCAGGGTTTCTGCGGCTGAGATTGTACGGCGCACGGCGTCCTGAAGCATTTCACGCCCCAATCCGTCATTCTGAAAGGCCTTGTCTATGGCCAGACGCGCCAGAATGGCGGCGGGGACAGGATCAGGCATATTGCGGCGAATATTTCCGGCGGCGTCGGCATGGAGAATGGAGCCTGCCGTCAGGGCATAATAGCCGATCACCCTGCCGTCCTGTTCGATGACGAAGGTGCGTGACGCGCCCGCCAGTTCGTTGCCGTAAGCGCGCGCCTTGAGCCAGTGATTCAGGTCGTCAGCGCCGCAATCGAAATCTTCCAGCGCATCATCCGGCGAGATCGGCCGGGGACGGTGCATGTCAGTCTGCCCAGCGCGGCTTGATGGCGGCCAGTTGGCGCAGGCCCGGATTATCCTGCGGCGGGGCGTCGAGCAGGCGGTTGAACTCGGCCCACTGAGCGTCGTCGAGCAGGAAGAGGCGGCGGTCGGCCAGGGTTTCCTCGGCGGCGCTCAGGCTCTGGTCGAGGACAAATTCGCTGACCGTCTTGTGGCGCGCGCGGGCCGCCTGTTCGAGCAGGCTCTTGGCGGCGGGCGACATGCGCAGGTCAATACGGGCGGTCTTGGCGCGGGCATCATCGGGCATGGCTCGGCTCCTTTAGGAGGAGTTTACTGTACGGATGATGTACGGTCAACAATATGGTGCATTTCTGCATTTCGTATGGTGTCACCGTAATACACCCACCGTAATACACCGTAATATCTCCTAATATCTCCTAATATCTCCTCGTAATACCTCCTCACCGTAATACCTCCTCCGCTATAGCGAAGCGTACGGGGTTTAGCGCCAGCAAAAAGTATAGCTTTTGCAAGCTATGGGCGGGCTTGTCCCGCCGGAGGGGGTATTTCCTAAGCTCACGCACTGAAATCTCACGTAGTTTAAGCAACAGAAAGCTGATGTCCTCAGTCTCTGTCAGTGTCTTCTGTTTCCACTGATTTGTCGCCACCCAAGGCTTCGTAGCGCCTGTGTGCAAGCCATTGCAACCGCATTGCTTGTGTCAGTAACACACGGCGCAGACCACCCTGTACCTTACGTTCAGAAATGACTTGAGCCAATCGAGATATAATCAACGCTCTGCGCGCGATCCGAAAATCAGGGTGTGATCGCAATTCATTTACACGATCTGAGACAATACGGGCTCGATATGAAGAGGGAATTTCCACTTTAAGCGGACCAATTGGCGGGTCTTTTTCGTTCAAAATCGCCGAAAATTTGGATTTTTCCACAGCTTCTTGAGTTATTTGTCGTTCTAGTGCGTCGAGGTACTGTCGTGCATCGATATCCTTGCCAGAAGTCAATTGGAATTGAGGAAGTGGCCAGACCTCAATATCAAAAACTTCAAAGGGATCAAGCACTGACATTGCAACCGCGTCAGTACGCTGATTAGTCAGGTGACGTCGGATGCGAGTCCGTAACATTTCATTCGTTTGACCAACGTATATCGGCTCGCCGTCATAATCAAAAAAAGCGTAAACGCCCCATTTGTAATTCCCGACTTTTAACAATTTACCTGACGGGTCTTCAAAAAGCGTATCGAGGTATTTTGCGAGGTTCGCTCGCAAGTCTTCAGTCTCAAATGGGGGAAAGTTGACATAGTCTGGATCGCGTTCTGTCAATGGTTTAAGCCGCTTCCTTAGACGCCTTATTATTTACGTCTAATAATGGTTCGAAGATGTGCAAGGCCAAGTGACGCACAACTGGCACCGCAACGCCATCACCAGTGAGGTGGTAGGCTTCGTTGTAATTTTTGGGTAATCGATACTCATCCGAAAGTCCCATAAGTCTCGCGGTTTCTCGTGTCGAAATTAAACGGGTACGGATATTTTCTCCGTCAACCACGATAATTGTTTGTCGACTTGACCCGCCGGAGGGCGTGCGTAAACAACCCGCTATATCGTCAAAGCGTACTTCTGCGCGTTGAATTTTTACACCGTTTTCACTGCGGGTACGTTTATAAATGCCGCCCACCATTCGCCTACCTGCTCTCTTTGCGGCATTGACTTTGGCAGTATTGATGGGTGACATCATAGCCAGAACACGCTGCGTTTCCTCTTGAGTATGCCAAGGTACACTCATGGGATTTTCTTCAACAAGATCGGCAAATGTCGAAGCGCGATGTTGGGGAGTGGGAATATTCCACCATAGCATTCGCTTTCTTGTTTCATATGGGATTGAATTAATCGCCGTGCATAATCCACGCGTATGGAATGGATCTACGGGGCCGGGTGCAAGCAATGCTTCGTCAATTTGTACGTCCTTATGCACACCGATTACAAAAAGACGTGGACGCGATTGAGGAACGAACAGAGATGCGTTGATGATCAGAGCCCCGTAGCTATATTCCGCATCAGAAAAAGTTTGGCATATAGCGCGGAAATCTTTTCCCTGATGCGATGTTAAAGTACCGACGACGTTCTCTAGTGCGATAATCTTGGGAGGGCGCCCATCCTTGATCAATGCCCGCATGACATCCCAGAATGGATAGAACGTGCCGGACCGTTCTCCTTGCAAACCAGCGCCGCCACCCGCGAGCGACAAGTCTTGGCAAGGAAATGATCCCCATGCCAATTCGGCCACACTGGGGATATCAGCCACGTTAATTTTCTTAATGTCGCCGATTTTTAATTCGCCCGCAGTCCCCCAGTTGGCCTGGTAAGTCATACCTTTTTTATGATCGAAATCATTTGCGAATAAACAGTCCCAACCATCGCCGAGTCCGGCACGTGCCATGCCGCCCCCGGCGAAAAATTCGTAAAATGCTGGCATCTGAGATGTCCTGATTATAATCGTAAACGAGTTGGCCGATTCTGGCTCAAAGTCCACAAGTTCTTTATTTGTTCTTATTGGGTTTTGAATTCTAGGTCAATGCGATCTTTGTATAGGTGGTAACTTCGCCTTTCCGCTTTTCATAACAATCTCCTCCCGCTATATCCACCCTATGACAAACACACCTTCTCCTCTCGATTGCGGCCGCGTGGCCGATCCTGCCAAGCTGATTCAAGGCCGCACCGGGCCGTGGGAACTGGTGATCGGGCTTGAGGTCCATGCCCAGGTGGCCAGCCATACCAAGCTGTTTTCCGGCGCGGCGGTGGGCTTTGGCGCGGGGCCGAATGAGCAAGTCTCACTGGTTGATGCCGCCATGCCCGGCATGTTGCCCGTGCTGAACCGTTTCTGCATCGAGCAGGCGGTGCGGACGGGGCTGGGCCTGAAAGCCTCCATTAACCGCTATTCGCGCTTTGACCGCAAGAATTACTTCTATCCCGACCTGCCGCAGGGGTATCAGATTTCGCAGCTCTTCCATCCGATTGTCGGCGAGGGTGAGGTGCTGGTCGAAAAGGATGACGGCACCAGCATCACCGTGCGCATCGAGCGGCTGCATCTGGAACAGGACGCCGGCAAGTCGATCCACGATCTCGACCCCAATGCCACTTACGTCGATCTCAATCGCGCCGGTACGGCCCTGATGGAAATCGTCTCCAAGCCCGATATTCGCTCAAGCGACGAGGCGGTGGCCTATTTCAAGAAGCTGCGCACCATTCTGGTCTATCTCGGCACCTGCGACGGCGACATGGAAAAGGGCAATATGCGCGCCGACTGTAATGTCAGCGTGCGGCGTCCGGGCGAGGGTTTCGGCACGCGCTGCGAGATCAAGAACGTCAATTCGTTCCGCTTCATGCAGCAGGCCATCGAATATGAAGCGCGCCGCCAGATCGAAATCCTCGAAGACGGCGGCACGATCGATCAGGAAACGCGGTTGTTCGATGCGGTGAAGGTGGAAACGCGCTCGATGCGCAGCAAGGAAGAGGCGCACGATTATCGCTACTTCCCCGATCCCGACCTGCTGCCGGTGGAGCTGGAAGAGGCGTGGATCGAAGACATCCGCCGCCATTTGGTGGAGCTGCCCGACGACAAGAAGGCGCGCTTTATCAGCCAGTATGGCTTATCGGCCTATGATGCCGGGGTGCTGATTTCCGAACAGGCGCGCGCCGACTATTTCGAGGCCGCCGCGAAAGGGCGTGACGCCAAGCTGGTGGCCAACTGGGTGACCAATGCGCTGCTGGCGCGTCTGGCCGAGGCCGGGCAGGAGATTACGCAATCGCCGCTGCCGCCCGCCCAGATCGCCGGTCTGGTGGAGCTGATCGAAACGGACGTGATCTCATCGAAGATCGCCAAGGAGGTTTTCGAGCATATGTGGGCGGCGAAGGGCACGCTGACGCCCGCCCAGATCGTGGAACAGCACGGCCTCAAACAGGTGACCGATACGGACGCTATCGAAGCGGCGGTCGATGCGATCATCGCCGCCAACCCGGACAAGGCTGCCGAAGTGGCCGCCAAGCCGCAGGCGCTGGGCTGGTTCGTCGGTCAGGTGATGAAGGCCACCGGCGGCAAGGCCAATCCGGCGGCGGTCAATGAGCTGCTTAAACGCAAGCTGGGGATTTAGGCAATTCATCCTCCCCCGTAAACAGGGGAGGATGAATGAGCCCCCGGTGGATGCCTATGAAGTCGGGGATGCAGACGGGGCTGGATCGGTGGCCTGCGCATCAGCCGCCGGTTTGATTTGCAGGCGCAGGGCCTTGTCCATATTCAGATAGGTTTGGGCCAGCTTCTGGATGTCGGCGGCGGTGACGGCCTGATACTGGGCGCGGCGATCACGGATATAGTCGAGCTTTTTCGGGTCGCTGGCCGTGCCGGGCAGGACGGTTTCCCAATAGCTGTTGGTTTTCAGCTCGGTGTCCATCTTGTCGAGCACCGGTTTCTGGGCGCGCAGCAATTCGTCAGGCGTAATCGGGTGCGCCTTCAGGTCGGCGACGATGGCGGCCACGGCGTCATAGAATTTCTGGTCGTTTTGCGGTTTCACCTCAGCGGTGACGCTGAGATAGCCATAGCCGGGGAAGGTCTGGGAATTGATATTGCCGGCATAGGGGCTGTAGGCCAGTTGCTCCTTTTCGCGGACAATGTCGATCAGGCGCAGATTGAGCACCTCGGACAGCATGGTCAGGCCGCGGGCGCGGCGGGTGTTGGAGGCGAAATCCGCCCCCGGCCAGGCGATGAAGCTTAAGTCCTGATCGGCGCGGCCATGATGCTCGAAGGTGCGGCGTAAATCCGTGTCGGGGAAGCGAACCTTCAGCCCGTCCGGGGCGATGACCGGCTGGGCCGGGCGGGCGGACAGGGCGGCGAAGGTTTTGGCGATTTCGCTTTCGGCTTCCGCTTCGCTGACATCGCCGACAATGGTGATTTCGACGGGCGCGGTCTGGAGCTGATGCTCGACCAGCGCCTTGACCTGATCATTGCTGGTGGCGAGGAAGCTTGACTCATCGGGCATGGTGAAGCGCGGATCGCCGCTGTGCAGGATGCCCGGCACCTTCATCTGGAACACGCCGCCCGGCGTCGATTGCAGCGACTTGTAATAGTCGGGGATGAAGCCCTTCAGGCGCTGGAAGGCGTCGGCGCGGAAGGCCGCATCGGTGGTGAAGGCCATCAGAACCTGCATCTGGGTGGCGAAATCGGATTTGGTGGTGGCGCCCGACAGGGTGGCGGCGTCCGCGCCGAAGCCGAACTGCACGCCATAGATCTTGCCGCTCAGCGTGTCCTTGATCTGCGAGGCGGTCAGCTTGCCGAGGCCGCCTTCCTGAATATCATCGACATTGGCGGCGAAGACCGGCGGATGGGCGGCGGGCGACAGCGACGCCAGGCCACCGGCAAAGCGCACGGTAACGCCGATCTCATCCTGCTTGAAATCGGTGGTCTTGATCGTCGCCTTCAGGCCATTGGCGTAGGTGAGCTGGGTCAGGCCGAGATCCTTGATCTCTTCGCGCTTGACGATGGCGGCGGGCTGGCCGAAATCGGTATAGGGCCACGGTTTGGCGACGTGGATTTGCGGCGCGCTTAAGGGCGCTGCCTGCACGGCCTGCCAGGTGTCGAGCAGGGCCTGCTTGTCGAGGCCATCCAGATCTTCGCCCTCATGCCACAGGAAGGGGCCGTCGCCGTCGAACAGGTCTTTCGTGCCGGCATTGACCGCGCTCAGGGTGAGTCTGGGCTTGAGCGCTTCGAAATAATCATAGTCCTGCTGCGGCGAGGTGAAGACCTCACCATCGGCCATGCTGTCGGCGAGCTGATCGGCCAGATTGCGGCTGTCGCGCGTTTTGGCCCCTTGCAGGGCGGCCTTGAAACCGGCCTCCTGATCGGCCAGTGCCCGATCCAGTTCATCCTGAGTGACGCCGAACTGGGCGAACTGGCGCACCATCGTGGTGGCCGCCGTCAAGGCCTCCTTGTCGTGGCCGGGCTTGGGGATGATGGTGAGCTGGGTCAGGGTGGCGGTTTCGCCAATGTCGTCATGTCCCACTTGCGCGGCAATGAAGGGGGTATCGGCCAGCTTGGCCTGACGTTCTAAGCGCTCATTGAGGATTTGCAGGCGCAGACCGTTGATGAAGTCTTTCGTTTCCTTGGCGACATCCTGATAATGATCATCGAACGGCCATGTCCAGGTCAGGCTGATCGTGTCGCGCAGGCCTTTTTCGACATAGGTGTCGGCGGTGACACCCTTATTTTTATAGGTGCCGAAATCGGTCATGCGGATGGGCGCGTCTGGGCCCTTCCAGTCGGAGAATTTCGCCTTGATGTCGGCTTCGATGGTGTTGGGATCGATATCGCCGACCACGATCAGCGTGGCCAGTTTGGGGCGATAGAAATTTCTGTAGAAATCCTCAAAACGGGGATGTTTGGCGGTCTGGATAATGTCCACCTTGCCGATGGGCATACGCTCGGCATATTTCTGGCCGGGCAGGGCGTCGTCGGCCCAGTGCTCGTAGGCGTGCAGGCTGGGTGTGTCGCGCGCGCGTTCTTCGCCTAAGATCACATTGCGTTCGCGGTCGATGGCTCCATCGTCGAGGGTGAGGTTGCCGGCTGTTTCGCGCATCAGGAACAGGCCGGTATCGATGTCGTCGGGCTTGACCGTCGGCAGGTCGAGTTCATAAACGGTTTCATCGAAACCGGTATGGGCATTGGTGTCGGCCCCGAAGGCCAGGCCGTGGCGTTCGAGAATTTTCACCATATCGCCCTCGGCCACATTCTTCGAGCCGTTGAAGGCCATGTGTTCGAGGAAGTGGGCCAGACCCTGCTGGTCGTCGTGCTCCATCATCGAGCCGCCATTGATGCGCAGCCGTATCGAGGCATTGCCCGGCGGCGTATCGTTCTTCATGATGATATAGGTCAGGCCATTGGGCAGTTTGCCGAATCGTACATTCGGATCGGCCTTGATGTCGGAGTGATTCTGCGGAAAATCCAGCCCCTTGGACAGGTCGCGCACCTGCGGGGTGAAGGCGGCTGTCGCTGTGGCTGCCGGTTGCGCCTGGGCGAAGCTGGCGACGGGGGTGAGCGCGGTGGAGGTCAGGGCCGCGGCGAGGAAGGCAGACAGCAGGGATTTTTTCAGCAACATGGGGCGCTCCGGTTGTATCTTGCCGGGACAGTGGCGCATGTTTGTGCCGGAATAAAGTCAAAAAAAGCGAAAGTAAGCCACCCCTCCGTCGGCTGCGCCGACACCTCCCCATGCCTTTGGCACAGGGAGGAGGGAGCAGGCGGCACATCCCTCCTCCCCATGAAAATGGGGAGGTGTCGGCGAAGATGACGGAGGGGTATTTGTGCGCGTGAAGATGACGAAGAGATAGGGCCAGGTTGCGATAACTCTGACTTACCGCAATCTAGTGGCTGCCCGACACATAGTAGGTGGCGCTGTTGCCGGTGGCGTGAGCGGTCGAGACGATCGATCGGCCCTGCACCACGCTGGCCGTGGCCGTGGCGTTGACGTCGGAATTATTGGTTTGCGTGGAATCGACGCCGTAATCGGCCTTGCATTCCGAACAGGCATAGGCCAGCGACTGATTGCCGATGGCGTCGGCGCTGACATAGCCGTCATAGCCGTCATTGCCGTTAAATGCGGCGGTGACATCGACGCCGCCCGTCGATAACTGGCTGCTGTCAACACGGACATAGGTGTCATTATTGCCGGCCAGCATCTGGTTGCCGATGCCCGAGGCCGTGGCATAGGCTGCGCCATACTGGTCGGCCTGGGTCACAGCCTGCGCCTGCACCGGGCCGCTTTGTGTTTGCTGGGTGGTGACGATCAGCGATCCGCCCTGATTTTGCAGGTCGATATTATTGGCGACCGTGGTGGCTGTGGTGGAGGCATCCCAGACATTACCGCCGTAAAGTTCGGCGCGCGCAATCGTGCTGCCGCTTTGCGTCTGGGTGACATTATGCTCCTGCGTGCCGCGATCACCGCTATAGGCGCCGTAATAATTATTGGTGGCGCTGGCATTATAGGCGTTGGGTGAGGGCGAATAATGGACTGTGGCATCGACATTGGCCTGCGAATCGCTGGTCGAGGCCTGGGTCATGGTCGAGGTCAGCTTGCCGTCCTCCACCTCGAAGGCGGCATGGTTGACCTCGGTGGTGGCGTCGCCTTCACCGCTGACATAGATGGCATTATTGGGGGCATAGACATCGGTGCGCGCCTGCACCGGGCCGCTGGCCGTCTGGCTGGCCGTGGCGGTCAGATTGGCACCGTTGGCCGTTGAGCCAAGATAATTGCCAACGGCCTGCGTATTGCCATAGACGGGTGTGCCGAGCGAAGTATCTTCCGCGCCGGTATTGACGCCATTGATGGCGGCGGCGGCGCGGATCGTGCCCGCCACATTCTGCGAAGAGTTCAGCGTGGCATCGACCGATTTGTTACCGCCTTGCAGGCTGTTGCCCATGGCTTGCCCCGTGGCCTGGGTCAGGCCGTCATTTTCGACCACGTTCAGCGTCTGGGTCGAAAGCACATCGCCCTGCTGATCCTGCGTGTTGGCAACGTCGCTGCCGCTGACCGTCTGGCTAGTAGCGGGAGTCGTTGACAGCAGCATCGCCGCCGTCATGACCATGATCGCGGCGGTCGCGGTCATCGGCAGGCGGAGGCGATTCGGCGCGGCGGTCGGCAGCCACATTTTCCCAGCGGGTCGGATCGGCGCGTGTGCTGGCATTGTTCGTCTCCAGATTATTATAGGCCGGGGTCAGGCCGCCGGTTGGGCCCATTGTGGCGTTTTCGAGGAAGTCGTTTTTCGGGTCGAGGCAGATGTCGGGGCCCGACACGCCATAGAGATTGGCCATGAATTCGAGCGTGGCGCGTTCGATCATGGCGCGCACCGCCAGTTGCATGGGTTCAAGCGCGCCCTGGCCACCATCGATGTCGAAGATATTGCCGTTGAGAATGTCAAACACGCCCGCCTGAATCTCGCGGCCGACGATCTGCTTCTGATAGGAGATGACATCGACCACTTCGAGCGTGCGCGTATCGACAAGCCGCAGGTCAAGCGCGACATTCATCACATAGGTGCGGCCCGAATAGAGGCCCTTGATGCCGGTATTCTTGGTGTCGCCCGCATAGGCATCGAGCCCCGACGACTGGATATTGTAGTTCAGTTCGGTAATGCCGCCGACGATGAAGAAGTCGGAACCGGCCACCTGACCGGCCATGATCTTGCGATAATCAGCCGGATGGTTGGGATTGGCCACCGCATCATCGGTGATCAGCTTGTTATTGGCGTATTTCAGTTCCAGTTCGCCGACGCTGGTATCGAAGCGTTCGACCTGGCGGGCACCGGCCTTGGCCAGGGCCGTCATCGCCATCAGCGAGGCGCCCTGTGTGATTTCACGCCCGCCTTCGAGCGATACCTTGCCGGTATAGTCGGAGATGCGGCCCACGGCGAGGCGCGGCGAAGCCAGGTGATGCTCGCGGGCATAGGCCCCCAGGCAGACCAGAGCATCGGAATAGGCCGTCGGATTGGCGGTAACCGGCGAACGGCCGATCGGCGTCTTGTAATTGCCGTCAGCATGGACCGAAGGGGTCATGCAGCCGGACAACGCCATGCTGAGGGCAGCGGCGCTGATCAGGCCGATAAGCGCTTTCGGCGAAGCCTTCCTGAGCGAAGAGGAAGCCTTCACCTTCTTGCTGGGGATATCAGAAGCCATTGAGGTTTACCTGTCCGTTAAGAGAAGAGTCGTTGGAGGTGGTGCCAGAGGTGGTGCCAGAGGTCGTGCCCGTTGCCGCTGTGACGGTGGTGCCGTTGGCTGTGGCGCTGACATGGCCGTTATTGGTCTGGGTGGAATTGACGACGACCGTGTTGTAGCTGCCGTTGACGACGACCTGGAGATTATTGCCGATGGCGGTGGCCCCGCCCAAAGCCCCCGCGCCGGAATAGGTGTCGCCCGCGCCCAGGGTTTGGGAAAAGGCGTAAACGCTGTTGTCGGTGCCGGTCATGATCATGCCGTCCTGCATGACGAGATTGCCGTTGGCGTCGCGCATCGAAGGATTGATCGCCGTCTGCATTTCATTGCGCGCCAGGCCGTAGCCGGTTTCGAACGAGGCGACCGTATTACTGGTGCTCAGGCTCTGCGCGCTGGCAGCGCCAGCGAAGGCGCATAGAGGCAGCAGGCTCAGTAAACTCAGGGACTTCGTTAACGACATTGGGCGCTCCAGAGCTTGGGATCAGACGGCCGCATACGCGGCTGTGCCCAGCAAGTTAGAGGCCAATCTCGGTCACAACCTTAAACATTGCGTATATTTTTCACTAAAATTGCGCATGAAATTCAATTTTTTGATTTCTTTGTTGTCATATACAACGTGATTAACCAGTCACGGTTCATATATGTGCCGGATGCAGCGGTATCGAGTCTCAAAATATGACAACGGATTTTACCCAATTGGCGACGGACGCGATGAAAAAAGGGCCGCCGCAGGACGAACCGCCGCACGGCGAGCCGCCCCTTTGGGAGCCGCCCCTGCGTGAACCGCCTGTGCGCGAGCCCATGTTCAACGCGCCGCTGATGGTGCTGCTGATTCCGCTGGTGCTGATCGCCATCTACGCCTTGCAGGCCTCGGCTGATCCCTATGTGCAAGAACAATTGATCGAGAGCTTCGCCCTGACGCCCGTGCTTTTGCGTCACGGGCAGGTGGATCTGCTGCTGACCCACATCTTTCTGCACGGAAGCTGGCTGCACGTCCTGGCCAATGCGGCCTTCTGTCTGGCCTTTTCCGCGCCGGTGATCCGGGCCTGCGGACGCGGTTTTGGCGGGGCCCTGTCGTTCATCGCCTTTTTCCTGTTGTGCGGCATATTGGCGGGGCTGGGCGATGCCATGCTCAACTATACATCCGCCGTGCCGATTCTCGGCGCTTCGGGTGCGATTTCCGGCCTGATCGGGGCGGCCATCCGTATCCGCATCCTTCCCGGCCTTCCCGGAGCCATTGAGCCGCTGCGCCATCCGCGCGTCATCGGCATGACCGTCTTCTGGTGCGGCATTAACAGCGTGGCGGCCTTCGTGCCGATGGTGATGGGCGTCGAAGCCGGGCAGGGCATTGCCTGGCAGGCGCATATTATCGGTTACCTGTTCGGCCTGCTGGCTATCGGGCCGTGGCTCCGGCTGTTCGGGCGGCGTTTCTTCACGACAAGTTGACGCCCAGCCAGCAGGCGTGACCCTCAGACTTATTGCTTTTTTATGGCTGCGGCGCGAACATCGTTATCCGGCGTTTACAAGCTATATAATTGCCATAACGATCCCAAGGGAGGGACACCATGCTGGTAAGCCAATTGCTCACGTCCAAAGGCCGTCAGGTCTTCACCGTAACCCCCGATGATACGCTGTCGTCTGTGGCGGCCCTTCTTTATACGCGCAAGGTCGGCGCCTTTGTGGTGACCGACAGGGTAGGGCGCGTGGTCGGCATCATCTCTGAGCGCGACATCATCCGCGCTATCGCCACGACCGGCGCCGAAGCGCTGGTTCGTCCCGTCAACCAGATCATGACGCGCGATGTGATTTCGGCCAGTATGCACGAAACGGTCGAGGCGCTGCTTGATCGGATGACCGACCGCCGCATTCGTCACCTGCCGGTGATGGAAGGTGCCCGGCTGATCGGCATTGTGTCGATCGGCGATCTGGTCAAGGCGCGCATCGCCGCCAGTGAACACGAGGCGCGTACGCTCAAGGAATATATTGCCGGCTAAGCCGGTAAAACCGTGAAGCTGGGGATAAATCGCATGGCACGCCATTTTGCACTTGCGAACTTATTCGGCAGGTCATAAAAGCCGCTCCTCGCTGTTGAGTTCCTTTGCGGATCGCGACGAAGGCGGATCGGCCGGTTGGCCGGTTTATTGGGTTTGTAAAAATTCAATTAACGCTTGATGCCGATACGGAATAGAGCTATAACACGCAACCTTCTGATTCTGACAGAAACTTGAAGGATTGTCCCGCAAAGATAATCCAGCAGGGTTCTGTTGTCTCCGGTTTTTAGCCTCCCAAACGGGGCTGTGGAAAACGAAGAAAATCAGTTGACATGGTTTGGTGGCTCCGATAAATAGCCGCCTCCTCCGATAACAGGGTAAGTTATCGCACTGGCCGGCTCGGCCGCCAGTGAGGTCTTTGACATTGTAGATACTGGAAAGAGAAACGCAGGCGGCGGTGTTCTGGCGGTACG
>NZ_JASERT010000001.1:1355000-1537500 GCF_030027245.1 Asticcacaulis sp. EMRT-3
TGCCCAATGTGGCGTCGGAACGGATTTCGTTGCGCAGTTCGGCGGCGATAACCAGCGGATTGGCGCGGTAACGCCCCGCCATGCTCTGCCAATCGGCCAGCCACGCCTGCTCGGGATAGAGCGACGTGTACCACAGGCCGTCGCCATGCGCCGCATCGCAGCACCAGTCGCCCCGGCTGCGGTGATTATCGAGCACCACCATCAGCCCCTGAGCGGTCAGGGCCTTCACCACGGCATCATAGACCGCCAGCACATGCTGGCCCTTCAGGTGCGGATTAGCGGCCACCCGCGCATCACTCACCACGGGATTGCGCTCGACCATCTCATTGCACCACGGCAGGCGCACGGCATTGAAACCACGGCTTTTGATCAGTTTGGCAATCGCAGCCAGCGGCTGACGATCCAGCCCGCCCACGACCAGCGCCGCTGATTCCGCGCCGTACCAGTTGACGGCCTTCAGCCTGACGCGCGCACCATGCGCATCGAGAATAGCCGCCCGCCCTTCGATCAAACCGGTATGCAGGGGCATGGCCACCTGCGCCGCCACCGGCCAGACAGGCAGGCACCACAACAGGAAGGCCAACAGGATGGGCAAAAGCTTCACGACAGGAAGGCCATAATGTTACGGATATACGGAACCGGATATGTCATGGCGGCGTCTCCAGCAAAGGGCCGATCACTACCTACACGATTATGTTCCGGCCGAAAACCGCTTTGGGGTGGCCGTGCCGCTTTTTAACGGAATTTGGCCAGCACGTCCGCTACCTTTGAATGTACGCCGTCGTGGTCGATATAGTCGCCCGGTTTCATGCCCGCAGGACAGGGCCCCTGCCAGGCGGCATCGGTCACGGTCACCTGATCGCCATGACCGGCAAAGGCGGGGCTATAGCGCGTCTCGACCGTCTGGTGAAAAACCTTATGGCCGATGATGTCGGCGTGGATATGGCTGGTCAGGGTGGTGTCATTGACCTCGCACACCGTATCGACATCCGCCTTGCCCTGCCCGCCCACAACACCGCGCCGCGTGCAGCTCAAGCGCGACATTTCCGGCTTGCCGAGCAGATCCTGACCGATCATGGCCAGTCTTTCGCCCTGTTCGGCACTGATGCAGATGCTGGAAATCCAGGTCGATTCCGTCTGCGGCAGGGTTTGGGTCAGCTTCCAAAGCCCCGGCTTTTGCCCCAGCGGGCCAATGGCCGAAGTCTCGGATACAGATGAAGATGACACCGCCTCAGACGCCTGCGGGCTGGCCTGAGAGGCAGACGACGACGATGCCGCGTCCGACGCCGCCTGAGGCACCACAGGTTCCGCCTTCTGCTGACAGGCGGCCAGCATCAGCAGGCCAAGCCACAGGGCATGGTATGCGCGCAACGCCATCCAGCCTAGCCCTGATGGTCGCGTGGTTTGCGGTCGTGCGACCACGAACTGACGGACGAATGGCTGTCATGGCCCTCGGCTGGCGTATTGTGCGGATTATGCGAAGGGGTCGGCGTCTGATCGTGACCGTGATCGCTGGCCGAAGCCCTGTCATGGCCGTTGATATTCTGATCATGACCAGCCTGATCATGACCAGTCTGATCATGACCGGGAACAGGCGGCGTTGGCGCGGTATGATTTTGATTGTCGCGGCCTGGATTGTTACGGTTTTCCGGCCTGTTATCATTCCAGGCATTGACCCTCTTACCATCGTGCCGCACCACGTCGCCGGCGCGCGTATCGGTCGGGCAATTGCCCAGCCAGTTGGCCGCGCTCTTGATGCCGCGGCGGTCGGCGGGGGCCGTCACATGACCACCATCGCGCACCATGCGATCCCCGGTCGCCTTGTCGATGCACACCTTGTCGATGACCTGCTTATGGGTGAAGGGATCGTTATGGCGCACTTCCCAATAGCCGGGCCTGCGGCCCATTTCGGTGATGACGGCGGGATCATAGGTATCGGTGGACCGGGCAATGACCACCGTCACCGAACTGGCGGCGGCGGAGGATTCGACCGTGTTGCTGACGGTTGTATCACTGGCCGGGGCTTCCGGTTCGGGCACGGGCGCATTGTCGGGATTGACGTTATCGGCGGCGCTCTGCGCCACGCTGACATCCGCAGACGCCGAAGCCTGACTGGAGGGATTGGAGGGGCTGCATGCCACCACGCTCAAAACCAGCAAGGAAGCACATATCAGTTTCAAATCGGATTTCATAAACGTCTCCATACCATTCAGCCAAGCATAGCGGGCCGATTATAAAGGCGAAATTCGGAAAGCCCGGCTCAATCCGCTTTTACCGTTTCGGGCACCTGCCAGTCGATTTCGGGCAGACCCTTCGACGCCAGAAACGCATTGGCGCGCGAAAAGGGCCGACTGCCGAAAAAGCCGTTATGCGCCGACAGGGGCGAAGGGTGCGGGCTTTTGATGACAAGATGACGTGAGGTATCAACAAAACCGGCCTTTTTCTGGGCATAGGCGCCCCACAGAATAAAAACCACCGGCTGCGGCAGGTCATTGACGGCGCGGATCACCGCATCGGTGAACAGTTCCCATCCCCGGCCCTGATGCGAGGCGGCCATGCCCATCTCGACACTCAATACGGCATTGAGCAGTAAAACCCCCTGCTGCGCCCACGATTCCAGAAAGCCGTGCGCCGGACGCTCGATGCCGAGATCGCTGTGCAATTCCTTGTAGATATTGACAAGCGACGGCGGGATGCGCACGCCGGGCCTGACGGAAAAGGACAGGCCGTGCGCCTGCCCTTCGCCATGATAGGGATCCTGACCTAAAATCACCACGCGCACCTTGTCGGGCGGGGTCAGATCAAGCGCGCGGAAATAATCGGCACCGCGCGGGAAGATCCGCTTGCCCGCCGCCTGTTCGGCCTGAAGAAAGGCCTTGAGCTGAACCATATAGGGTTTGGAAAACTCGCCCTCAAGCAGGGCTTTCCAGCCGTCATCCAGCTTAATACCCGTCATCCCTGTCTCCCTGCGCCGTGCGAAAGCCCGGTAAGGAGCCGCGACTCATTTGCGCTGTCAAGGTCATCAGGCAGAGTTACGCCACACTGACGGCTTTCAGCGCGGTTTTCGTCATGCCCGCCTCGCAATGCGCCTGTTCGGCTTCGCGCTCGCTCTTCCAGGCCTTCATCAGGGCGAAGCGGCGCTTCGGATAGCGTTCCGCCAGCGGCTCCCACGCCATGATGCGGTCGGCGCGCAGGTGACGGAAAGCCTGACGCAGTTCGCACCACACCACCACAATGCGCACATGCTCGAAAAAGCCAAGCGCAATCGGCCAGACGACGCGCTGGCTGGCTTGCTCCTTGAGATCGACATAGCGCAGCAATACACGGCATTCGGCGCGGATCGAGGCGCGGATGTCGCCGAGATCGACCTGGGTGGCCGGGCGCGACCAGCTCGGCACCACCATCAGGCCGGTGGAATCGAGCGCATTAGCCATGTCTTTCGGCAAAACAGCGACAATCTTGGTGAGCGCGTTCTGCGCCGCTTCGCCGAGGCGCGCATCGCCACGATCAGCCACCCAGCTTGTGCCCAGAACCAGCGCCTCCAGTTCCTCCGGCGACAGCATGAGCGGCGGCAACATATAGCCGGGCCGCAGCACGTAGCCGACGCCCGGTTCGCCTTCGATGTGCGCGCCCTGCGCCTGAAGCGCGGCGATGTCGCGGTAAAGGGTGCGCAGCGATATGTCCAGTTCGCGCGCCAGCTCGGCCCCCGATACCGGATAGCGGTGGCGGCGCAACAGTTGCAACAGATCGAGCAGGCGTGTGGCGCGCGTCATAAAATGTCCCTCTCACAGGCAAATCGCCCCGCATCTTAGTGCCAATTCCTGTCAGCGGGAACCCGTTCTATCGTGATTTTTCCTGGCTTGACACGCCCATAACGATGATACATACCAATCGGTATGGAAGCTCAAGCCCCCCGTCGCAAGCCCACCCAAACCCGCGATCATCTGGTGGCGGCGGCCTTTGCCGAAATCTATCACAATGGGTTTCAGGGCAGCGACCTCAACGGCATCCTGCACCGCGCGGGCGTCACCAGGGGCGCGCTCTACCATCATTTCGGCAGCAAGGAAGGGCTGGGCCACGCGGTCATCGAACAGGCCATTTCCGGCATCACCACCGAGAAATGGCTGGCCCCGCTCGACGACATCGACGATCCGATCGACGCCCTGATCGGCATTATCGGTGAGACGCGCCTCGACGCCGAGGCCGTATCCGGGGGCTGCCCGCTCAACAATCTGGCGCAGGAAATGTCGCCGCTCGACGAAGGCTTTCGTCTGAGGCTGGCCCAGATCTTTGCTGGCTGGATCGGCGGGGTGGCCGACGCCCTGCATCTGGGCCAGATCAATGGCAAGGTGCGCCGCGACATTGATGCGCACGACACCGCCACCTTTTTCATCGCCACCTATGAAGGCTATATTTCGCTGGCCAAGAACGCCCAGAGCCCCGATCTTCTGGCTTCGGGCATCCGCCAGCTTCGCACCTGGCTGGAGAGTTTAAGACCATGAATCCGGTTGTATCGCATGAAGACTGGCTGGAGGCGCGTAAGGCGCTGCTGGCCGAGGAAAAAGCCCTGACGCGCCAGCTTGATTCTTTGCGCGCCAGACGGCTGAAACTGCCGTGGGTGAAGCTCGACAAACTTTATATTTTCGATACGCCGGGCGGACCGAAAACCCTGGCCGACCTCTTCGCCGGGCGCAGCCAGTTGCTGATCCAGCACTTCATGTTTTCGCCAGATTGGGAGGACGGCTGCACGGGCTGTTCGCTGGGCGCCGACCATATCAACGGCATCTTCACCCATCTGGAGCATCACGACGTTAAGTTCGCCGCCGTATCGCGCGCGCCTCTGGCAAAAATCTCGGCCTTCAAAAAGCGCATGGGCTGGGATTTCGACTGGGTATCCAGCGGAGACAGCGACTTCAACTACGATTTCAACGTCTCGTTCCGCGAAGGTCAGCCCATCACCTATAATTACCGCGACGAACCGTTCATGATGGAAGACCTGCCCGGTTTAAGCGCCTTTTACAAGGACGAGGACGGACAGATTTACCACACTTATTCGTGCTTTGCGCGCGGCACCGAACTGGCGGGCGGTCTGTTCGGCCTGCTCGACATCAGCCCCAAGGGCCGCAATGAAGAGGGCGGTATGATGGACTGGCTGCGCCTGCGCGACAGCTATGAGGACGCGCCCAAGGCGTGCGGATGCGGCGGCCCAAACTGAACACCAAGCCTGATCGCCCTTGACGAAAATACAAAAATGCGCACATAAGCAGAATACTCATCGAGACCAGCCGAGGGATAGGCCCGACGACGCTGGGGCAACCGCTGTTACATGCAGTATGGTGCCAACTCCTACGCGGTCAATTTTCCGCGACAGATGAGAGACGCGAACGCACGGGGCCTCGACTCCCGGCGGCAGGCGCTCTCTCGACTGGTCACGATGATAACCTTAAATCTCGTGACCCGATATGAACGCCATTACCCCTACTGCGCCCGACCTGATCGGCACTGACATCACCGCCCCCATTCCGGCCGATTTCCGCCTGCAAAGCGGCCAGACGCTCGAACAGACGGACGTGGTGGCGCGCCTCTATGGTCCGAAGGACGCACCTGTCATCGTGGCCGCCGGTGGCATATCGGCGGGGCGCGTGCTGTTCGCCAAGGAGGACACGACCGAAACCGCCCCCGGCTGGTGGGAAGGCGTGGCCGGGCCCGGCGAAGCGCTTGATCTCAACCGTTACCGCGTCCTGTCGATCGAGTTCGCGCCCCGCCTGCCCGCCGCGCGCATCTACACCATCACCACCCACGATCAGGCGCGGCTGGTGAAGCTGCTGCTTGATAAAATCAATATTGATAAAGTCTACTGTTTCATCGGCGCCTCTTACGGCGCCATGATCGGCCTGGCCTTTGCGGAAACTTATCCCGATGCGGTCGAACGCCTGTGCATCATCTCAGCCGCCCACCGTTCGCACCCGATGGCCACGGCCTTTCGCGGCCTGCAACGCCGCCTGCTCAAGTTCGGTGCCGACAGCGGTCGCCCGCTCGAAGGCATTTCGCTGGCCCGGCAACTGGCCATGACCACCTATCGGTCCGACGCCGAGTTTTCCGAGCGCTTCGACGGCCCGCCGCCCGAAACCGCCGGTGACAACTATGTCGTCTGCGGCTATCTGCGGGCGCGCGGCGACGCCTATGCCGCCACCGATGTCAATCGCTGGATCTCGATGTCGGACAGCCTCGACCGCCACCGCGTCGATCCGGCAAAGATCAAGGCTAAGGTGTTCCTGGCCGCCGTCCCCACCGACCGGCTGGTGCCCTATGACGATATGAAGATGCTGCATGAACAACTGAAAGACAGCGTTTTCATCGACTTTCCCTCACTTTATGGACACGATGCTTTCCTGAAGGAAATCAAGCTCGTTTCCGATATTGTTCGCACCTCACTTGCATAGATGACATGACCAAGGATTATCTGAAAAGCGCGCAGCCCGCCACCAAGCTGATCAATATCGGCATTGATTCCGATCCAGCGCACGGCGCGGTGATGCCGCCCGTTTACCTGACGACCAACTATTCGTTTGCAGGCTTCGGCCAGAAGCGCGGCTATGACTATGCCCGTTCCGGCAATCCGACGCGCGACCTGATCGCCGAGGTCATCGCCGAACTGGAAGGCGGGGCGGGCGCGGTGATGACCGCCTCCGGTCTGGCGGCGCTCGATCTGCTCTGGCAGGATTTGCCGGGAAAGCGTCGCGTCGTCGTGCCGCACGATTGCTATGGCGGCACGCAGCGCCTGCTCAATGCGCGCCATAAGCAGGGCCTGATCGACCTCGTTTACGTCGATCAGGGCGATGATGCAGCCATTGAAAAGGCCCTATCTGAGCCGACCGCGCTGCTGCTGCTCGAAACCCCGTCCAATCCGCTGATGCGCCTGATTGATCTGGAGCGGCTGATCGGGCTGGGTCATCAAGCGGGCGCGAAGGTGGCGGTCGATAACACCTTCCTGTCGCCCGCCCTGCAAAACCCGATTGCGTTCGGGGCCGATTACGTCGTCCATTCGACGACCAAATATATCAACGGCCATTCCGATGTGGTGGGCGGCGCTCTGGTTTGCACCACCGAAGACGAGGTAACGCGCCTGCGCTGGTGGGCCAATTGCCTGGGCGCGACACCGGCGGCCTTCGACAGCTACATGACATTGCGCGGCGTGCGCACCCTGTTTGTGCGCGTACGTCAGCAGCAGGAGAGCGCGCAAAGAATCGCCGAATTTCTGGAGCAACATCCGGCGGTCAGGGTGGTTCACTATCCCGGCCTGCCCTCACATCCGCAGTACGAATTGGCCAAGCGACAGCAAAAGGGCTTCGGCGCCATGATGAGCTTCGAGCTTGCGGGCGGACTTGAAGCGGTGAAAGAGGTTTTAGGCCGTATCGAGTTGTTTTCGCTGGCGGAATCGCTGGGCGGCGTCGAGAGCCTGATCGTCCATCCCGGCAGCATGACCCATGCCGCCATGTCGCCCGAAGCGCAAGCCACGGCGGGCATCAGCGAAGGCTTGCTGCGCCTGTCGATCGGGCTGGAAGACGCTGAAGATTTGATCGCGGCGCTCGACCGCGCTCTATAGCTGAAGTTCCGGCGTGACCGGCGCGAACATGGCCTCCACCATGTCGCCGGTCACGTCGGTCACCGTCGCGGGCAACCACACCGGCGCATTGTCCTTGTCTTCGAGGACGGCGCGCACGCCTTCGGAAAAATCGTGGCTACGCAGGATATGGCAGGCCAGCCGGTATTCCATGCGCATGGCGTCTTCAAAGCGGGTCAGGTTTGCGCCGCGCCGCAATTGCGCATACGCCACGCACAGTGACATAGGCGAGCGGGTCTTCAAAATCTCGGCCTGCGCCCTGCCCCACGCATCGCCGCTCGTCTCCAGCGCATGGAGGATGGCGCTGACCGACGCTTCTGAAAAGCAATGATTGATTATTGCCATATGCGGCGCATAGGACGGTTCGGAAACCGTTTGTGCGTAAGGCATGAGTGCATCATCCGGCGCTGCCCCCGCCAGCAGACGGTTTTTGAGCGCGGCTAGGTCGGCGGCGGCCACAAAATGCGTGGCGATCCCGGCGGCGGCGACATCCATCCCCTTCAAACGCGCCCCCGTCAGGGCCAGCCACAGGCCGAGAGCGCTATTCGATCTGATGGAATCAGATCGGCGCTCTCGATCTTTTTTGGGTCGCTCTTCCTGGTCCAAAAAGTGGGGCCACTTTTTGGGGAAACGCTCCGGCTTGCCTGCAAGGCGCGGCAGGAACCACGATCCGCCCACGTCAGGAAACAGGCCAATTCCGGTTTCCGGCATGGCAAACAGGGTGTTGTCGGTGGCGATGCGGTGCGAACCGTGGATCGACACCCCCACCCCGCCGCCCATCGTCACCCCGTCCATGATGGCCAGATAGGGCTTGGAGAAGCGCTTGATCAGCACATTCAGCCGGTATTCGACCGCGAAGAAATCCTCGCCCGCCTTGCCATCGCCGCGCCCGCTCTGCGCCGCCAACCGGATGTCGCCACCGGCGCAGAAACCGCGCGTGCCCTCGGCGTGATCGACCATGACCAGCCGCACAGCGGGGTCATCGGCCCAGTTCGTCAGGGCTTCGCTCATGCGGGCGCACATGCCGGTGGTCAGGGCGTGCAGAGCCTGCGGGCGATTGAGCGTGATGCGGCCAATGCCATTGTCGATGCGGGTAACAAGTTCAGTCATTACGTCATCGTGGGGATAACAAACGCCTGATCACCGCCTTCAAAACCATCGGGCCAGCGCTGGGTGACGGTCTTGGTCTTGGTGTAAAAGCGCACCCCGTCCTCGCCATATTGATTCAGGTCGCCAAAGGCCGAACGCTTCCAGCCGCCGAACGAATGATAGGCCACCGGCACCGGGATCGGCACATTGATGCCGACCATGCCGACATTGACCTTGGCGGCGAAATCGCGCGCCGCTAAGCCATTGCGCGTAAAGATGGCGACGCCATTGCCATATTGATGGCGCGAGGCCAGCGCCGTCGCCTCGTCCAGCGTCCCGGCGCGCACCACCTGAAGAACCGGCCCGAAAATCTCATCCTGATAGGTCTGCATCTCCGGGCGCACATGATCGAACAGGCTGGGCCCCAGGAAATAGCCGCTTTCATGGCCTTGCAGCTTGAGGCCACGCCCATCGATCAGCAGTTTCGCGCCCTCATCGACGCCCATCTGGATATAGGCTTCGATCTTGGCCTTATGGGCCGCCGAGATGACCGGGCCGTAATGGGCCTCGGCGTCGGTCGAAACCCCGACCTTCAGACGGCGAATTTCGGCGCTCATGCGTTCGACAAAGGCATCGGCGGTCTTTTGCCCGACCGGCACCACCACCGGCAGGGCCATGCAGCGTTCGCCCGCCGAACCAAAGGCGGCCCCGGCAATATCCTGCACGGCCTGATCGAGATCGGCGTCGGGCAGGATGATACCGTGGTTCTTGGCCCCGCCCATCGCCTGCACGCGCTTGCCGTGGGCTGCGCCTGTGGCGTAAATATACTGGGCGATGTCGGACGAACCGACAAACGACACGGCCTGAATATCGGGGTGGGTGATCAGGGCGTCCACCGCCACCTTATCGCCGTGCACCACCTGCAAAATACCCTCGGGCAGACCGGCTTCGATCAGCAGTTCGGCCAGACGCACCGGCACGGACGGGTCTTTTTCGGACGGTTTCAGGATAAAGGCATTGCCGCAGGCGATGGCGATGGCGCTCATCCAGAGCGGAATCATGGCTGGAAAGTTAAACGGCGTAATCCCCGCCACCACGCCGAGCGGCTGACGCAGACTATAGACATCGATGCCCGGCCCCGCGCCATGCGTATAATCGCCCTTGAGCAGGTGCGGAATGCCGCAGGCAAATTCGACCACTTCCAGCCCGCGCTGCACATCGCCTTTCGAATCGGCGATCACCTTGCCGTGCTCCGAGGAGAGAAGCCCGGCCAGTTCGTCCATATGACGCTCGATCAGGGCCTTGAAGGCGAACATGACGCGGGCACGGCGCTGCGGATTGGTGACCGCCCAGGCGGGTTGCGCCAAGCCTGCCTTGCGCACCGCCTCATCGACCTCTGACGCATCGGCCAGCGCCACACGCGCCTGTACCTGGCCGCTATTGGGATCAAAAACATCGCCAAAGCGGCCCGACCGACCCGGCACAGGCTGGCCATTGATAAAGTGGTAGATGTCGCGCATCGGGGCCTCGGTCAAAATCTTTGGCTGATCTTAGCGCGCCGCCCGTCATCGGCAAGCCAAATTGTGATCACATTCAGGCGATTCACCACGGAAAGCACGGAAGATGGCCTACGGCCATCTGCACGGATACGTCATGTCTGTTCTTATCCGTGTGGTCGCTTGCGACCGTCCGTGTTTTCCGTGGTTTGATCTTTCTGAGAGTTTACGCCTTCGCCACCGTTTCCAGCGCCAGGGCGTGCAGCGGCCCGCTTAAGAGATCGGCCAGCGCCTTATTGACCAACTGGTGCTGGCGCACTCGCGGCAAACCGTTGAAAACCTCCGACACGATACGAGCGCGATAATGATCGCCGTCACCCGCCAGATCGGTGATCGTCACCTCCGCGCCGGGAAAGGCGGCTTCGATGCGCGCCTGAAGATCGCTTTGCGCAATGGCCATGCGGAAACTCCCTGAATTGATAGCGCCCTTCTAACGGTTCAGCGCGCCTGTGTGTAGCCCAAATCCACTGCACATCACCCAACAAAGCCTCATTAACCAATTCATCCTATCGTTGCGCCCCTGTTCAGGAGTTGTGTATATGCGTAAAACCCTTTTTCTCGTCGCCGCCGTCAGTTCGGCTGTGCTGCTGACCGCCGTTCCCGCTTTGGCCCAGACCTCACCTGAATCTCAGGCGAAAATCGACGCGCTTCAGTCGCAGGTCGATCTGCTCAAGGCGCAACTGGCCGCCATGCAGGCCCAGATCGACGGTCTGAAATCGCCGCCGCCAGCACCGGTTTCGGCCCCGCCCGCCGCGCCTCTGGCCGCTGCGCACGCCGCCGCCTCGTCCATCAAGGTGGCTATGAAGAACGGCACGCCGTCGCTGGCCTCATCCGACGGTGCCTTCACCTTCAATGTACACGGCATTTTCCAGCTCGACGCCGCCACCTATGATCAGAGTAAAAATCTCGGCCCCGCCGTGATGGGCCGCGATCTCAACAGCGGCACCAATTTCCGCCGCGCTCGTATCGGTTTCGATGGCAAGCTGTTCAGCGATTTCGATTACCGCATCCTGCTCGATTTCGGCGGGGCAGGCGCGGAAAATGTCGGCCATTTTCATGAAGCCTGGCTGCAATATAACGGCTTCAAGGCGGCCACGATCCGCATCGGCGAATTCGCACCCAGCGTCGGCCTCGAAGATGCCGGTTCGGCCAATGCCTCACCCTTTCTCGAACGCTCGGCGGCCTCGGAAATTGCGCGCGGCCTGGGCGGTGGCGATACACGTATCGGCGCATCGGCCTTTGGCGGCAATGCACGCTGGCTGTGGGCTGTGGCCGTCACCGGCAATACGGCGTCGTCGCTCAGCACGCAAGGGCCCTTCAGCCCTGCCAATCACGATGAGCAACTCGGCATGACGGCGCGTCTGGCCGGTGTACCCCTGCAAGGCAAGAACTGGCTGATCCATACCGGCCTCAACTATTCTGCGGTGATCAACCCCGCCGATCTCGGCGATACGGCCAGCACGCGCTATCCGGTGCAGTTGCGCGAACGCCCCGAACTGCGCGTCGATGGCACACGCCTGATCGATACCGGCGCGATCAATGCGCAATCGGCGGCAGCCACCGGGCTTGAGCTCGGCGGCCAGTATGGCCCTGTCTTTGTTCAGAGTGAAGCCTTCCACTATCAGATCAAGCGCCTCAATCCGGCCAGCGGTGTCAGCAATCCTGATTTCAGCGGCTGGTATGTCGAAGGCGGCTGGTCACTGACCGGCGAGCGCCGCAAATATAACACCGCCACCCAGGCCTTCGACGGCATCACCCCCGCCGCCAATTTCGATCCGAAAAGCGGCCATTGGGGTGCTTTCGAGGTCGTGGCGCGCTATGCGACCATCGATCTCGACTATCACCGCAACGCCACGCTGACCGCCGACCGTGTTCTGGGCGGTCAGCAGGACGTGACCTCGCTCGGCCTCGACTGGCAGCTTAATCCCGATATCCGTTTCGTTTTTGAAGGCCAGTCGGTTAAGGTTGACCGCATCAATGCGTCGGGCGTCCAGATCGGCCAGAACTATCATGCCTTCGCCGTGCGGACGCAGTACGGCTTCTAAAGGAGTCTGTATGTCCTCTGTCATCCGCCGC
The DNA here is from genome assembly GCF_030027245.1 of Asticcacaulis sp. EMRT-3. NCBI lineage: Bacteria > Pseudomonadati > Pseudomonadota > Alphaproteobacteria > Caulobacterales > Caulobacteraceae > Asticcacaulis > Asticcacaulis carbonis. The sequence goes on from NZ_JASERT010000001.1 coordinate 1,367,346, forward strand.
GCCCTGATCGCCGCTCTCGTTCTGGCCCTACCCGGCATGGCGCGTGCCGCCGATCTCAATGTGGCGGTGGCCGCCAATTTTACGCAACCGGCGAAAGATATCGCCGCCGCTTTCGAGGCGAAAACCGGCACCCATGTGGCCCTCAGCTTCGGATCATCGGGCGCGTTTTTCAGCCAGATCGAACAGGGCGCGCCGTTTGAGGTGTTTTTGTCCGCCGACGCCCTGCGCCCGCAAAAGCTGGAGGCCGATGGTTTTGGCGTGAAAGGCACGCGCTTTACCTATGCGAAGGGCGCGCTGGTGCTGTGGAGTGCTGCACCCGGCTATATTGATGCCCACGGTGCGGTGCTGACAAAAGGCGGTTTCCAGCATCTGGCCATCGCCGACCCGGCAGCGGCACCCTATGGTCAGGCGGCGGTCGAAACCCTGCAAAAGCTGGGCCTTTATCCCGCCCTCGCGCCGAAGCTGGTCAAGGGTGCGTCGATCGGCCAGACCTATGGCTTCGTCCAGACCGGCGCGGCGGAACTGGGTTTCGTGGCCCTGTCGCAGGTCATCCATCAAACGGGCGGATCACGCTGGATCGTGCCTGCGTCCGACTATGCGCCCATAGAGCAACAGGCTATCCTGCTCACCCCCGGCAAGGATGATCCGTCTGCGAAAGCCTGGCTGGCCTTTCTGAAATCGCCGCCCGCCCTGAAGATCATCGCGTCCTACGGTTACCAATAATGGATGATATTGCGGCCGCCATTCGCCTGACCCTGTGCCTGGCCGCCACCACCACCCTGTGCCTGCTCGTCATCGCCACACCGCTCGGCTGGTGGCTGTCGCGGCGGCGCAGCCTGATCAAGGACGCCGTTACCGCCGTGGTGGCCCTGCCGATCCTGCTGCCGCCGACGGTGCTGGGCTTTTACCTGCTGGTGGCGCTGGGGCCGAAAAGCCCGCTCCTGTTTTTGCTGCGTCCGTTCGGTATTCATACCCTCGCCTTTTCCTTCACCGGCCTCGTTATCGGCTCGATGATCTATTCCCTGCCCTTTGCCGTGCAGCCGATCCGCAATGCCTTTGCCGCCACGGGTGCGCGCCCGTTCGAAGTGGCCGCGACTTTACGCGCCTCGCCGCTCGACGCCTTTTTCAGCGTGGCCCTGCCTTTGGCGCGGCGCGGCCTGTTGACCGCCGCCCTGTTGGTTTTCGCCCATACGGTCGGCGAATTCGGCGTGGTGCTGATGATCGGCGGCGCCATTCCCGGCAAGACCGAGGTGGTGTCGATCCGCATCTGGCAACTGGTGGAACAGCTCGACTGGCCCGCCGCCCATGCCCTGTCGGGCGGGTTGCTCGTCTTCGCCTTCCTTATCCTGCTGGCCCTGCTGGCTGTGGATCGGCGTTTAGGGGCGGCACATGATTGAGGTGGCGCTAAAGGGCATGGCGGGCGCATTTGCCATCGATGCGCACTTCAACGTGCCTGCGCAGGGTGTCACCGCCATCTGGGGGCCATCGGGCGCGGGCAAATCGACGCTTCTGCGCGCCATCGCCGGTCTGACGCGGCTGTCAGGCCATGTCCGCATCGGCGATCAGGTCTGGCAGGACGGGGGCAGCTTCACGCCCGTGCATCACCGCCGCATCGGTTATGTGTTTCAGGAGGCGTCGCTGTTCGGCCACCTGACGGTGCGCGGCAATCTGCTCTATGCCCTGAAACGGAATGGCGGCCAGACGGTGGACTATGACGGCTGGGTCGAACGGCTGAAACTGACGCCTTTGCTGACCCGCCGCGTCGGTCAGCTTTCCGGCGGTGAGCGCCAGCGCGTGGCTCTGGCGCGCACCCTGATGAGCGCGCCCGATCTGCTTTTGATGGACGAACCCCTGTCAAGTCTCGATGGCGAGGCGCGCGCCGAGATCGTGCCGATGATCGCCGATCTGGCGCGGCACAGCGGCCTGCCCATCCTCTATGTCAGCCACGATGCCTATGAGGTTGAGCGGCTGGCCGACCGTATCCTGCGTATGAGTCATGGCCGGATACTCGACGTGCCGGAACCCGCCCCGCCTTCGCTGGATGGTCTTGATGAAACTCAGGTGCGCAGGCTGGCCCTGGCAGCGCTTAAGGCCGGGATCAGGGGGTAGGTTGAACCGCGGAAAACACAGAAAGCACGGAAATGTTGAATAACGCGCAAAGCGCGCGTCCATCCCAGATGGCGATTTCAGCCTTTTGCCTCAGATTTCCGTGCTTTCTGTGTTTTCCGTGGTCAAAACCCTACTTCCCCGCAGGTGCGATCCGCCAGATGCGGTTGCCCGCATCATCCGACACATAGAGCGCACCATCGACGCCCACCGCCACCCCGACCGGGCGGCCATTGACGTGTTTGTCATCGACGATCAGGCCGGTCATGAAGTCCTGATAGCTCGCGCCCGGCTGGCCATGAGCGAAGCGCACACGCACGATTTTCGAGCCGGTACGCTGATGGCGGTTCCATGAGCCATGCAGGGCGATGAAGGCATCGCCCGTGTAATCCGCAGGGAAATCGGCGGTGCCACTGGCGGGCGGCTGATAAAAGACGAAGCCCAGCGGTGCCGAATGCGAAGCGAACAGCACGTCCGGCACGGTGATATGCCCCATCAGGTCGGGCCGCTCACCGGCATGGCGCGGGTCTTTGTGATCGCCGAGATAATACCACGGCCAGCCGAAGAACTGCCCCTCCTTCACCTGCGTGAAATAGTCGGGCACCAGATTATCGCCCAGCGCATCGCGTTCATTGGTGGTGCAGTAAAGCCCGCCGCTTTGCGGCTGAAAAGCCAGACTGACACAGTTGCGGATGCCGGTAGCCACCACATGGCGTTCGCTGCCATCGGGCTTGAAACGCAGGATCATGGCCCGGCCCGCCTCGCTGCCCCAGGCCTCGCCCAGGGCATGGGAGGCCACCCAGCCCTCGGGCGCTTTCGCATCCATGCCCTCGGCGACATTACTGCCCGAACCGACCGACACGAACATATATTGACTATCGGGAGAAAACGCGATGTCGCGCGTATTGTGGCCGCCCGTCGTGCTGAGATCGGCCACCACCGTCTCAGGCGCGCCACCGCCGATGGGGATACGCACCACCGAATCGACATTGGCAACATAGACATATTGCGGCGATGCGCCTTGCGGGTAAAAAGCCACGCCGAACGGCTGATGCAGGCCTTGCGCGAAGGTCTCCGGCGTGGCGGCCAGATGACCGCCGTGATTGCGATAGACCAGCACCTTGCCCGCATCGGATTCGACCACATAGAGATCGCCGTCTGGCGCGGTGCGCAACAGACGCGGGCCTTGCAAATCAGCCGCAAACACCGAGACGGCAAAGCCTTTGGGCACCTGCGGCAGCTTACCCGCGGGCGGCGCCACATAGGCCGCCGAATTGCCCGCCGACCGGGTGGCGTAAGGCGCGGGCAGATCGGCCACCGTCACCTGATGCACCACACCCGGCGCATCTTTGCGCCAGTCAAACGCACTGGCCGAGGGCGCAGGCGCAGCAGCGGGCTTTGGGGCAGGTGGGGCCTTCGCCTTCGCCGCACCCGCCTTCAGGCTGCCGAGATAGGCGATGATCTGCCTGCGCTGTTTGGCGTCGGGCACATTGACCGGCATCTGCGTGCCCGGCATGGCCTTTTGCGGATTGGCCAGAAAGGCATCGAGCGCAGCGGGGGTCCAGGTCTTGCCGTGCGCGCCGGCGCTTTTCAGCGCCGCCGAATAGTCAAAACCGGCCGTGCTGCCGATCTTTCGCCCGACCACACCAAACAGGGGCGGCCCCTGAAAAACACTCTTGTTCGGACTGGCATCGTGGCAAAGCGAGCAACTGGCGTCAAAGGCCTGCTTCCCCGCCGCCACATCCTGCGCCTTGGAACAGGCGGGCAGGATAAAGGCCGACAACAGGCTGAAGGCAGCCATAAGGCCATGTTTTAGATAGATTTTCTGAGGCCGGTTCGGTTGCATGTTTCGCGCTCGCTCGTGTTGAAAAGCCACAGGAATTCACCGCCACCGCCAGCCTAGCCCAGACGGGCGCGCCTTTCCAGTGGCGAAAACCGCGAAATGCCATTAGAGAGCCCGCATGACGTTCAACAGCAAAACCTATGATGGCCTTGAGCCCATCCGGCTCAATAAATGGCTGGCGCAAAGCGGCGTCTGTTCGCGGCGCGAAGCCGACACCCTTATCGGTGAAGGCCGTGTCAGCCTGGATGGCGAGCGCGTCACTGATGCGGGCCGCAAGGTGCTGCCCGGCCAGACCCTGACGCTCGACGCGGGCGGGGCCGAGGCGCTTGGCGGCAAGATGACCATCATCTATCACAAGCCGGTCGGCATCGTGTCGGGCCAGCCGGAACCGGGCGAAACCCCCGCCGTGCGCATGATCCGCCGCCCTAATGCGTTTGGGCCGGTCGATACCTATCCCGATCAAAATACCAAACTGGCCCCGGTCGGGCGGCTCGACAAGGATTCGCGCGGTCTTCTCATCCTGTCGGATGACGGCGTGCTGGCCAAGGCGATCATCGGGCCGGATAGCGAACTGGATAAGGAATACCATGTCCGGGTGCGCGGGCCGGTGTTTGAGGAAAAACTGAAATGGCTGCGCCACGGCCTCGAACTCGATGGCCGCCAGCTCAAACCGGCCCTCGTCACCCAGACCGGGCCGCAAGACCTGACCTTCGTGCTGAAAGAAGGCCGCAACCGCCAGATCCGCCGCATGTGCGACATGTGCGAACTGCGCGTCACCGACCTGTACCGCCACCGGATCGGCCCGCTCAAACTGGGCGACCTGCCCGAAGGCCGGTGGCGGCTGATGACGCCGGACGAACGCGCGATGATGATCAGGGCTGGTGCGGGCGACAAGGTTTAAGACGGATCGCCATTCAGCCCCTTGCTGAAGAAAGTGACCCCTCCGTCTCGACGGCGCTTCGCTTGCTCGACACCTCCCCACGCTTCGCGCAGGGAGGAAGGATGTGCCGCCTGCCTCCCTCCTCCCTGTTGCGTAGCAATAGGGATGTGTCATCGAGCCGGGCTCAGGGCGCGAAGCGTTAGAGCGGTTTGCATTCTGATTGAATCGGTCAAAGGAATGCAACCCGCTCTAAAAGGCTAAGCCTGATAGAAATGTGACTCAGCCCGGCCTGCCCGGATGCTTTTTAAGGTTGTCACCGGTGTCAGATTGCGGATAAGGTCGCGTCAATAAAAATCCGGGACAATAGACCAGATACAGGGACTCAAAAAAATGCCAGACGATACCGGCGCCAAGGCGCAGCCCAGCGGACGCTACAGATGGGGCATTGTGGCCCTGCTGTTCACGGCCCTGGCCATCAACTATACCCACCGCCAGATGCTGGGCCTTTTCAAAGGCGAATTGCAGACCCAGTTCGGCTGGACCGAGGAAACCTATGCCGGTCTGGTCTTCTGGTTTCAGGCCGCCTACGCCATCGGCCAGATGTCGTTCGGACGCCTGCTCGATGTGGCCGGTGTGCGTATCGGCTACGCCATCGGCTATGTGATCTGGGTGCTGGCCCATATGGCCACCGGCATGGTGACGGGGGTGACTGAGTTCGCCGTGGCCCGCTTTGCGCTCGGCCTTGGCGAATCGGGGGCCTTCCCGTCCAGCCTGAAGGCGATCTCGGAATGGTTCCCGCAAAAGGAACGCGCCCTGGCCGCCGGTGTCTTCAATGCCGGCACCTCGATCGGCATCATGATCGCCGCCGCCATCATCCCGTTTATTGCCCTGGGTAAATTCCATATCGGCACATTTCCTGTTGAGTTTCACGGCCTCAACTGGGGCTGGCGCGGCTCGTTTCTGTTCACCGGCGCTTTGAGCTTTCTGTGGCTGATCCCGTGGTTCATCATGTACCGCCGCCCGACCGAACACAAAAAGGTCTCGCCCGCCGAACTGACCTATATCGAAAGCGGTAAGGTTCTCGGCAATAACGAAAAGATCGGCTGGTTCAAGCTTCTGACCGTCAAGGAAACCTGGGCCTATGCGCTCGGCAAGTTCATGATCGACCCGATCTGGTGGCTTTACCTGTTCTGGCTGCCCGATTTTCTGCACAAGAATTACGGCCTCGACATCACCTCGTTCGGCGTGCCGCTCATCGTTATCTATCTGATGTCGGACATAGGTTCGGTGGCGGGCGGCTGGCTGTCCTCGACGCTGATTCACCGCGGCGTGTCGGTCAATGTCGCGCGCAAAACCGCCCTCTTCCTGTTTGCCCTGTGCGCCGTGCCGATGTTCTTCATCCACAATGTCCACGACCTCTGGCCCGCCGTTCTGATGATCGGTCTGGCCACGGCTGGCCATCAGGCCTTCTCGTGCAACCTCTACACCCTGCCCTCTGATCTTTTCCCGCCCGCTGGTGTCGGCAGCGTGCTCGGCATTGGCGGCTCAGCCGGTGCGGTGGGCGGCATGGTCATGTCGATCTTCGTTGGCTGGATCCTGCAAACCACCCATTCCTACACGCTGATCTTCGCCATCGCCGCCTTCACCTATCTGTTGGCCTTCGGCGTGATTCATCTGATTACGCCGAAACTGAGCCCAGCCAAAGTTTAGCGTTCCTAACAAAAAATGCCCCGTAATTCTCGGATCATGATTCCGAAAACTACGGGGCGTTTTCTGTCTTCCGGCGTAACGAAAATATTATGTCATTCCTGACACATTTCTTGAAATATCAGATAGATATTTGCCATTAACCCTGTTTTTTAATCAAGGCTTAGGCTTCCTGACGGCATAATCCAAGCGCTATAGCCCCGGATTCCGTCAGATGAATATCCAGCCATGAATATTCAGAACGCCACAGTCGCCCTGTCGCTGTTCACCAGTTCGTCGTCATCCTCGACGGACGAAACCACCCTTTTGACCAATTATTACAACGCCAAGGCGGGCATTACCGGCACCTCGGCGAGTGGCACATCCGGCTCCACCACCGCCACCGCTACTCCCACCAAGACGACCTCGCCTACCGGATCTGCCGATGCGCCTTCCGCGCCGTGGAACGACAGCAACGCCGCCAGCGAGGAAAGCAATCTCGTCAACCAGGTGATGCAGGGCCAGTCCTTCATCAATCCCAACCGGATCACCTCGAACGTCATCAATGCGTCGCCCGACTATACCAAGCTGTTCACCCTGTATCAGGGCCTGAGCGCGCTGGAAGGCATTGCGACAGCCGCCCAGGCCAAGAATGTATCGAGCAATCAGTTGGTCGCCTATCAGCGCCGCTTCACGCAAGGCATGACCGAGGCGGAAAACTATATCTCATCCACCAATTACGACCATGTTTCACTCACCGCCGGAACCCTGACCGACAATCTGCAAAATACGGTTGGCACGGCCACCACCAATTCCACCTATATCGGGCAGAATATCCAGACCGGCTCGCTGTCCAGCGCCGTCAACGCCTTTCAGGGCAATGTCCAGTTTTCGATGACGGTGAACCGCGTCGGCACACCTGCGCCGATCACCGTCAATTTTGACCTGTCGGAAATGGGCACGACGACGCGCAGCATGTCGAATGTCGTCTCCTACATGAATGACAAGCTGAAGGCCGCCGGCCTCAGCACGCGCATGGCCGTCAATACCACGCCCGCCGTGCCGGTCACCACCACGCTCAATGGCCAGACCGTCACCCTGTCGGCGGGGCAGGCCTCCTACGGGCTGAAAATCAACGGGGCCTCCTACGAAACCGTAACGCTCAACGCGCCCGACACCGCCGATTCGGTCTATGTGACCCAGACGACCGGCGACCCCACCAAGGTGGTGACGCCCAGCACGACATCCTCGACCAGTTCGACGACGACCAGCACCAGCTCGACCACGGCGGCCGACGCCACACCCGCCACCGATGTCACCTCGCAACTGCTGAAATTCCAGACCAGCGACAACGCCACCGGCGCGGCCCTCGATCCCACCAAGTCGCAGGTCGGCGACACCTATTGGGTGAGTGGCGAATCGGGCCAGACCGCCCTGCCCGCCACCGTGGCCGATGTGGTCAACGGCACCACCCAGTCCACTAACACCACCACCGACGCCCTGGCCACCGCCACGGGCACAGACGGCTCGGTCTATGTGCTGGCCAATGTCAATGGCACCACGGACGGGCAGGACATCAAGGGCACGCAGGACGTGGCCCTGACCAAGTATGATTCGGCGGGCAATGTCGTCTATACGCGGATGCTCGGCGCATCCGACACCGCTTCGGGCTATGCCCTGTCGGTTTCGGCTGACGGCAAGGTGGCGATTGCCGGTTCGGTGACCGGTGCGCTCGACATCAATAATCCCAGCACCACGCTCAATAAGTACGGCCTGCCGGTCGATACGGGCGTGGCCCCCTCCACCGCTGAACTGAGCGGCAGCGACCCCACCCAGACCGACAGCTTCGTCACCGTGCTCAATAATGATGGCACCGAGGCCTGGACGCAGCGCCGTGCCGCCACCGCTGCCGATCAGGCCACCAGCGTCGCCTTCGGGGCCGATGATTCAGTCTATGTCGGTGGCAAGACGCAAAGCACGATGCAGGGTGCCACCACCGGCGAACAGGGCGGCTGGGACGCCTATGTGCAGGGTTTTTCCGCCACTGGCCAAAGTCTGTTCACCCAACAGACCGGCACGCCACAATCCGATTCGACCGCCCAGGTAGCGTTGGATGGCAACACGCTCTACGTAGCCAGCCTGCAAAATAATGACACGGTACTGACCTCTTACGACATCTCAACAGGCAAGGCAGTCGAGACAGGCCAGCGCTCGCTGGGCGGCATAGGCGGCGGCAATGTCAGCGCTCTGGCCGTGCAGAATGGCCAGGTCTATCTGGGCGGCTCCACCTCCAACAGTAATCTGGTGGGGGCCACGGCCAATGTCACCCACGCCTATTCCGGCGGCTATGACGCCTTCGCCCTGTCGGTCAATACCAATTTAAGCGACACTTCGGGCGACACGATTGCCTATTATGGCGGCGCGGGCAATGAACAGAACGCCCAGGTCGCCTTTTCCAACGGCAATGCCTATATCGCCGGACAGACCACGGGCGCGATCGCTGGCACCACCCAGATCGGCAAGCAGGACGGTTATCTGGCCGAGATCAATGTGGCCAGCGGTCAGGTTGTGTCGCAGGTGCGCAACAGCGGCACGGACGGCGTGGTCACCACCAATTCGATTGCGGTGTCCAGTGGCGGTTCCAGCATTCTCGACAAGCTGGGCCTGCCTCAGGGCACGATCCAGCAGACCGATTCCGATCTGATCACCGCCAATTCGAGCGTCCGTGCGGGCGACAAGTTCTACATGGTCGATCCGCAAACGGGCGTGCAGCAAACCATCACCATCGACGCCGGTGAGACGATGGCCAGTCTGGCCACCAAGATTCAGCGCGCCTCAAGCTACCAGCTTAATGTCAGCGTGACCAAGATCATCGGCAAACAGCAGAACCAACTGACCATCACACCCGCCAATTCCTCCAGCGCGATGGAATTTGTGGCCGGGCCCGCCGGACAGGATGCGCTGGCGGGGCTTGGTCTGCCCGCCGGTCTGGTCAGCAATGCCGCCAATCAGACGATGGATCCGAATTCATCCAACTATACGAGTTCGAAAAAGGATATGGGGCTGAGCTTCAATTCCTCGCTCAATCTCAATTCGAGCCAGAATATTGCCGACGCCATCACCTCGCTGAAGGCGACGATGGCCAATATCCAAAAGGTTTATACCTATCTGGAAAACGGCGATCCGCAGCCCGCCGCCAAGACCACCGGCAACGGCGCCGGCACGGTGCCGCAATATCTGACCGACCAGATCGCCAATTATCAGGCTGCCCTAGCTCGCCTGACCGGTCAGGGTTAAAGCCCTATATCAGGGCCGCATAGGCCTTGGCGACGCCATCGGCAAAGGCGGGCGTCCTGGCCAGCCCTTCGGGGAAGACTTCGCGCAGGGCCAGGAACCGCGCTGCATCCGCTGCGCTGTCATCACAGGCACGACCCACGGCCAGCAGGGTTTCAGCCAGCGGGTCGGTCAGGTCACCGCCCGTCACGGCCTTGCCGCGCACAAAGCGCATCCACGCCGCCAGCGGCACGCACAGGCGCGATATGTCGCGGCCCTGCTCAAGCGCTTCCGACAGTGAGCTTAAGATACGGATCGGCAGTTTTTGCGAGCCGTCCCAGGCGATCTGGGCCAGCAGGTGGCGGATGGCCGGATTGCGGAAACGCTTGAGAATGGCCTCGCAATAGGCGGGCAGATCAAGGCCTGCCGGGGCTTCGAGTAGGGGCGCGATGTCGTCCAGCATCAGGGCGCGCACGAAACCGGCCAGCTCTTCGTCCTGCATCGCCTCGGCCACGGTTTCAAAACCTTTGAGTGACCCCACATAGGCAAGCGTTGAGTGCGGGCCATTGAGCAGGCGCAGCTTGGCGCGCTCGAAGGCCGGCACATTATCGGTGAGGGTCACGCCGACGCTGGCCCAGTCGGGGCCATCCTCATGCGGGTGCGCCTCGATCACCCATTGCGTAAAGGCTTCGCGCTGGATCGGCCAGGCATCGTCATGGCCGATCATCTCGGCCACACGGGCGCGCAGGGCATTGTCGGTGGCGGGGGTGATCGAATCGACCATGGTGCACGGGCAGACCAGTTCCGCTGCGATCCAGTCGGCCAGCGCCTTGTCCTGCCGCCCGGCCAGCGCCACCACGGCGGCCTTCAGGCGATGGCCGTTGCTCGGCAGATTGTCGCAGGCGATCAGCACGAAGGGCGACTGGCCATTCTGGTGACGGCGACGCAAGCCCTCCACCACATAGCCGATGAAGCTTTTCGGCGCGGCGGGATTTTGCACGTCATGCACAATGTCGGGATGGGCGAAATCGAGCGTGAAATCAGCACCGAGGCAGTAGCCTTTTTCGGTGACGGTTGAGGTGACGATCCGCACGGAAGGCTTTGTCAGGCGCTGGAAAACCGCCTCGCGGTCTTCAGGCGCCACCAGCACCTCACGCAAGGATCCGATCACCCGGTAGCTGATCTCTTCGTCGAGAATGGCCAGTGTATAAAGGCCGTTCTGCGCTTCCAGCGCATCGCGCACGCCCGCCGAATGCAGCGACACGCCGCAAATACCCCAACGCGGATCCTTGGCCAGCAGCGCATCGACATAGGCCGCCTGATGGGCGCGGAAAAAGGCACCCGGCCCGAAATGGACGATGCCGGTCTGCACAGAGGCCGGATCATAGGCGGGCACGGCAACAGCTTCGGGCAGGCGCGGCAGTTCGTTGAGCGACAGTCTCGTCACAAGGTGACTCCATTTTTCCAGATGGCGATCTCGCGCTCATCATTGATTTCATTGCGGCAGGTTTCGCCCGAAGCGATGGCGAACAGCCTGTCCATCAGCGCATCGGCGGCGGCTTCCACCCCCTCGTCCAGCGCCACACCGGCGTCGAAATCGATCCAGTGCGGCTTTTTGGCCGCCAGGGCCGAATTGGAGGCGATCTTGACCGTCGGGGCCGGAAAGCCGAGCGGCGTGCCGCGCCCGGTGGTGAACAGAACCATCACCGCGCCCGCCGCCGTCAGCGCCGTGGACGACACCGCATCATTGCCCGGCGCTTCGAGCAGGCTCAGGCCCGGCGTATGGACGCGCTCACCATAGCGCAATACGTCATTGAGCGGACTGGTGCCACCCTTCTGCACCGCGCCCAGCGATTTTTCTTCCAGGGTGGTAAGCCCGCCAGCCTTATTGCCCGGCGAAGGGTTTTCAAAAATCGGCTGGTTATGCTCCAGGAAATAGGCCTTGAAATCATTGACCACGCTGACCACGCCGTCAAACGTCGCCCTGTCGCGCGCCCGCGCCATCAATTGCCGTTCGGCGCCGAAAATCTCCGGTATCTCGCTCAATATCGCCTTGCCGCCCGCAAAAGCCACCTTGTCGGCGATGCGTCCGACCACCGGATTGGCAGTCAGGCCGGAAAAGGCGTCCGAACCACCGCACTTGACGCCGATGACCAGATCGGAAGCATCGCACGGTTCGCGGCGGTCTTTTTCGGCCACCGTCACCAGCGCTTCCAGCGCTGCCATGCCCGCCTCGTTTTCGTCATCCACCATCTGGGCGGCGAAATAAGCAAAGCGATCCGAGGGCCGATCCACCAGCTTGATCAATTCGGATAACTGATTGTTTTCGCAGCCTAAGCCTACAATCAGCACGGCCCCGGCATTGGGGTGCGAGGCCAGCGAGGCCAGCAGTTTGCGCGTATGCGACAGATCATCGCCCAGTTGCGAACAGCCCATCGGATGGGTGATGGCGTAAACCCCATCCACCCGGCCACTGAAGCGCTCATGCGCCTGACGGGCCAGCCGCTCGGCCGTGCGCGCCACGCAGCCGACCGTACATAAGACCCAGATTTCATTACGGATACCAACCGAATGGCCGTCACCGCCCCAGTTGCGCTTATAGCCCATAAAACTGCCCTTGGCCGGACGGGGCGTAGCAGGCGCTTCGGGGGCATAGACATAGTCTTCGAGGCCGGTCAGGGCGGTCTTCAGATTATGGTTGTGGACGTGCTGGCCGGGCGCAATATCCGTGGTGGCCAGACCGATGCGGAAGCCGTATTTGCTGACCGCCTCGCCCGACCGGATCGGCACGAGGGCCAGCTTGTGGCCCTTGGGAATGTCATCGCGCAGAACAAGCTCAAGGCCGCCGAGGCGCACGGTTTCGCCCGCTGTCAGATCGCTTAAAGCAACAGCCACCTGATCGGCGGAATCGACGCGGATGGCCCCGGTGATCGGGGCTGTGGAACTGGACGGTATTATTGACATGGTACTGAAAGGGCCTTGCCCGGACTGAGCGCTTCTAGCTTAAATAATTACCCATTGCGGAAACCGGTGTCATAAATCCAAACACCTGCCTTTGGCAAGCTGTTCTTTTATCGTGGTGCAAAGCGCGCGACAATTTATGACTTTAGAGCGCTTTTCGATCTGATAGACCTTTTCGATCTGATAGACTCAGATCGGCGCTCTAAGTTTTTGTTTTTTCGCTCTTCCTCATCCAAAAAGTGGATCCACTTTTTGGGGAAACGCTCTAAGCCTGCGGCCTGCCCTATATCCGGTCGTCATTTTTGACATGAATTTGACGCCAGCCGATTCAAATCTGTTGCCAAATCAATTGACACCGGTTACCTAGGCGCGGGAAGCCCTTGCCGAACAGCGCGGTTCACGCGCGCGGACGCCACAGGCCTCCACTGAACCAGAGTTTCGCACCTATATACGGTTACGCTTATGACCAAGCCTCTCCTCGTGCATGAAGATCGCCTGTTTTCATCCGACCCGACCCAGCGCGGTCTTGCGCGCGAGCTTTATGCGCTGGTGAAGGATTTCCCGATCCTCAGCCCGCATGGCCATACCGATCCGGCGTGGTTTGCCGATAATGCCGGTTTCGGCAATGCCACCGAGCTGTTCCTGGCGCCGGATCACTACATCTACCGGATGCTCTATTCGCAGGGCATCTCGATGCAGGATGTCGGCGTAGGCACACGCTCTGGCCCCTCGCCTGCCGATGCGCGCACGGCCTGGCGTCTCTTCGCCGCCAACCAGCACCTGTTTCGCGGCACGCCGACCGCGATGTGGATGTCGTACGTCTTCGCCAATATCATGGGTTTTGAGGTAGCGCTTGATGAAAGCACGGCGGATTTTTACTTCGACCGCATCGGCGAACTGCTGGCCTCGGACGCCTACAGGCCGCGCGCCCTGTTTGAGCGTTTCAATATCGAACTGCTGGCCACCACCGAAGGCCCTACCGACACGCTGGAGCATCACGCCAAAATTAAAGCTTCCGGCTGGAAAGGCCGCGTCGTCACCGCCTATCGTCCCGATCCGGTCATCGATCCCGAACATGAGGATTTCCACGCCAGGCTCGACCTGTTCGGCGAACTGACCGGCGAGGATGTGCGTTCATGGAAGGGCTATCTGGCCGCCCACCGCCAGCGCCGCCAGTTTTTCATGACGATGGGCGCCACCTCTACCGATCACGGCCACCCGACGGCGCGCACCGCCAATCTGTCGTCCGGCGACGCCAAGAATCTGTTCCATCGCGTGCTGAAAAAGCATGTCAGCGCCGAAGACGCCGAACTGTTCCGCGCCCAGATGCTGACCGAAATGGCGCGCATGTCGCTCGATGACGGCCTGACCATGCAGATCCATCCCGGGGCCTACCGCAACCACAACCGGCAGGTTTTTGACACCTTTGGCCGCGACAAGGGCGCTGATATTCCGATGCAGACCGGCTATGTCAACGAACTGAAGCCGCTGCTCGATGCCTATGGCAATGAGAAAAACCTGACCGTCATCCTGTTCACGCTCGATGAAACCTCCTATGCGCGCGAACTGGCCCCGCTGGCCGGTCACTATCCGATCCTCAGGCTCGGCCCCTCATGGTGGTTCCACGACTCACCCGAAGGCATGATGCGTTTCCGCGAGCAGGTGACCGAGACGGCGGGTTTCTATAATACGGTCGGCTTTAATGACGATACGCGCGCCTTCCTGTCGATCCCGGCGCGTCATGATGTGGCCCGCCGCGTCGATGCCAGCTTCCTGGCCCGTCTGGTGGCCGAACACCGGCTCAATATGGATGATGCGGCGGAAGTGATCAAAGATTTGACTTATAATCTTCCCAAGGCGGCTTATAAGCTCTAAAGAGATCGAAAATGCGCCGATTTGATCGAATTGGCGCAAACAGACCCTGACCGGAGACTCCTACCCATGTGCCAGACCTCGCTCTACAGCAAAATCTATCACGCCACCCACCCCGACATGATGGCCGGAGCGTCGAACGAAGACCTGCGCGAGAAATATCTGGTGCCGGGCCTGTTCGCACCGGACGCCGTGGTGCTCAACTACACCCATTTCGAGCGTTTCGTGATCGGCGGCGCGGCCCCGGTCAAGGGCGCGCTGAAGCTGCCCGACCAGACCGAACCGGCTTCTGCGGCGGGCCATCCGTTTCTTGAACGCCGCGAACTGGGCGTGATCAATGTCGGCGGCGGTTCCGGTAAGGTCACCGTCGATGGCACCATCTATGATCTGGTGCCGAAGGACGGCCTGTACATCCCGATGGGCACGAAGGATGTTCTGTTCGCTTCGGACAACGCCGCCAATCCGGCCCTCTTCTACCTGACCTCGACCCCGGCGCATCAGCGCTATGAGACGGTCAAGATTTCGATCGATCAGGCTGTGCCGCTGGCGCGCGGTTCCTTGGAGCAATCCAATGAGCGCGTCATCTATCAGTATATCGTGCCGTCCACCGCCAAATCCTGCCAGTTGCTGCTGGGCCTGACCATCCTGTCGCCCGGTTCGGTGTGGAACACCATGCCACCGCACCTGCATGACCGCCGTTCGGAAATCTATTTCTACTTCGGCCTTGGCGAAAACGACCGCGTCTTCCACTTCATGGGCGAGCCCGACAAGGCGCGTCATATCGTGATGAAAAACAACGAAGCCGTCTGCTCGCCGCCGTGGTCGATCCATATGGGCGCGGGCACGTCGAACTACGCCTTCATCTGGGCGATGGGCGGGGAAAACCTCGACTATACCGACCTGAACGTGCTCGATATTTGCCAACTGGCATAGGCTCATAACCTCCTATCCCTCCCCGTTTACGGGGAGGGGGGACCGCGAAGCGGTGGGAGGGGGAAAACGCGGACACTACCCATCCCCCTTCCGTCTTGACGCCAAGGCGTCAATCCACCTTCCCCGCAAGCGGGGCAGGATGAAGAAGGGAATTTAAACATGCCTAATCCATTCGATCTCAGCGGCAAGGTGGCTCTGGTCACCGGCGCCAATACCGGCCTCGGTCAGGGCATAGCCCTCGCTCTGGCCGCTGCGGGGGCCGACATCGCCGCCGCCGGTATCGTGCCGGCTGATGAAACCGGCCAGAAGGTGACGGCGCTTGGCCGTAAATTCATCAATATCGACGCCAATCTGATGAGCATCGAGCCGGTCGAGCGCATCGTTTCGGAGACGCTGTCGGGCCTTGGCGGCCTGCATATCCTCGTCAATAATGCCGGCCTGATCCGCCGTCAGGACGCCGTCGATTTCTCGGAAAAAGACTGGGACGACGTGATGAACGTCAATATCAAGGGCGCTTTTTTCATGGCCCAGGCGGCGGGCAAGCACATGATTTCGCAAGGTTACGGAAAGATCATCAATATCGCCTCGATGCTCAGCTTCCAGGGCGGCATCCGCGTGCCTTCTTACACGGCGTCGAAGTCGGGCATAGCGGGCATTACCCGCCTGCTGGCCAATGAGTGGGCGTCGAAAGGCGTCAACACCAACGCCATCGCGCCCGGCTATATGGCCACCGACAACACGGCCCAGATCCGGGCCGACGAGGTGCGTGAAAAGGCCATTCTTGACCGCATCCCGGCCGGTCGCTGGGGCGATCCGGCTGATCTTGGCGGCACGGCAGTCTTCCTGGCCGCCCCGGCTTCGGATTACGTCAATGGCGCCATCATCCCGGTCGATGGCGGCTGGCTGGCGCGATAAGCAGATTTAAAAAAGCCCCGGTTTATGTGACCGGGGCTTTTTTGTATCCACAGATGAACACAGATGTTTCGGCTCATCTCACGCTACCGCTATCTCTTTTATGAGCGGGGGCGAGTTTTTCGCCGTTGCACGGCATAGAAGCGTGTCGATAGCGGTAGCGTGAAGCCTATCCACAACATCTGTGTTCATCTGTGGATTCCCCCGCCTATTTCGTCGCCGGTGCGCCCCTGGCATGGGCCGTTGATAACAGGCTGGCGCAATTGGCGTCGGGCGCACCCTCCAGATTGACGAAGGGCAAGGCGGCCAGCCCCGCGCTGACCGTGCCCAGCACCACGCCGATACCGCCCTGCGCCAGAGCCGGCCCAATCTTGACGCCGAAGGTCGGCGCGGTCAGGTGACCGCCGATCATGATGGGCGTCTTGATGCGCACGAGGCGGAATTTTTTCGCCTGCCCCCTGAAGGCCAGATTCAGGCTTTCATCTTTGAGATTGATACTGCCCGACCCGTTGACCACCACCACGCCCGTGTCGAAAACGATCTGCTGCGCCTGCATTATCCCATCTTGGATACGGAAATTGGCGACGGCGCAGCGCACATCGGTCTGGTGCGGGTCTTTTGACAGCAGCATGAACAGCCCCTTGCTGGCGTCGATCCCCATCAGTTCGGCCAGACTTTGCCGCACTGTGCCGCCCGGCATGACCAGCGCGAACTGACCATCGGCGCTGGCGGCGGCCTTATGGATCGTATTGCCGGTGCCCTGAGCGCGAATGCGGGCACTGATCACGCCCTCCAGCGGCTCGCTGCCCTGAAAGGCCGGTACGAAATCCTGAACGCGCAGATGGGTGACGCGAAAATCGACGGCGTCCTGCTGCACGGCCTTGCGGGCGTCGATGCGCGCCGTGCCCTCCAGATGGCCTTGCGGGAAGCTGAAAACGATTGGATCAAGCGTCATCAGCCCGTGATCGAGCCTGATGCCCAGACTGACCCCGCGCAGCGGCAGATGGGGTGCCAGCACCGACAGAGCCTTATAATGGACATCGGCGTCCATGCCGCGCACGCGCTCAACATCGAGCGGCACATCGGGCAGCAGACGGCGCACAGCGGCGGTGGCGTGCGGATCGGCGGACAGTTTCGGGGCCTGAGGCGCATTGGCAGCGGTGGCCCCGAACAGGGTGCCGAGATCTTTGAAATCGAGACGGCGCGAACGCAGATCGCCGGTCAGGTCGGGGCGGCCATCCGTGGCGATTTTTACCTTCAGCGCGCCAGCCAGATCGCTGCCGCCGACACGACCATCAATGCCGCTGATCGTATAGGTGCGGTCATCGCGCTTTACCTGCGCGGCCAGGCTATAGGCGGGGGTATCGGGCAGGGTGAGGCCCGTGAGGTAATAAAGATCGGCCAGATTACCGCCTTTCAGCGTCATGGCGGCGTCAATCTGGCCAAGATCGAACGGATGCAAAACGCGCCCGCGCGCCGTGATTTGCGTCTCGCCCGCCCGGACGGCCATGTCGAACGGATAAGGCACGCTGGTGCGCACATTGAGCAGAGGCCCGCCTGTCGCCTGCATCTCAAACACCTTGCCATTGAGGCTGCCCTTGCCGTTCAGGCCAAAAGCCTGCCCACCCGCATCGGCCTTTTCGCGGGCAAAAACAGTGCCGGAAAAGCGCAATTTGCGTGACAGGCTGTTCATGCTGATATGGCCGTCATGGATGATGAAATTCTTGATCAGCGGCAGGTGCCGGGGCTGACCCTTATTGGCGCCGTTGCTGAAATCCCAGTTGGCGTGACCGGCGGCGTCCTGAAACAGGGTGACGACGGGCCGGTCGATCTGCAAACGCGGCAGGACGATGCGGCCGATGAACAAAGGCATCAGTTCGGCCCTGACGGCGATTCCGCCGATGTCGGCCAGATCGGCCTTCGGCGCGTCCTTGACCAGGCCGGAAGGTTCGCCAATTTTCAGGCCCTGCAAACTGGCCTCAGGCGTGAAGCTGAACAGATGGACGCGCAAGGGGCCATCGATGCGCACCGGGCGATGCAGACGGGCCGACACGATCGAGGAAAGGGCCGGACGGAACCAGTTCCAGTTGGGCAGGGCCAGAAAGATGATGACGGCCAGCATGGCCACGATGACCGCCGCCGCCGTCCAGCGCACGGTGCGCGATGTGGCGTTCCAGCCGCGATGCAGCCGTTCGGCAGCCCGATGCGGCCACGGACGCATATGCGCATACAGGCTGCGCAGCCGTTCCGTCGACCACTGGCTGAAGGTGCGTGCGTTGAACATGGATTTTTCAGGCTCGTGCGCTTTGTTTTTACAAAGTCCGCATTATCGCTGCGTAGCTGTAAAAAGGCACCACCCGCCACGGCCTGCCTCATAAGGTCTTGATGTGGAGACTGGCGTGGCGACCGAAGGATTGCGGTTGTCAAAAAAAATCTGCTACGCGCCATTTAGCGTCTGGCATTTGCCACAATACGAGACGATAAGCGGATTACAGATTCCCTGTCACATTGACTCTCATGCTCAAACCGATTTTTTACGACCCCAGCGGGCGACGCAGGCGCACCTCCCTGATCGGCGTCCTGAGCCTGATCGGACTGGCTATTGTGCTGTTCGTCGGCCTGATCCTGTCGATCCTGATCGTACCCGTGCCGCAGGGCCTTGACCTGCACATGGAATATCCGCAGGCCCATGCGTCCAAAATCGTGCTCAACCACGCCAATCCGCGCCACCCGGCCCTGACGGCGCGCGGCGGCCATGCCAGTGTGACCCAGACCATCACCGCCTTTTACACGCCGTGGGACGACGCCAGCAGCGTTTCGCTGGAAAAGCACATCAATAATATCGATATTGTCGTGCCGGTTCTGGCCTCGATCACCGGGCCTGATCACAAATTCATCTATCAGGCCGACGATCATTTCAACTATCTGATGCAGAATGCGGCGCACCGGCCCGAAGAACTGATCATGGTGCAGAATGTCAGCAATGAGGCGTGGGACGGCCCCAATACCGCCAAATTGCTGGCCAGTCCGGCGGCCCGGCTGAAACTGATCAACCAGATCGGCGACATGCTGCGCAAGGAAAAGGCGCAGGGCGTGGTGTTCGACTTTGAAACCCTGCCTGACAACAGCCTGAACGCCTATCTGGTGTTTATCCGCGAGTCCCGCACGATCCTGGGCAAGCAGGGCTTCGCCGTCACCCTGACCGCGCCGGTCGATACCGATGTGTGGAATCTCAAGGCGTTTGCCAAGGCTTCGGATCGCCTGTTCCTGATGGTGTATGATCAGCATTCGATGGTCGATCCGCCGGGGCCCATCGCCGCCCAGAGCTGGTTCAACGAACGCCTCGCCTATGCGCTGAAAAGCGTGCCGCTCGACAAGGCCATTATCTGTATCGGCTCGTATGCTTACGACTGGACGAAAATGCCCGATGGTTCGATCAATGCGACACCGCGCACGGTCGAGGAATCGTGGCGCATCGCGCGTGAATCGCAGGCGCAGATCGAATTTGATCCGGTATCGGGCAACGCGCATTTTTCCTATGAAGAGAACGGTCTGACCCACGAGGTCTGGATGCTCGACGCTGTCAGCGCCTGGAACCAGCTCAAATCGATCGATGCCTCCAATGTCTGGGGCGTGGCCCTGTGGCGCATGGGCACCGAAGACCCGGCGGTGTGGCGGGCCCTGCGTGATTTCCAGACCGGCAAAACGCCCGACCTGACCAAGCTGTCGCCCATCGGCGATGTCGATGTCGAGGGCAATGGCGAAATTGTCCATATCGACGCCACCCCCACCAATGGCAGCCGCACGGTCGATTTCGACAAGCACGGAATCGCTCAGGACGAAACCTATCAGGTGCTGCCTACCCCCTATGTGGTGCGCCGCACCGGCTATAGCCCCGGCAAGCTGGCCCTGACCTTCGACGACGGCCCCGATGCGCGCTGGACGCCGCAGATCCTGAAAATCCTCAAAGCCGAGCATGTGCCCGCCACCTTCTTCGTCATCGGCGAAAAGGCGCTCGACCATCCGGCCCTGCTGCGTCAGATGGTGGCTGAAGGCCATACGATTGGCAATCACTCCTATACCCATCCCGACATGTCGAGAGTGCCGCCCGAATGGGTCAGGCTGGAGCTGAACTCGACGCAGCG
Source organism: Asticcacaulis sp. EMRT-3 (assembly GCF_030027245.1). Taxonomy (NCBI): domain Bacteria; kingdom Pseudomonadati; phylum Pseudomonadota; class Alphaproteobacteria; order Caulobacterales; family Caulobacteraceae; genus Asticcacaulis; species Asticcacaulis carbonis. The sequence continues at coordinate 1,387,957 of NZ_JASERT010000001.1, forward strand.
CGTGGTCGAGGCCTATACGGGCCGTTCGATGCGGCTGTTGCGCATTCCCTATTTCGGCGATGCCGAGCCGACCACGGAAAACGAACTGGGCCCCGCCCTCGCCGCGCAGAATCTCGGCTATACCAATGTGGGTCTGCACGTCGATTCCGAGGACTGGCAAAGGCCGGGCGTTCAGACCATTATCCATAATGTCCTGCAAGGGGTCAAAGACGGCGAGGCCAGTCAGCAGACCGCAGCCTGCAAATATGATTCGTCCGAATGCCGTTCGGGCGAGATCATCCTGATGCACGATTCCGGCGGTAACCGTGAACAGACGATCAAGGCCTTGCCCATCATCCTGAACACGCTGAAGGCCGAGGGCTATACCTTCGTGCCGGTCGGCGATCTGGTGGGGCTGACCTATGATCAGACCATGCCGAAACTGTCGGGCAGCGAACTGTCCGAGGTGCGCTTCGATGTCGGCGTCTTCATGCTTCTCGACTGGGCGGGCGTGGCGCTGAAATGGATGTTCGTCATCGCCATCATCTTAGGGATCAGCCGCGCCCTGATCCTGTCGGCCCTGGCCATCTATGCCGAATATAGCGGCCATATGGATGCACCCGGTACCGGGGACGACAAAGCGCAGGCCGATGCCGTCGTCGCCTTTGTCGAGGCCAGCTTCGTCAGCGTGATCATTCCGGCCTTCAATGAGGCGCGCGTCATCGAGGCCTCGGTGCGGCGCGTGCTCGAAAGCCGTGGCGTGGCGCTGGAAGTGATCGTCGTCGATGATGGCTCAAAGGACGACACCTCGGCCATTGTGGCCGCCGCCTTTGCCGACGATGCGCGCGTCAGACTGATCACCCAGGCCAATGCCGGTAAGGCCACCGCCGTCAATAACGGCATTGCGGCCTCAAAAGGCAGCCTGATCATCGCGCTTGACGCCGATACGCAGTTCGAGCCGGAAACCATCGCCCGGCTGGTGCGCTGGTTCATCCGCCCGGAAATCGGCGCGGTGGCCGGCAATGCCAAGGTGGGCAACCGTTTCAACTGGGTCACCAAGTGGCAGGCGGTCGAATATGTGACGGCGCAAAACCTCGAACGCAGCGCCCTGGCCACCTTTGGCGCCATGATGGTGGTGCCGGGTGCCGTAGGTGCCTGGCGGCGCGCGGCGCTCGATGCCGTGGGCGGCTATCCGCATAATACCCTGGCCGAGGATCAGGATCTGACCATCGCCGTGCAAAGACTGGGCTGGCAGGTCGCCTATGATCAGGAGGCCGTGGCCTGGACCGAAGCGCCGGAAAGCTTCCGGGCGCTGATGAAACAGCGCTTCCGCTGGGCTTACGGCACGCTGCAATGCCTGTGGAAACATAGCGGCTTGCTGCGTTCAGGCAAACCCAAGGGTCTGGCCTTTATCGGCATTCCGCAGGCCTGGGTGTTCCAGATCGGTTTTTCGGTGATCTCACCGCTGATCGATTTCGCCCTGATCGTCAGCGTTTTCGCCACCTGGGTGCAGGTCTATAATCACGGTTGGGCCCAGACCGACAGCGATATTGGCCGGATGCTGATCTACTGGGTGGCCTTCCTGACGATTGATGCCCTGTGCGGTGCCATCGCCTTCTGGCTGGAACCACGCGAAAAATCCTATCCGGTCTTCTGGCTGCTGTCGCAACGCTTCGTCTATCGCCAGATCATGTATTATGTCGTGATCAAGGCCCTGCTGGCGGCGGCGCGCGGTATGGCGGTGGGCTGGGGCAAGCTGGAACGTTCGGGGCGCGGCAGCAAGCTCAAGCGGTAAACAGCCGGGGCTGCTGCCGTTTTCTGACCCGGCAAGGCGCGATAAAAGCCCATGCCATTACATATTCCGTCATGGCATTTTTATTTCCGGACGTGCTTCCTATCTATGCGAAGCCGTCAACGCGAAATCAGGAGCCCCCATGCCCGATAAGCCCGTCAGAATCCCCGGCCCGGATCATCCGATCACTATCCGCCCGGAGCCTTCGCGCATCGTCGTCACCGTGGCAGGCAAGGTGGTGGCCGACAGCCGCAACGCCTTAAGCCTGAAGGAAGCCAGCTATCCGGCGGTGGCCTATATACCGCGCGCCGATGTCGATATGTCGCTGCTCACGCCCACCGACCACACCACCTATTGCCCCTATAAGGGTGATTGCCACTATTTCAGCATCCCGGCGGGCGGCGACAAGGCGCGCAACGCCGTCTGGAGCTACGAACAGCCCTATGAGGCTGTGGCCGAGATCGCCGGACATCTCGCCTTCTACCCCGATCGTGTCGATTCCATCGAGATCCTGCCCGCGTAATGTATTTTTAGCTCAGACGCCGCCACCCTGCTTTTTAAGAATGGGCTCCTCGCATAGGCTCGGGCGGCCATTTCGTTAACAAGCAAGTCGGCCTTGCCAAGATGCGAAAAAGAAAATTATCGCATCTTGTATAACCTTTTCGCCGCGTACCGCGTATCTTTTCCTACCCAACCGCCGGGAAGGCCATCCCATGAAACTCTGCCCGATGCGTAAGCCTGCGCCCGCCAGCCGCCGCGACCGCTATCAGGCCGTGCGTCAGCGCAGCCTCGACCTGATCGCGCCCCTGACGCCGGAAGATATGGTGGTGCAGTCCATGCCCGACGCCAGCCCGGTCAAATGGCACCTCGCCCATACGAGCTGGTTTTTCGAGACGTTTTTGTTGAAGGCGCAGCCCGGCTATGCGCCCTTTGATCCCGACTACGCCTTCCTGTTCAACTCCTATTACGAAGCTCTGGGGCCGCGCCAGCCGCGCGCCGAACGCGGCCTGATGACGCGCCCGCCGCTCGATGAGGTGCTGGCCTATCGCCGCCATGTCGATCACCATATGCAGGCTCTGCTCGATACCGATGCCGACACCGAAGACCTGCTGGCGCTCGGCCTCGCCCACGAAGAACAGCATCAGGAACTGCTCTTGATGGACGTGCTGCACCTGTTGTCGCGCTCGGCGCTCAAACCGGCCTATGACGCAGACTGGCCCGCCGATGCGCCCGGCCGCAAGGGGCATTTCCAGCTTCGCCCCGGCGGTCTGGTCGAAATCGGCGCGGCGGAAGGCTTCGCGTTTGATAATGAAACCCCGCGCCACAAGGTCTGGCTGCCACCGTTTGAGATCAGCGACCGGCTGGTGCGCAATGGCGAATGGCTGGCCTTTATCGAAGACGGCGGTTACCGCCGCCCCGAATTCTGGCTGTCCGATGGCTGGGCGCGGGCGCAAGCCGAGGGCTGGGACGCACCGTTTTACTGGCAAAAGAGCGATGCCGGCTGGCAGGAAATGAGCCTGCGCGGCCTGCATCCGCTCGATCCCGAGGCCCCCGTCAGCCATGTCAGTTTTTACGAGGCCGACGCCTTTGCGCGCTGGGCCGGGGCGCGCCTGCCCAGTGAGGCCGAATGGGAACTGGCGGCCACGGACGGCGCACTCGAACAGGTTGACGACGTGGCCTGGCAATGGACGGCCAGCGCCTATCTGGCCTATCCGGGCTTTCAGGCCGATGCGGGTGCAGTCGGCGAATATAATGGCAAGTTCATGAGCGGCCAGATGAGTTTACGTGGCGGCAGCGCCTTCACGCCGCCGGGCCACAGCCGCCCGACCTATCGTAATTTCTTCGCGCCGGAAAAACGCTGGATGCGCTCTGGCCTGCGCCTCGCCCGCGATGTGACGCTCACAAACGCCGAAGGCGACGATGGCACGGCGGGTTTCGCCGCCGATGTGGTGGCGGGTCTGTCAGCGCGGCAAAAGAGCCTGTCGCCGAAATATTTCTACGACGCCACCGGCTCGGATCTGTTCGAGGCCATCTGCCGGACGCCCGAATATTACCCGACGCGCACTGAAACCGCCCTGCTGGCCGACATCGCGGCTGAATTGACCGCCGACCTGCCAGGGGATGCCATGCTGGTCGAATTCGGCAGCGGGGCCAGCGACAAGACGCAGATCCTGCTCGACGCCGCGCCGCATATCGGTGCCTATCTGCCGATCGACATCAGCGAGGACGCCCTGCGTCTGGCCACGGTGCGACTGTCGCAAGCCTATCCGCACCTGTCGGTGACGCCGGTGGTCGGTGATTTCACGCAAAAGATGGAACTGCCGCGCTCCTTGCGGGATCGTCCGCTGGTCGGTTTCTTCCCCGGTTCGACCATCGGCAATTTCGCCCCCGCCGAGGCCCGCGACCTGCTCAAATCCCTGCGCAGCCTGCTGGGGCCGCAGGCGCGGCTGATCCTCGGCGCCGATATGGTCAAGGACGAAGCGACTCTGGTGGCCGCCTATGACGACGCGCAAGGGGTGACCGAAGCTTTCAACAAGAACCTGCTGCGCCGTATCAACCGCGAACTGAACGGCACGTTCGATCTGTCCGCCTTCGACCACCTCGCCGTCTGGAATTCTGCCCTTCAGCGCATGGAGATGCATCTGGTCAGCCGCTATGATCAGATCGTCAAGGCCGCCGGTCATACCTTCGCCTTCAAGGCGGGTGAGCGTCTGCACACCGAAAATTCGCATAAGTTCACGCCCGATTCGCTGGCCGCACTGGCGCGTGACGCAGGCTGGCGGGTGGCGCAATCCTGGCTCAGCACCGCCCCGCAATTCGGCGTATTCGTGCTTGCCTAGCTCGGCATGGCCTGATTTTCAGGATGTCACGGAGAAAATGTCCTGCAGATTGGGACAATTCGTTTCATTCTTGTACAGTTTGTAAATTATTGAAATTAGGTACCTATCTAAAGGCTTGAGATAAATTTCATATGGTGCAATTTATAATTGATTGACGTTTGACTCATAAGGTTGTTGATATAAATGGCAACAATACCTATTTTGTGTGAACGAGGTGACCTCATCAAAATTGATGCAGTGTTAGGCCTTAGCGTACAGGAACGACGGCTAATTTATGCAACACCACGTGCCTTTGGTCAGTTTGCGACTTCACTTCCAAATATTGAGGCGCAATGGAAGCCAAAAGTCACGGCACCAGAACAGGTAGATGCTTTGATCGCCACATTCTGTAGCGGTGAGGAATTTGCTCATGACACAAATAGAGGCAATGGCGGGGATTTCAAAAGAATCAAAGGCCGGTCAAATGGTATTTGGGAGTTGAAGACGGATGACGTGAGGATTTTCGGCTGGTTTTATAAAAAAGACGTTTTCATAGCGTCTGAGGTTGTTGACGCTAACATCTTGAAACAGATGGAAAATTATACGGCTTACGCTGAGCAAGCGGTTCGACAGCGTGACGCCTTGGAATTGAATGAGCCAAAATTTATCGGGGGAGAGAGCGCTTATGACGTCGTTACCAATTACTTTGACTCCTAGTCGACGCGCAGCCGGTCGTTTGATTGGAAAGGTGCGCAGAGCATTACGGAAGGCTCTCGCGGAGGAGAGTGCTGCCAATGGTATGACTCAGGCTGAAATTGCGCGTACCCTAAATATCCATCGCTCCGTTGTGAATCGCGAATTCAATAGCTCACGTGACATGACGTTGGGTAGAGTGGCGGAACTCGCGGCGGCCCTGAATCGTGAAGTCGACTTTTCTTTTACCAGACAAGCGGTTGATCGAAAATCTAATAGCATCACTGTCTTTAGTTCCCCAACGACAGTATCGGGCCAAGCGGTCATCAGGCCTGAAACCTTGGAAGCTACATCTCCGCGCGTTAGATGGTCTGAAAGAACTGGAGCATAATGTGTCATTTTCAGCGCTTGCCTTCTTTTGCGAAGACGTTCGTCCCGAGGCCAATGGTAGCGAGACTATCGTAGGTTTGATGCCCGATAATTTGATACCTCAAATTCAAACGCCACCGCCAGGACCTAACTTTGCACCCGTCATTCCAAAGCTCTGCATTTATCTACGCATTGGCTTCACACAGGATTCGATACCGTCTTCAATAATTGTATCTATTGCCTCAAGTAATGGAACCGAGTTAGCGAAAAACGACTTGGGTAAAGATGTAATTAATATGGCAAAGGCTGAATTTCAAAATTTTCCTCTCGTCAGCATTAAGAGTATAGTAACAATTGGAAATTTTCCTCTGTTTCCAGGCATTATGAAGGTGACTGTTGAAGCCGATGGTAAAGAATACATTGCTGGCTTACTAAAAATTAACAACCCGGGGTAGTTTATCTGCTGATTAATCATCATTATGACTACAATGGTGTCACTTAGTCAATACACTTCAATATTTATAAATGCTTCGCCGCGGTTAACGTTCATAAACAGATACTCAACGTACTCAGCGCCGGTGCGCGGCCACGAAGCGCGCCACATAGTCATCCGCCGGATGGTTGAGAATATCGTCAGGCGCACCCACCTGCACCACCGCACCATCGCGCAGCATGGCGATGGTATCACCCAGCCTGACCGCCTCGGCCAGATCATGGGTGACGAACACGACCGTCTTTTTCAGCCGCCGCTGCAAGTCCTGCAACATATCCTGCATCTCGGCGCGGATCAAAGGATCAAGCGCGCTGAAGGCTTCGTCCATCAGCAGGATGCCGGTATCAACAGCCAGAGCCCGCCCCAGCCCGACGCGCTGGCGCATCCCGCCCGACAGCGCATCGGGGCGCGCATCCTGATAGCCGTCAAGGCCCAGCGTCGTGATCCACTGGCGCGCCTTGTCATGCGCTTCGGCTTTTGGCTCGCCGCGCGCGATCAGGCCAAAGGCGATATTGTCGCGCACGCTTAAATGCGGCAGCAGGCCGAAGCCCTGAAACACCATGCTGATCTTCTGGCGACGCAACTGGCGCAGAGCTTTCGCATCGAGCGCCAATATGTCTTCGCCGCCGATCTCAATCGCGCCTCGGCTCGGCTCCACCAGCCGGTTGAGGTGGCGCACCAGCGTCGATTTGCCCGAACCCGACAGCCCCATCAGCACGAAAACCTGACCTGCGGGTATGTCGAGCGACACCTGATTCAAGGCTAGAGTCGCGCCCGTGGCAGCCAGAATTTCGGCCCGCCCCGCCCCCTGCCCGGCCATAGCCAGCGCCTCGGCTTCGCGTTTGCCAAACACCTTGCTCAGATCGCGGATCGTGATCATGCCGCTGCCTTTCGGCCGAAGCCCTGTGTGATGCGGTCGAGCACAAAGGCCAGAATGACAATGCCGATCCCGGCCTCCAGCCCCTGCCCGACATCGAGCGTCTGGATGCCGTTCAGCACTTGCTCGCCCAGGCCCCGCGCCCCGATCATCGACGCCACCACCACCATCGACAGGGCCAGCATGATCATCTGGTTGACCCCGGCCATCATAGTCGGCGCGGCCAGAGGCAGCTCAACGCGCCACAGCATCTGCAACGGCGTCAGGCCGAACGCCTCGCCCGCCTCGCGCAGTTCGGGATCGACGCGCTCGATGCCCAGAGCTGTCAGCCGTACCATCGGCGGCAGGCAATAGATCAGGGTGGCCAGAATAGCGGGCACCTTGCCCAGCCCAAACAGCATCAGGGCCGGGATCAGATACACGAAACCCGGCATGGTCTGCATGACATCCAGCACCGGCATGACGATCAGCCGCACGCTGCGCGATTTCGCCGTGATAATCCCCGCTGGCACGCCGAGGATAAAGGCGATACCGCTGGCAATCAGCATCAGGCTCAGGGTCTGGGTCATGGCGTCCCACAGGCCGAGCAGGCCGGTCACCAACATCAGCCCGCCCACCGTAATGCACAGCCAGAGGCGGCGCGCCCCCAGCCAGGCCAGCGCCACGAAGCCCGCGATCAGCAGCCACCACGGCGTTGCTGCCAACAGCCGGTCAAGTGCCACCACCCCGGCCAGCAACACCCCGGAAACCGCCCGAAACGCCCCGCCGTGCTGCGCCACCAGCGCCGCCAGAGCCCGGTTCACCGGCTGGCGGATCGAAATCGTCCAGCCTGCCGGGAAGTTGCTTTTGGCCGCCACGGGCGCGGCTTCCAGACTGGCCTCGATGCGCAAAGCTGCCGCCCGATCCACCCAGCCGCGCCACAGATCGGGCCGCGTTTTCAGAAAATCTACGGCCTGCGCCGCCGGATCGGCATGGCGATCAGCAATGGCCACCAGACTGGCGTTCAGCACATCAATCGGCACATTGGCCTTTTGCAGCACGGCTACCACCTGCGGCGCGCGGCCTGCGAAAGCCGCCGACACACCATAGGCAATATCGGCGGGCGGCGCTTCGCAGCCCCTTATATGGCGGCCATTCTTGCTGATCAGATCCTGCCAGCAGGCCGCCGACCAGGCGGGCTCATGCAGGCGAAACAGCTTCAGCTTCCCGGCAATGGCGCTGGGCGACCAGTAATAAAACAAAAGCGGCTGTTTCTGCGCATAGGCCGACACGATGGCGGCATCCATAGCCGGGCCGGTGCCGGGACGAAAATCGACATAGGCGTGATCCAGCCCATAGGCGTGCAGCTTGGCCGTATTGACGCCCTCGCACGTCCAGCCCGACGGACAGTTGAGAAATCGCCCGCGCGACGGCTGTTCCGGGTCGGCGAACAGGCGCACATAGGCGGGCTCAGCCAACTGGCTGACATCGCGCAAGTCCCGCGCCGTGGCACCGGGGCCATGCACCATGTAATCGGGCACATACCAGCCTTCGCTGGCACCGCTGAACGGATGGCCAATAGCGCGCACCTTGCCCGCATCGGCGGCCTGCTTCCAGGTGTCGCTGCGGCTCACCCATTCTTCGGCGATGATCTGAATATCGTCATCGGCCAGCGCCTGTTCGAGCGTGACCGTATTGCCGGGCACGCTGTTCGTGCGGCAACCATAACCGCGCTCAAGGATTTGGCGCATCACGGCGGTCAGGAACTCACCGCTTTCCCAGTTCAGACCGGCAAAGCTGACCACGCCGCCGCACGCAGGCGCTGCCGGATCCGCCGCGCGGGCAGGCGCGACCATCAGCCAGGACAGCGCCAGACAGGTCAGCACAAGAGAAAGGTATCGGCGCGTCATGCAAACCTTTTTAGCCGTAACCGGCGCATTCGTACAGCGCTGCCAGCGATAAGCATTGGCCAGCCGCCACTTTGGCCTTATGAAGGGCCCATGCTGGAAACCCTCGGTCGCGTCATTATTTTTTTCGCCTTTATCGGCTTAGGCGCTGTGTTGTCACGCGCAGGCAGGCTGGATCGCGCCGGTCTGGACGGCCTGACCGCCTATTTCTACTGGCTGGCCTTTCCGTGCTGGCTGATGGTCAGCTTCGCCCGCCTGCCCGCCATCAACGCCACCCACGCAATGGCCCTGATCGCCTATGCCTGCGCGCTTTTGCTGACGGCAGCGGCGGTTGTGGTGGCCGTGCGCCTCAGTGGCGGCCACATCGAAAAGGGACGCGACATTTCCATTGCGGCGGGCTTTTCCGGCTTCATCAACAATTCGGCTTTTCTCGGCATTCCGGTTGTCACCAGCCTGTTCGGCGCGCGCGTCTCGGCCATAGCGCCTCTGGTGGTGGCCGCCGATTTCCTGATCCTGTTCACCATCGGCTGCGCCAGTCTGGCCAAGGCGTCAGGCCATACCTTCCGCGAAGCCCTGATCCGCACAGCCAAAAACCCGACCGTCATCGGCGCTTTGATCGGCGTTTTGCTGATGCTGTCTCGCCTGCACCTGCCCGAAGCCGTATCCGGCGCCCTCGACCTGCTCGGCCGCTCCGGCCCGCCGGTGGCGCTGGTGGCGCTGGGCGGGATGCTGGGTCTGATGCCCGCCCGCCAGTTGATCCGTCCCGACCGCGCCAGCACGTTTGCCATCATCGGCAAAATCCTGCTGGCCCCCGCTCTGGTGGCGCTGGTTCTGCATTTTCTGCCGGTCGATCCCCTGACCTACAAGGTGTGCGTCTTCCTGGCCGCCACACCCACGGCGGTCAGTGTTTTCGTGCAGAGCCGCATGTACGGCCTGTGGTACGAAGGCGCGGCGCGCACCGTGGCGCAAAGCACGCTGATCAGCCTGTTCACCCTGTCGGGACTGGCCTTGCTGCTATCGGCCTGATTATTTCGGCGAACCGGCAGAACCCGCCAGAATGCCGCCGTCAATATTGAATTCCGAACCGGTAATGAAGGTCGCCTCATCCGAGGCCAGCAGGGTGACGATGGCGGCCACCTCATCGAGACGGCCAAAACGATGCAGCGGGCTGGCCGCCGCCACGGCTTTCGCATCCGCGCCGTCCTTCAGCATGGCTTCCCACATCGGCGTCAGTATGGCCGCCGGATGCACTGAGTTGCAGCGGATATTGAGGCCCTGCTCGGCGCAGTACAGCGCCACGCTCTTGGTATGGTTGCGCACCGCCGCCTTCGAGGCCGCATAGGCCGCCTGATGCGGCACGCCCACCAGACCCGAGCGCGACGACATATTGATGATCGAACCGCCGCCCGTGGCGCGCATGACGCGGATCGCGTGCTTGCAGCCCAGAAAGACGCCGTCGAGATTGACGCGCATCACGCGCCGCCATTCATCAAGCGAGGTATGTTCCGGATCGTTCTGGCCGTCTCCGGCATGGCCGGTCACACCAGCATTATTGACCAGAACATCCAACCGGCCATGCGCCGCCACCACGGCATCCAGCCCCGCCGCCCATGACGTTTCCTCGGCCACGTCGAGTTCGAGAAAATGCGCCTCCGGCCCCAGTTCCTGCGCCAGTTTCAGGCCGGGAGGCCGGTGAATATCGGCGATAATGACGCGCGCCCGCTCATGGATGGCCGCGCGCGCAATCGCTTCGCCGATACCGCTGGCGCCGCCGGTGACCACAATGATCTTGCCGGCCAGCCTGTCCATCAGGCGGAAGCTGTGATCTGGGCCCTGACCGCCGCCAGCCCGTCATCGGCCTTCGCATCGTCGGGCGCGCCGCCCTGGGCGAAATCGGGCTTGCCACCCGCGCCCTGCCCGCCCATAGCGATCACGGCGGCTTTCGCCAGTTCGGCGGCATTGAAGCGGCCCGTCAGGTCGGGCGTCACCGCCACGGTCACCGCCGCCTTGCCGTCCAGCCTGCCGATCAGGGCCACAATGCCCGAACCGACCTGCTTTTTGAAATCTTCGGCCAGCGGACGCAGATCCTTGCCGCCCACCCCATCGAGAACGCGCGCCAGCAATTTGATTCCATTGATGTCTTCGGGGCCCGCCGCCGCGCCACCGCCCCCCACAGCCAGAGCACGCTTGGCTTCGGACAATTCTTTTTCCAGCTTCTTGCGCTCGGCGATCAGGGCCTCGACCCTTGCCTCGACCTGACCTACCGGAACCTTGAACTGGTCGGCCAGATTGCGCGCCACGCCTGCCTGTTCGAGCAGGAATTGCCGCGCGGATTCGCCGGTCACAGCCTCGATACGGCGGATGCCTGCCGCCACGCCGCCTTCGGAGACGATCTTGAACAGGGCGATGTCGCCGGTGCGCGCTACGTGGGTGCCGCCACACAGTTCGACCGAAAAACTGCCGTCGCCGTCCAGCGCGCTACCCAGCGCCAGCACCCGCACCTCGTCGCCGTATTTTTCACCAAACAGCGCCACAGCACCCTCGGCAATGGCCTCGTCGGGCGTCATCATCTTGGTCGAGGCGGCGGCATTTTGCAGGATGACCGCATTGACCTCGGCCTCGATGCGCGTGATCTCTTCGTCGCTCAAAGGCGCGCCGTGGCTGAAATCGAAACGCATCCGGTCGGCATCGACCAGTTGGCCCTTCTGCGCCACATGCGGGCCCAAAACGTGTTTGAGCGCGGCGTGCAGCAGGTGCGCCGCCGAATGGTTAGAGCGCGTGGTGGCGCGTTTATGGGCATCGACGTGCAGTTCCACCTTGTCGCCCAGCTTCAGGCTGCCCTCGACAATCTCCATGCGGTGCACGATCAGCTCACCGGCATGACGATGGGTATCGCGTACGCGCGCCTTGCCATGCAGCAGTTCGGCCGTGCCGGTATCGCCCGCCTGCCCGCCGCCTTCGGGGTAGAAGGGCGTCTTTTCAAACACAACCTCAACCGTATCGCCGGCATGGGCTTCTTCGACGCTTTCGCCGTCCAGCACCAGGGCCTGCACATGGCCCTGAGCATCCAAATGCTCGTAGCCGACAAATTCCGACGCGCCAACGGCGTCGCGGATGGCGAACCATTCGGCGGCCACGGCCTTTTCACCGGAGCCCGTCCAATGTTCGCGGGCGCGATTGCGCTGTTCTTCCATCGCCACCTCAAAGGCCGCCGTATCGACGGTCAGGCCACGGGCGCGCACGGCGTCCTGCGTCAGATCGAGGGGAAAACCATAGGTGTCGTACAGCTTGAAGGCCGTTTCACCACTCATCACGTCGCCCGATTTCAGATCACGTGTCGCCTCATCGAGCAGGTTCATGCCGCGCCCCAGAGTGCGTCGGAACCGTTCTTCTTCCTGACGCAACGTATCGACGATGCTGGCCTCGGCGCGTTTCAGTTCGCCATAATGATCACCCATTTCAGCGACCAGCGCCGGCACCAGACGATGCAGCAACGGCGTTTCGGCGCCGAGCAGATAGGCGTGGCGCATGGCGCGGCGCATGATCCGGCGCAGCACATAGCCGCGCCCCTCATTCGACGGCGTGACGCCATCGGCGATCAGGAAGGAGGATGAGCGCAGATGATCGGCGATGACGCGGTGCGACGGCAGGGCCTCGCCCTCGGCCTTGACGCCGGTGGCGGCAACGGAGGCGGCAATCAGGTTGCGGAACAGGTCGATGTCGTAATTATTATGCACGCCCTGCAAGACGGCAGCGACGCGCTCCAGTCCCATGCCGGTGTCAATCGATGGCTTGGGCAGGTTGAGGCGGGTGCCGTCCGGCTGCTGATCATATTGCATGAAGACCAGATTCCAGATTTCGACGAAACGGTCGCCGTCCTCTTCCGGTGTGCCCGGCGGGCCGCCCCAGATATGATCGCCGTGATCATAGAAGATTTCGGTGCACGGGCCGCACGGGCCGGTATCGCCCATCGACCAGAAATTATCGGAACCGGCGATGCGGGCGATGCGCGATTCGGGCAGACCGGCGATCTTTTTCCACAGATCGAACGCCTCATCATCATCGATATAGACGGTGGCCATCAGGCGGTTCTTGTCGATGCCGTAATCTTCGGTGATCAGTTTCCAGGCAAATTCAATCGCCTCAGCCTTGAAATAGTCGCCGAAGGAGAAATTGCCGAGCATCTCGAAAAAGGTGTGGTGGCGCGCTGTATAGCCGACATTATCGAGGTCATTATGCTTGCCACCCGCCCGCACAACCTTCTGCGATGAGGTGGCGCGTTTATAGGGCCGCGTTTCAGCGCCGGTAAAGACGTTCTTGAACGGCACCATACCGGCATTGGTGAACATCAGGGTCGGGTCATTGTGCGGCACCAGCGACGACGAACTGACGACCTCGTGGCCCTGCTTCGCAAAATAATCGAGGAAGGCCTGGCGAATTTGATTGAGCGTAGGCGAAGTCGTCATGAGCTAAACGGAAAACCGCTCCGGCTAAGGGAATATGAATATCGCCCGTATATAGAGGCGCTTATCCCCAAGCGCAAAGACCTTTCGGCATCTGCGGCATATTTCGTGGCGCGTTCTGCGCAGCAAAGCATAAAAAAGACGCCCCTGTCAGGAGGCGTCTTTCCGATCAGGATGACGGGCTGGGATTGGGGATCGGTACCGCCGCCCCGACCGTAAGCCTTACAGCGACTCATCGCCTTCATTGGCGTCGGGTTCCGGCGTGCCGAGCAGTTCTTCCGACAGGACGTTCGATTTGTGGCGGATGCCCATTTCGATTTCCTTCGCCATTTCGGGATTGGCCTTCAGGAATTCGCGGGCATTATCACGTCCCTGACCGATGCGCGTCGAATTATAGGAGAACCACGAGCCGGATTTCTCGACAATACCGGCCTTGACGCCGAGATCGATGATTTCGCCGATCTTCGAGATACCGTGACCGAACAGAATATCGAATTCCACTTCGCGGAAGGGCGGCGCGATCTTGTTCTTGACCACCTTGACCTTGACGCTGTTGCCGATGTTTTCATCTCGCACCTTGATCGCGCCGGTGCGGCGAATATCCAGGCGAACACTGGCGTAGAATTTCAGCGCATTGCCGCCGGTCGTCGTTTCGGGCGAACCATACATGACGCCGATCTTCATGCGGATCTGGTTGATGAAGATGACGATGCACTTCGACTTGGAGATCGAGCCGGTCAGCTTGCGCAAGGCCTGGCTCATCAGGCGCGCCTGCAAACCGGGCAGGCTGTCGCCCATATCGCCTTCGATTTCAGCGCGCGGCGTCAGCGCCGCCACCGAATCGATCACCACAATGTCCACCGCGCCCGAACGCACCAGCGTATCGGTGATTTCCAGCGCCTGCTCACCATTATCGGGCTGCGACACCAAAAGATCATCGAGATTGACCCCCAGCTTACCGGCATAGGTGGGGTCAAGCGCGTGTTCCGCATCCACAAAGGCCGCTGTGCCACCCGCCTTCTGGATTTCGGCCACCGTATGCAGGGCCAGGGTGGTTTTACCCGATGATTCCGGGCCATAAATTTCGATCACCCGCCCCTTGGGCAGGCCGCCAATGCCCAGCGCCATATCAAGGCCCAGCGAACCGGTCGATACCGATTCGATTTCCTGCACCTTGCCATTGGCCCCCAGCTTCATCACCGAGCCCTTGCCAAAGGCCCGGTCGATCTGCGCCAGCGCTGCTTCGAGCGCCCGTTGTTTTTCTGCTTCGTTCTTAGCCACGAGTTTCAATACCGCCTGCGACATAACCAATCCCTTCTATGTCACGATTCCCCGCCCCGATGTGGGATTTCACGGATCATCTGTTCTCCTGACAGAAAATGTACCCCATTTGTTCCAAGTTCGCAATATGTTCTAAAAAATAAATTTTGCGGAACCTGGTGCGGGCGGCCGGACTCGAACCGGCATGGGGTTGCCCCCGACAGATTTTAAGTCTGTAGCGTCTACCATTTCGCCACGCCCGCTTAAAAACCGTGCGGTCTTCGTTTTGCGCACGTCGAGACGGATTGCAAGCGAAAGCCGCCCGCAAGGCCGTTTTTCAGCATGGTGTGTGCGATCAGACGCTGATGTCTTCAAGCAGAGCAGCGGGATTGCGCGCCTGCGCCTCGGCCACCACCGGTTCGAGTGCCGTCAGCAGCTCCGTGCGGGCCTGATCGACCTGATCGGCGTCGAGGCCCCGAATCACAAGCTGGGTGCCGAATTCGCCATCGGTGGACATACCGAAAGGATAGCTGCCCAGCGACAGTTCGGGATAGCGCCTGGCGGTTTCGCGCAGGGCGTCGGCCGCCCAGCTTTCGCCGATATAGATCAGCTTCAGCGTGCGCGAAACCGCCTGTCTGCCGGTGCGCAAACGCGGGGCGACGTCCTGCAGCATGGATTCCATGATCTTGGGCACGCCCGCCATGACGAAGACATTGCCAAGCTGGAAGCCGGGGGCGGCCGATACCGGATTTTTGATCAGATCAGCGCCCTGCGGAATGCGCGCCATGCGGCGGCTGTTGGCGTTCAGTTCCCATCCCATTTTCAGCGCCCGCGCCTGAAGAATGTCCAGCGCCTGCGGATGTTCGCTGATGGCGACGCCAAAAGCCTTCGCCATGCAGTCGGCGGTGATGTCGTCATGGGTGGGGCCGATGCCGCCGGTCGAAAAGACATAATCATAAGCCCCGCGCAGGGCATTGACCGCCGTGATGATCTGGGCCTCATCATCGTGGATCATGCGCACCTCGGCCAGGTCGATGCCCAGCGCCCCTAAAAAGCGGGCAATGGTGTTGACATTGGTGTCGATGGTACGGCCCGACAGGATTTCATCGCCAATGATCAGGATAGCGGCGGTGGGATTGTTTGGCGTCATGGATCGGTCAGGCTCCGCTTAAGGATCAGGCGTGGTGGGAGGCTTATACAGCCCTTACAGCCAACACGCCAAGCCTTTAGCACGGCACATCAGGCCGGTGCGTCATCGGGCGTGACGCGCATCGGCTTGGGCGTGCGTCCACCCAGCGCCACCACGGCCATCAGGGCCGGCACCAGCGCCGCCTCCTGCCCCGGCACGGCGAAATAGCGCGGTTCCCAGTCGGGTTTGAACTTTTCCTTGTAGGCGCGCAGGCCTTCGAAATTGTAGAATTCTCCGCCCAGTTCCCAGATGAGCGAGGCCAGTTTCGGCCAGGCGCTCGACAGCGGCTTGGCACGTAATCCGGCCAATGGTGCCAGACCCAGCGAAAAATAGCGATAGCCGTGTTCCCGGGTATAAAAGATCAGTTGCAGGAACAGATATTCCATCGTGCTGGGCGGCGCATCGGGCGCATAGCGCATCAGATCGATCGACAACAGGGTGCGATCCTGCGTCGGCCACAGATTGGCGAAGGCGACGATCTCACCGCCGACACGCAGCACCGCCACTGGCGTCAGGCGCATATAATCGTCCTGAAAACAGCCTAGCGAATAGCTCTTTTCCTTGGCGGACTTACCCTTGAGCCAGGCATCGGACACGGCCTTCAGCCGATCCAGTTGCGGGCCGACATCTTCGGGCGCGATGACCTCAAACTCCGCCCCCAGCCCCTCAAAGCGCTTGATGGTCTGGCGGAAACCATAGCCCTTCTTGCCAGCCAGATCGAAGGCGGCGACATCGACCATCGCCTCTTCTCCGATCTTATAGGGGCGCAGGCCCAGATCGATCATCAGCGGCAGCAGATTGGGGCTGACCTGATAGAAGCTTAAGCGTGCATTGCTGAGTGAAGCCAACTCTTTAAGCTGCCAGCACAGGGCCTCGGCCTCGGCCTTGGGGCCGATCGGTTCGCCCATCACCACCCATTGCTGACCCGACACGCCGTACATGATGAAGGCGGTCTGATCGTCGTTCCATAAGATGTGTTTGTCGCGCAACAGGGCCAGCCAGGCCTGTGGATTGGAAGCCCCCGCCACCACGGTTTTCAGGCGCTCGACATCTTCTTCCTGCGGTTCGGGTGGTAACTGGCGTGCAATGCCGAACAGCCTGTACAACAGGATCAGACCCGCCGTCACCGCCATCACCACCAGCCCGCGCAAAAACCGCGACGCCGAGGCGCGATATGAGAAATGCACCCACATCGAATGGGCGTAGGGCACATGCTGATAGGCGTAAAACCCGCTCCAGACGATCACGCCTAAGGTGGCGATACTCAGCCCCGCCCAGATCGGATTGATCGACAGGCTGAGCAGATTGGAGCGACGGTTGAAGGCGTCCTTACACGGGATCAGCAGAAGGGCGCAGATGGTCAGCAAGACGGCAGGCACCACGGCCAGTTCGCGCGTCAGCGACACCACCGCCGCCAGACAAAACAAAAACATGGCCATGTACCAGGCCGTATCGATGCGTTCCCACAGACCGCGCGCCACAAACAGCATCAACACGCCGCTGGCCGTGCCGATGGCGTGCGAAAATTCGACGAGGCCCAGAGGCAGCCACCGGACGACATAGGGCATGAATTTCGGATCAATCGGCGTCAGCACCGACACGAGCAGCAGCCCTCCCGCCGCAAACATCACCACCGCAAACAGTTGTGGAATCAGGCGGGTAGCGGAATCGAGCAAGATATGTTGGATAGTAAGATCGCGATTCATGCGCGTTGTGATCCGGCCCTGCCCTGACCCCATGCGGTCAGCCGACTCACCTATACAGTGAATTCCGTCAAAAATCAGGTCTTATCAACCGGCGCGCTCGCACCAGCTATCGCGCACCGACAGCGCCTGGCACAGAGCTTCGGCGTGCGCGCCATCGGCCACCGGCCCCACCTTCAGGCGCACCATCGCCTGACCGCTGGCCGTGGTGATGGGCTGAAAGCGCGCCTTGTAGCGCAATGCCACCGGATATTGGGTCTGCAAATGATCCCAGGCGGTGCGGGCCGCCTGCACGGACGAGAAAGAGCCGACCTGAATCAGGCGGTTTGATTCCGCAGACGCAGCCGGCGAGGGTGCGACGGGGGCCTTCGCGGCCAACATCGTGCGCCCGGATGTGCCTGACGGCATAACAGACTGAACAACGGCCTGAGTAGCCGCCTGCGCGACCGCCTGAGTAGCCGTTTGGGCGGCAGCCTGCAAGATCGGCAGGTCAGGCAGATCGCGCGCCGCCTGCAAACGGGCGCGTGCAACCGTATCGGCGGGTAAAACCCGCAAGGGCCCGCCATCGTCCGGCGGCGGCATTTTGAGCGGATCGACCACGGCGAAGGTCACCTTATTGGGCTCAGCGGCCTGCGGCTTGAAAAGGCCACCTTGCCCCACCGTCATGGCCTTGGCGGTGCTCACCAGCAGGCGCACATCGTTCTTGGTTAGTCTTTTCTGCGCCGGCTGGCCGCTGTCATCGACCTGAACGGCCTTGAGATCGGCGAAGGTCTTGCGCAGATTGCTGTTGTCGCAGCCATTCAGGCCCAGCGCCAGACTTGCGGCGGCGCAGACAATCCCTACTTTACGAAGATGGGCAAGATCGGTCATAAGCCCGACTATGCGCCCGGCGGTTTAAATGCCGGTTAGGGAGCATGGTTAATGACCAAAAAAACGGAAACCTATATGCCGGATACTGCCGCCCTGCCCCGCATCGCCCACGCCCGCACGCTTAGCGATCTGCGCCGCCAGAGGGAAACCCTGACCGGTCGCGTGGCCTTTGTGCCGACGATGGGTGCCCTGCATGAGGGCCATCTCGATCTGGTGCGCCACGCCCGCAGCCTGGCTGATCGGGTGGTGGTGTCGATCTTCGTCAATCCACTGCAATTCGCCCCCCACGAAGACCTCGACCGCTATCCGCGCGATGAGGCGGGCGATCTGGCGCGGCTGGAAAGCGTCGGCTGCGATCTCGTCTATCTGCCGACGCCGGACGTTTTGTATCCGCAAGGCTTTGTCAGCCGGATCGACATGGCCGGGCCTGCGCTCGGCCTGGAAACGGATTTCCGCCCGCAATTCTTTTCCGGCGTAGCCACGGTCGTCTCCAAGCTGTTCCATCAGGTGCGCCCCGATGTCGCCGTCTTCGGTGAGAAGGACTATCAGCAGCTGGCCGTCATCCGCACGATGGTGCGCGATTTCGACATGGAGATCGAGGTTGTCGGCCTGCCCACGGTGCGCGAGCCCGACGGACTGGCCCTGTCGTCGCGCAACGCCTATCTCAGCCCACAGGAGCGCGCCACAGCGCCCAAACTGCATCAGGTTTTGCAAGAGGTGCGCAACGCCGTGCTGGCGGGCGAAGATGCGGATGCCGCCATCGCGCGCGCCCATACAGCGCTGCAACAGGCCGGTTTCGGCCAGATCGACTATATCGCTCTGCGCGACGCTACAAGCCTTGGCGAGCCGCAATCCGGCCAGACGCTGCGCCTGCTGGCCGCCCTGTGGCTGGGCAAGACCCGCCTGATCGATAATATCGCGGTTTAGCCTTAGAGCAACGAGCGTTTAATTTGACTTACAAATTGAATGCGAGATGCGGAAAAAACGTAAAATGTAGAGCGGTTTGCATGCCTTTGACCGATTCAATCAGAATGCAAACCGCTCTAACAGGCGACCGCCCCGACATGGCCTTCTCCGGCATAGTCGAGGATCAACTGGTCGCGCGTCACAATCGTCAGGCCCATTTCGCGTGCCGTCGCCACAATCACCTTGTCTGCCGGATCGCGTAATGTGTCCGATGGCAGGAAGGAGGCCGCGATCAATATATCGGGCGTCATCTCGGCCAGGCGGATCAGCGGCGCACCCAGCAAACGGCGAAACCATTGCTGCGGGCTGATGGCGATCGACAGGCGGCGGCGCGAAACCAGCATACCGATTTCCCAAGCCGTATAGGGTGAAACATAGAGAGATTCCCCCCTGTCCGCCGCCGCATCGAGCGCCGAAACCGCCGCCTCGGACAGGGCGGCATCCTCGGCCAGCCAGATGGCGGCACACGTATCGAGCAGGAGCGGCCTGTTCATCCCTGTTCCGGCAGACTATCCGCCCATTCCGGATAGGCTGGCTGGGTCAGATCAAGATCGGACGGCAGGGTCATCAGGCCCTTCAGCGCACCGAAAGCCGGATGGCGGCGCGGCTGGCTGCCACTGGTTTTCAGGGTTTCAGACTTCGGCATGGTTTTTTTCATCTTGCGAAAGGTCAGTCGGCCCGCCGCCATATCGACGGCTTCGGTTTCATAACCGGCCTCCAGCCAGGCGCGCGTCATGACATTATTGCTGGGATTATTGCTCCACCAGGCACGCTGGCGACGCGAACTGGGCGGCAGTTCGAAACCGAGCACATTCTCGATTTCGGAAAAGCCCATCAGCACCTGCTCGTCATCGGTCTGTTTCAGATAGTCTTCGAGAGGATCATATTTGCTCATAGCAGCCATGCGCATGCCTCCCCCTGCTCAATAGATTTTCACCCTATCACAAAAATACACCCGCCTCAACAAAAAAACACACACTACCACACACCCGCCTCTTTGAGGGCGCGCGTCATTTCGGGCGGCAGGTCGCTTTCGGCTTCGCTGAGGTCGCGCGGCGCATCGTCGGCCTTGAGATAGCGCCAGCCCTGAAAAGGCCGACGCGGCTGTGATTCGGTCGGAAAATGCCGTGTGCTCAGCCCGATCAGGCATTGCTGCGCCGCCTCGTCATAGTCAATCGACACGATCTCGCGGCGGCACAGGATATGGCCCTTGATCACCCAGTAGAGCGATCCGCCATCGAGCAGTTCCTGCGCCTGTTTGGGCTGGTTGCGTGTATGGACATAGGAAATCTCGCCGCGCACCTTTTCCCAGGCCCGCAGATCATCGACGGAATCGGCACCGACACACAGTTTCACCAGATGAATTTCGCTCACTTGACTTGACGCTCCTGACGCAGTGCGCCCTTTTCGCGGACGCCCCATTGGGTCTATATAGTGAGGATAAGAGGAATCGCATCGTGAGTCTTTCGATGGACACCAAGGAAAATCCATCGCTGCAACAGGCGCTGGAAAACCTGTTCGGCACGGCGCTTGGCCAGAGCGCCAGCGTCATCTCGCTTCCCGGTGGCTCCAGGCTGTTCAGCGCCGGTGATGAGTCCGATCAGCTCTACCTGCTGCGCTCCGGCCGCTTGGGCGCTTTCCGCCACGACGAAGACCATGACGAGCTGTCGCTGATCGGCATTATCCGCCCCGGTGAGCCGGTTGGCGAAATGTCGCTGATCGCCGGCACCCACCACACCTCCACCGTCATGGCGCTGCGCGATTCCGACCTGCTGGCCATGCCGCGCAACGATTTTCTGCGCGCGCTCGATTCACGGCCCGAACTGCTGATCGCTCTGTCGCGCAAAATGATGGAAAGGGCGCGCCGCAACGCGCCCAATGTGACGCCCAATGTCTTCGCCTTCTTCGCCCTGTGCGAAAAACCAATCCGCGGCCTGATCGATGATATTGCCGGTCATATCCGCGAGTTGGGCTACCGGGTGGCGGTGATCGACAAGGATTTCCACGGCACATCACCGGAAGTCTTCACCCAGGTCGAGGCCGAAAACGACTATGTGCTGCATATCGCCGAAAGCCACGAAAGCCACTGGCGGCTGTTGAGCGCGCGCCAGGTTGATCATGTCTTTCTGATCGCCGACGCCGCCCTGCCACCCGACCCCAAGTCCGCCGCCTGGGAAAAATCCCTGCTGCACCGCGCGCCCGACCTGATCCTGCTCTATCCTGAGGGTTTTAAAAAAGCTTCGGTGCCCGGTCGCACCCGCGCCTGGCTCGACATCATCAAGCCGACGCGCTGGTTCCACATCCAGACCGGCGACCACAATGATGCCGCCCGGCTGGCGCGAATCGTGTCGGGCCATTCGACCGGCCTCGTTTTTTCCGGCGGCGGGGCGCGCGCCTTCACCCAGATCGGCGCCATTCAGGCCCTGCGCGAAGCCCACATCCCTATCGATTTCGTTTGCGGATCGTCAATGGGGGCCATTCTGGCGGCAGGCGCGGCGCTGGGCTGGGACGATCACGAACTCGACTGGCGCATCCGCGATGCCTTCGTCACCTCGTCGCCGCTCGACGACATCACCTTCCCGTTCATTTCGATGGTATCGGGCAAGAAGGTCGATCAGCGCCTTCTCAAGCACTTCGGCGACCAGATGATCGAGGACATGCCCCTGCCCTTTTTCTGCCTGTCGTCAAACCTGACATCGGGCGTGCTGAAGGTGCACAAGACCGGCCTGTTGCGCAATGCTCTGCGCGCTTCGATTTCCCTGCCGGGTGTCCTGCCGCCGGTCATCGAAGACGGTCAGGTGCTGGTGGATGGCGCCGTGATGCGCTCCTTCCCGGCCACCATGATGCGCAATACCCACCTCGGCACGGTGATCGGCGTCGATGTGACGCGGGCGCGTGGCCTCGATCCCAAGGCGCTGGTTGTGCCGAAAAAACTGTCCGCATGGTTTTCGCACGGCGACTGGCGGCGCGGCCCGCCTATCGTCTCGGTCATGATGCGTTCGGCCACCGTGATCACGGCCGCCGATCTGGCCCTGTCGCGCGCCGCCACCGATCTTCTGATCATTCCTGAACCCGATGGCGTCGAAATCCGCGACTGGAAGGCTTACGACAAGGCCGTCGAGTCAGGCTACCAGACCACTGTGGCCACTCTGGCCCAGCTCGATTCACCGATCACCACCCTGCGCAAACAGGGCAAGAGCATCCATCCCAATATTCCGGCCTTTACGCCTGACGACAGCTATAGCGACAGCGAAGAGAGCTATGTCGATTCGGCTTCCGAGCCGCCGCGCAAGCGCGATGGCAAGCCGGTTTAGTCCTTGAGGCCGCCCAGCCGTTTCATGATCAGCCACAGCGACACCGACACGCACAGAATGCCGACCGCCGCCATCACCACCGACCAGGTCATATAGTCGGGCACGGCCCCATTGCGGATCACCACGGCGTCGCGCGACTTGTAATAGGCCCCCGCCGCCACGCCGAGACAGCCCAGGCCCAGACCGCTGATGAAAATCCACCAGAAGGTCGAAACGATCATCGTCCACCAGCTCGCATGTTCGGGCTCATCCGTATCCGGCATGGCGATGCGGCCGCCATCGAGTGTCCAGCCAGCGTCATCGCCGTAGGATTCGTCGAAAACGCCCAGACCCGACTGGAGATTCGACTGGAGGCCGACCGGCGGCACGGACTGAGGTGCGCTTTCCGGCTGATGGTTTTGCGGCAACGGGCGGTCAAGCTGTTCACGCCAGTTCAGTTCCGGGCGCGGTTCGTCCTGCGTCGGCAGGGCGGCTTGCGGTGCTATCTGCTGACGGGCATAGGGATTGAGCGCGCTCATAGCCGATGCCTGCACCGTGCTGGCCGCGGTTACCGGCGCAAAGGTCTGAAGCGGCCTATCTTGCAGCGGTGTGTTCTGCGACTCACCCTCTTTTTCTTCCTGCGACAGATCCGGGGTCTGCGCGGATGCTGGCGGCAGATCTTCCGGTCGGGCGGCGATTTCAATCGGCGAAGAGTGCGTGCTGGAGGGTGCGATGACGCTATGCTGGACAAAGGTTTGCGAAGCGGGCGATGCGCTGAGGGGACGGCCGAGCGTTCCTCCGCCATAGGGCGAATAAAGTCGCATAAGGGCCGCCGCCGCTTCAGCCTTGCGCGCCTTTTCGGCGGCGTCTTCAGGCGCGGATTCAGGCGCGGGCATCGCAGCCTGAGCCGCTTCAGAGACTGAGATCTGCGCTTCCCGGTCACGCTGTTCGGCTTCGTGCTTTTCCTGGTCTATTCTGGCGGCTTCGGCCTTCTCGGCTTCGATTTTAGCCGCTGCCAGCTTTTCCGCCGCCAAGCGGGCCGCATCGGCCGCCGCTTCGCGTTCGCGGCGTTCATTTTCCAGACGCGCTAATTCAAGTCTGGCCTGCTCAAGCCTGGCCTGCTCTGCTTTTTCAGCTTCGGCGGCGCGGAGAGCTTCCTGCTGCTGGTGTTCGATACGGGCGCGTTCTTCGGCCTCACGCATCTGACGCGCCTGCTCGGCAGCCCGCGCCTCGGCCAAAGCCTGAGCCTGACGCACAGCTTCCTGGCGTGCATGTTCCTGACGCTCCGCCTCTTCACGCCGGGCCTGTTCATCCTTTTGACGTTGCAGAACTGTCTGAAGATCAGCGCTTGCCTCCGCCTCGTCCTGCGGTTTCACTTCACGGATCACATTCGGCGTCACGCCTTCTGGCAAAGTGGTGGCAGGCAAGACCGGGCCAGGCAAGACCGGGCCAGGCACGACCGGGGCAGGCTCAACCTGCGCCACAGGACTGGCAGCCACAGGACTGGCAGCCACAGGCGCATAGGCGCTGAGATCGATGACCTGGCGCGCAGTCGCGGCCTGAGATGCCGGTTTTCCGACAGGCCCCAGGCCTTCCTCAGGCGCAGACATGTCCGCCTGCATCCTATCTGTATCCGCCACGTCCTCCACCGGCCGCAGGGTCATGACGGACGCATGATCGATGGTTTCCGGCGTCAGAAACAGGCTCTTTTCGGCGGCGCGGCGGCGAATCAGTGGCGCCAGCACATAGGTCTGGCCATTGAATTCCGCCGAGCGCCACGCATCCATAGCCTGCGCCGCTTCGTTCAGCCTGCCTTCGTTGATTCGCTTGAGAACCGTCGAGGCCGTGAAATTTTCCGCGCCGATATTGAAGCAAAACGACACAAGCGCGTCGAACTGGTTCTGGTTGAGCGGCGTCAGCACCAGATTATTGATGGTATCGACAATGGGCAAAAGATCGAAGCGCAACAGGGCGTCGGCGTCTTCCTGCGTCACCTTGGCGCCTTCGCGGGCCGAGAAGGTGTGGCCATAGCCCAGAGTCCAGCGGCCATCGGGCAGACGGGTCGCCGTCTGGCGCAGCCCCTCAAAACTCTTGATGAGCTCGACCCCCGCACGGGAGACCTTAAGACGCGCTCTCATCCCTGATTCCTGACCCCAAGCCTACCCAAAACGGACGAGACGCGCCCGCCTGACCCAAAACGGAACGCTTTGGGCCTAACATGAGTGCGACAAGCAAACCACAGACCGTTTCGGATTTACAAGAGGATAATCACGGCCAGACCGAGGAAACTGAAGAAACCCACACAGTCGGTCACGGTCGTCACGAAGACGGTGGCCGACGCCGCCGGATCATAGCCCATCCGGTCAAGGCCGAGTGGAATGAGGATGCCCGCCACGGCAGCGGCGAACAGATTGATGATCATGGCCATGCCGATAACCAGCGCCATCTTCCAGTCATGGAACCACAGCATGGTGACCAGCCCCATCACGACGGCGAAGGCCAGACCGTTCAGCACACCGGCGGCGATTTCGCGCCACACCGTGCGCAACAGATTGGCGGCGTTCAGTTCGCGCGTCGCCAGGGCCCGCACGGCCACGGTCAGGGTCTGGGTGCCGGCATTGCCGCCCATCGAGGCGCAGATCGGATTGAGCACGGCCAGCGCCACCAGCTTGGCGATGGCGTCCTGAAACAGGCCGATGACGCTGGAGGCCAGCACCGCCGTGAACAGATTGATCAGCAGCCACCAGAAGCGCGATTTCACCACGCCGAAGATCGAGGCGTCGCGCCCCGAATCGGACGACACCCCGGCCAGGGCCAGCATGTCTTCCTGGCTTTCTTCCTGAATGATATTGACGATGTCATCGACCGTAATCTGGCCCACCAGCCGCCCGGAGGAATCGACGACCGGTGCCGAGATCAGGTGATATTTCTCGAAAATATAGGCCACTTCCTCCTGATCCTGATCGACGCGGATCTCGGTGATCGGCTCCATCAGGGCGCTTAGGGCCACATCGCGCCGTGAACGCATCAGCACCGATACCGGCAGGGCACCAATCGGCTTGTGGCTGGGGTCGATGACATAGATGTCGAAGAACAGTTCGGGCAGGTCGTCGCCGTTTTCGCGCAGGCGGTCGATGGTCTGGCCGACGTGCCAGAAGCTGGGCGCGGCCACCACTTCGCGCTGCATCAGACGGCCGGCGGTTTCTTCCTCATAGGCCAGCGAGGTGACGATGGCGGCGCGCTCGGCTTCCGGCATGGCGGCCAGAACGGCCTTTTGCTGATCGGCCTCAAGGTCTTCGAAAACGGCGGCCGCGTCATCGGAATCGAGTTCCTGCAACACCTCGGCCAGATCCTGCGGATGCAGGGTGCCGATCACCTCTTCGCGGATGTCGTCATCGAGTTCGGGCAGGATGTCGGCCAGGGCGTCGGAGGGAATCCACGGAATCACCTCTTCGCGGTAATCCTGCGACAGAAAGCCCAGCAAATCGGCGATGTCGGCGGGATGCAGGGCGCCCAGCAGTTCGCGCAGGCGCAGGCCATCGCCACGATCAGCGGCGTCAATCACCAGTGAAATATAGCGCGGATTGAGGGCGTAATCGTCCTTGAGCGCGAAATCCTCAATGGCTTCGGGCGTGTTGAGCGCCGAACCGTCTTCGCGTTGGTTTGTCAGCAGGTCGTCGGTGGGAGGGGTTTCGGTTTTCTGGCTCATCGCTCAGTGTCCCTCCCTTGCGGCGCAATTCATGCCGCATCGTCAATATTCACCGGATGGTGCGGTCGAGAAGACTCGAACTTCCACGGGTTGCCCCACAGCGACCTCAACGCTGCGCGTCTACCAATTCCGCCACGACCGCACGTCATCCGGAGGAGCGGGCAGATAGCAACACTTTGCGCCTTTGGGAAGCCTTTTATCGTAAATTGTTCAGTTTTTAACAGCACAGACGCCGTATCAGCGAAAATCAGGAGCCGATCGCCATGAAATCATAAACATCGGCCGGGCGCGTCACCACGATCGAAATCTTTTCCTCGAAAATCTGGATTTCGCCGCGCGCAACGGGGTGATTATTGGCGAGAATCCAGACCTCGTCGTGCTCATGGGCATCGAGCGGAATCACGGCGCCACGTCCCATGCGCAGAAGCTGCTGCATGGGCAGGACCGAACGGCCCAGCAATACGGAAATCTCTACGGGAACAGACCCGACCTGCGACATTGATCACGCGCTTTCGTTTTTTACGCCCACAAATCCTTCGGACGCCCTATATTACGGCCACGCCCTTAAGACTTTATGATAAATGCCGTCAGCATGGTTTCCGACCCGTTAAATTTTACCGATTTTCACCGTCATGATGGGGAATTGCCCGAATGGCGCATCGAAAAAGGCTATGTGCCCTATCCCGAAGCCGTCGCCTTCATGGAGGCGCGCGCTGCCGCCATATCCGCCGGTGAGGCGCGTGAACGGATCTGGCTGGTCGAGCATCCGCCGCTTTACACGGCGGGCGTTTCGGCCAAACCCGAAGACCTGATCGCGCCCGATCGCTTTGACGTGTTCGCCAGCGGGCGCGGCGGTCAATATACCTATCACGGCCCCGGTCAGCGCGTGGTCTATGTGATGCTCGATCTCAACCGGCGGCAAAAGGATGTGCGCGGCTTCGTGCAGGCGCTGGAGCGCTGGATCATCGCTACGCTGTGGTGCTTCAATGTCGAGGGCCATATCCGCGAAGGCCGCGTCGGCGTCTGGGTGGTGCGGCGCGATAAGGGGTACGCGCCCCCTCCGAATGCACCTATTGCATTCGGCAAGACCGACGGGTCGCCCGAGCCTTTGCAAGGCGCCCGCGCGGTGCCTGAGCGCGCCTATAAAGAGGATAAGATCGCCGCGATAGGCATCAAGCTGCGCCGCTGGGTCAGTTTCCACGGCATCAGCCTGAATGTCGAACCCGACCTCAGCCATTTCGACGGTATCGTGCCGTGCGGCATCACCGAACACGGCGTCACCAGCCTGCTCGATCTCGGCCTGCCGGTGACGATGGACGAGGTCGATTACGCCCTGCGCTCCAACTTCGAGGCCATCTTCGGGTCGGTTGAGGTGGTATGAAGAGTCTTTCACCACGGAAAACACAGAAAGCACAGACTCAGCGCTTTTTAGGCAGTTTGCCAGTCGCTGAAACGCGCCAAGGGCGCAATCTTCAGCATCACCTGAAAAACTTCTAATATCCGTGCTTTCCGTGTTTTCCGTGGTGGAATCACGGCTCGCGCGCCAGCGACCGGTACAAGGTCGGCCCATAGCGGTTGTCGCCGCGCTCGGCTTGCCTTAGTTTGGCTCTCGCGCCAAAAGCGACCGGTAAAGCGTCGGCCCGTAGCGGTTGTCGCCGCGCTCGGCTTGCCTTAGTTTGGCTCGCGCGCCAACGACCGGTAAAGCGTCGGCCCGTAGCGGTTGTCGCCGCGCTCGGCTTGCCTTAGTTTGGCTCGCGCGCCAACGACCGGTAAAGCGTCGGCCCGTAGCGGTTGTCGCCGCGCTCGCCGGGCATAACGCACAAGTCGATCAGAGCCCAGACCAGAACCAGCACGGCCAGAAAATCGAAGAAGCCGTGCGGTGCCGGCCACACCATCACGAAGGCCGCCAGAATCACCGCCGCCCACCAGCCCGAACGCCCCCGGTCATGCAGGCGCTTCGACAAAACGCACGCTCCGCTGAACAAAAGCACCGGATAGACGATCCAGCCGGTCATATATTGCAACGGCCCGGTCACCAGTGATTCGTACATGGCCAGGATCAGCAGCAAAACACCGGCGGCAATGGTGGAAGGCGCCTGGCCTGCCCGCCCGGACGACGAAAAAAACAGTTCGGTCCAATCGGTTCTGGGGGTCATGCCTGATCCGCTCCTCGAAAATACTCCGGTCACGGGGCTTATAGCATAAGCGCAGACGAGAAAAGCAGGTTTTGCCTGAAAGATGCCCGAACCCGCTACAGCGAACCTATTGCGTCAGGCGGATCTTCTTGATCGACTTCATGATGCCGCCGAGTGCACCATTGATCTGGTTGGAACTCGACAGATTATAATAATAGCCGGTTTGCGACGCGCATTGGCTCAGCATGTCCGAATTGCCGTCTTCGAGACGCACGGTGAAGATGGTGATGCCCAGCGCCTTGGCATTTTTGCAGGCCAGCGCCGTGCGGGCGTCGATCTGGCTGGCATTGGTCGTCCAGCGGTTTTGCGTATTCTCGCCATCGGTCAAAAGGATCATATATTTGTTGATCGTCGGATCGGTGAAGGCCGCGCCGGTGGTGAAGGGCGCGGTCGGCGACAAGACCTCCATGCCCCACTGGACGCCGATGGTGATATTGGTGTTGCCCGCCGGCTGCATCTTGTCGGCATAGGCGCTGGCCCCTGCAATGTCGGTGGTCAGATCCATGATCGGCAGCAGAGACGGCGTGGCGCACTTGGCCGCCGGATACAGGGTGGCCGAATTACTACTGACCGGCGCATCGGCCTGGGTATCGTAGGGCTGGGTGCGGTCGATCACGCAGCCCGACCAGTTACCGGTGCTGACGCCCATCAGATTGTCGGTCGATTCGATGGTGTTATTGTCCATATAGACCACCGACGAGCCGCTGTTATAGCCGCCGCCGGAAGGGGTGGTGGACGCCACCGTGGCCGTGAACTGCTTCCATCCGTAATAATAGGCATTCGGCGGATAGATATAGCCGTTTGAGGTGTAATTATCGCCATTGGAATAAGAACTGACCTTGCTCAGGCTGCCGTCGCTGGCCACCGAATAGGTCGTCACCTCGTAATGGCGGTAGATATAGTTTCTGGTCGTCTGGTTACGATAGCCGGTCTGATAGGTCGTGTTCGATGTCTGGTACGAAGACGACAGAACCGCATAATAGGTCGTGCGGTTATAGCCATAGCCCGATGTGTAGGTCGTCGTGTAATTGACCATATGATTCAAACAGTTTGCATCGCCGTTGCACATGTCGCTGTAATTGGCCACCAGGGCCGTACACGAAGCCGAGGCCTGACCGTTGCAGGTAAAGACCGGCGTGACCGCGCCGAAATCTGTGGCGTAATTGACCATGCTCGATACATTGCTGAGTGCGACCTGGGTATCGAACGGCACAATCGCCACGCGGGTCTTGCCGCTGTTCTGGCCGCTGGAATCAAGCAGGGTGGCGAGCACAGACTTCACACTCGACCGCAGTTCCGTCATCTTGTTGTCCTGCGCCATCGAGCCGGTATTATCGAGCACGAAGGCGATTTCGGCAGCATTCATCGTCACCCCGGCGTGCGACACCACATTGACGCTCAGGGTTTTCATGCCGATCAGATCCAGCATCACGGTCGGCACCTGCGCCGTGGCGCTGTAATTCATGGTCTGCACATTGCCGTTCGTGCTGATCGCCAGGCTGCCGCTGGCCTGATCGAGGCCGGGGGCCACAACACTGTTGCACATCGTATTCAGACTGCCCTTACCCGTGCTGTCGGCGATATTGCCGCAAAAGGCGGTGAGGGCGGCGGCCTGCTGCGTGGCCAGAGTACCGGTCGTATCGAGCGCCGCCGCGATGGCCGCACTATCGGCCGCATCCTGAAGATGGGCGCGCGCATTGAGCGCTGAGGCCAGATCGATGCTGCCGCCGACGGCAGTAGCCACCGGCAGGATGGAAAGCGCAACGATTATCGTCACATTGCCGCCTGCATTCAGGCGGAAGCGACGAAAAAACTGGCTCAGGCTGGTCATGAAGGATCTCGCGCGCGCGTATCGATCAATACGCCCACGCAGAATAGACTTCAGCTTTTTAAGAAGTGTGAAGTTTAGTGGTAAACAAGGCGACGGCTTTTGTTAAGCTTGTTATTGATTAAGCCTTAATCCGCTTTAAGCGTGTCGAGATCGAGGGCTGCGCATTGCGCCTTGAAATCATCCGGCAGGGGCGCGCCCAGCGTCATATCATGGCCGTGCGCCGGATGGGGAAAGGTCAGGCTTCTGGCGTGCAGCATCAGGCGCGGCACAGGCGTCCCGCTTAAAGACAGCGCCCCGCCATAGCGCACGTCGCCGGCAATCGCTGCGCCCATATGGGCCAGATGGACGCGAATCTGGTGCATCCGTCCGGTGACCGGCTGGCAGCGCACCAGAGCGGCCTCGTCATTGCGGCTCAAAACCTCGAAACGGGTGGCGGCGCTCTGGGCATCGGGGTGATCGGCCTCACAGACGCGCGACCACGCCTCACGGCCCACCTCTTCGCGACGCAAGGGGGCATCGATCACGCCGGACTCAGGCAGGTTGTGAGGGTTGGAAACGATGGCCAGATAGGTCTTGGCGAAGGCGCGGCGCATCATCGCCTTGCCGAGATAGGAGGTGGCGGGCTGGGTGCGCGCCACCAGAAGAATGCCCGACGTATCGCGGTCGAGCCGGTGGATCAGCATGGGCTTACGCCCGCTCGATTTGACGAAGGCCCACATCATATCATCGAGATTATGGCTGTCCGGCCCGCGCCCGCCCTGCGACGACAAACCCGAAGGTTTGTTGAATCCCATGATCAGCTCGTCTTCATAGACGACCATCGACTTGACCCACGCCACGTCCTCAGGCGTCAGCCGCGCCGCTGGACGGGCGGGCCTCTGCTGTTTCGGGCGCGGGCCGCGCTCGGTCAGGGCCTTGACGTGTTGGGGGGAATGCTTGGACATGGACGGGCTTTAGCGCGCCATCACCGCAAGGTCAAAAGACATTCGCAATGTGATCGGGATCGTCTTTTTGAGACGGCAGTACCATCAAGACCAGAAAGGTAATGAAGCCAGGCAGACTGGTATTCAGTAACAACCACCATGCACTACGGTTCGTGTCATGCAGTCTGCGGACCGATACGCCAAAAATCGGTACTAAGCAAATGAGCCATATGATCAGCACAATAAGACCTTGATCGATCCGCCTTGCTAGACCTAGGAATAGATTGATAGCGACAATAAAAAACCAGAATTCAGAGCGTCTTGCACGGCCCGAGAAAACGACACATTTACGAAACCCTTCTGTAAAGGCTTCCCACAATTCTACTCTTGGCCCCGTCGCTTGTTGTCCGAAGCGATTAGGTCCTTTTGGATAAACAAGAACTGCAATGAATACCGCGGGAATACCACCTAACAGCAGAAAAAAACCAACTCAACAAATGCCCAATCGAAAACGTATCCATTCCCTCCCCTGATCGCGCTATTCCCCGCGCGCCTGCTGCTTTTTGTGGCGCAGATCGGCCCAATAGTCCAGCCTTTGCCTGACCTTGCCTTCGTGGCCGCTGCCCGCCGGATCGTAGATGACCGGGCGCTTCATGCCGTCGGGGAAGTAGTTCTGGCCGGAAAAGCCATCCGGGTCGTCGGGGTCATAAATATAGCCCGCGCCATAACCGATCTCTTTCATCAGCTTTGTCGGCGCATTGAGGATGACGGCCGGCGGATCGAGGTGGCCGGTGTCCTTGGCCAGCGCCGTCGCCTTTTTAAACGCTGTATAGACGGCGTTCGATTTGGGTGCCGACGCCATATGGACCACGGCCTGGGCCAGGGCCAGTTCACCTTCGGGCGAGCCCAGAACCTCATAGGTATCGCGCGCCGCGTTGCACATCATCAGCGACATCGGATCAGCATTGCCAATGTCCTCGCTGGCCATGCGGATCAGGCGGCGCGCGATGAACAGCGGATCATCGCCGCCATTCAGCATCCGCGCCAGCCAGTAAAGCGCCGCATCCGGATCGGAGCCGCGCACCGACTTATGCAGGGCCGAAATCAGATTATAGTGCCCCTCGCCCGACTTGTCGTGATTGGGGCGGCGCTTCTGCAACTGCGCCAGCAGCTCATCCGACGACAGCGGCTCGGTAAAGCCCATATGGTCGAGCGATTCGATCAGGCTCAAAATATAGCGCCCGTCGCCATCGCTGAGCGCTTTCAGCGTTTCATAGGCTTCATCTGTCAGGGGCAGTTTGTGGCCGATATGCTCTTCGGCGCGGGCGATGATCTCATCCAGCGCCGCCGCATCGAGCCGCTTCAGCACAAACACCTGACAGCGCGACAACAGAGCGCCGTTCAGCTCGAACGATGGATTTTCGGTCGTGGCCCCGATCAGGGTCACCACACCGGCCTCAACATAGGGCAGGAATCCATCCTGCTGGGCGCGGTTGAAGCGGTGGATTTCATCGACGAACAGAACCGTGCGCTGGCCCATCTTATGGCGGGTTTGCGCCTGCTCGAAGGCCTTTTTCAGATCGGCGACGCCGGAAAAGACCGCCGAAATCTGCTGGAACTCATAGCCCGCCGCCTCAGCCAGCAAACGCGCAATCGTCGTCTTGCCGACGCCCGGCGGGCCCCACAGAATCAGCGAGGGCAGAAAGCCGCGTTCGATCAGGCGCGAAATCGCCCCGCCTTCGCCGAGCAAATGCACCTGACCGACCACCTCGCCCACGCTGCGCGGACGCAGACGGTCGGCCAGCGGTTTGGCGGCATCATCGACCTGAAGGGTCTGGGTCTGGGTCTGGGTGGGTTCGGCATGGCCGAAAAGATCAGCGGACATAAGAACACATATAGAACATTACAAAGACGATGCAAGCACCCTGTCGTATTCTGGTATAGGCCTATCTATATAGGCATTTCTTTAGCTCAAACGCCGCATGGCTTCCTCGCATAAGCTCGGGCGGCCAGTTGGCCTTGCCAAGCGCTCATGAGAGAAGATCATAAGCGCTTGGAATCACCGCACAGGACGACATATGGATTCGGTCATCTCCATTTCGAAGCTCGAAAAGACCTATAAGAGCGGTCATCAGGCGTTGAAATCCATCGATCTCGACATCAGGCGCGGCGAAATCTTCGCCCTGCTGGGCCCCAATGGCGCGGGCAAGACCACGCTGATCGGCATTGTGTGCGGGCTGGTGCGCCCCACCGGCGGCACAGTGATCGCTGATGGTTTCGACATTGCCAGGGATTACCGCGCTGCCCGCACCCGTATCGGCCTGGTGCCGCAGGAACTGGCCACCGACATGTTTGAAACCGTGCGCCACACGGTCAGCCATTCGCGCGGCCTGTTCGGCAAATCGCCCGATCCGGCCCTGATCGAGCAGATCCTGCGCGATTTATCCTTGTGGGACAAGCGCGACAACAAGATCGCCACGCTTAGCGGCGGCATGAAACGGCGCGTGCTGATCGCCAAGGCCCTGTCGCACGAACCGACCATCCTCTTCCTCGATGAGCCGACCGCCGGGGTTGATGTCGAGTTGCGCCGCGATATGTGGAACATGGTGCGCCGTCTGCGCGCCAAGGGTGTGACCATCATCCTGACCACCCACTATATCGAAGAGGCCGAGGAGATGGCCGACCGCATCGGCGTCATCAACAAGGGTGAGATCATCCTCGTCGAAAAGAAACAGACCCTGATGAAGACGCTGGGCCAGACCAAGGTCAGCATCGGACTGAAAGCGGCGCTTAGCACCCCGCCCGATGTCGGCCGCGAGATGAGTTTGAGCCAGGACGGCCTGACGCTCAGCTTCAGCTTAAGCGGTGAAGATCAGGATCAGGAATCGGGCGTGGCCGAGGTGTTGCGAACCATGCTGGCGCAAAATATCGATTTCACCACCGTCAATACCGAGCGTTCGTCGCTCGAAGACATTTTCGTCAATCTGGTCGAGGGCCGCACGCAATGAGTTCGCAAAATCAGGCCATGACCTTCAATTATAACGCCGTGCGCGCCATCTATATGTTCGAACTGGGCCGCACCTGGCGCACCCTGTTCCAGAGCATCGCCGCGCCGGTGCTTTCGACCTCGCTCTATTTCATCGTCTTCGGCTCAGCCATCGGCGGGCGCATGACCACGGTGGACGGCGTCTCCTACGGCGCCTTTATCGTGCCGGGCCTGACCTTGCTCAGCATCCTGACCGAGAGCGTGTCCAATGCCTCGTTCGGCATCTATCTGCCGCGCTTTACCGGCACGATCTATGAGCTGTTATCCGCGCCGGTTTCGGTGATCGAGGCCCTGCTCGGCTATGTCGGGGCGGCAGCCACCAAGTCGGTGATTTTGGGCATTATCATCCTTCTGACGGCGCGTCTGTTCGTCGATTACCAGATCGTCCATCCGGTCGTGATGGTGGCCTTCCTGCTGCTGATCAGCCTCACCTTTTCGCTGTTTGGCTTTATTCTCGGCGTCTGGGCCGATGGATTTGAGAAGTTGCAGGTGGTGCCGCTGCTGATCATCACGCCCCTGACCTTTTTGGGCGGCACCTTCTATTCGCTGCATATGCTGCCGCCGCTCTGGCAGAAGATCACCCTGTTCAATCCGATCGTCTATCTGGTCAATGGCTTCCGCTGGGCCTTTTACGGCAAGGCCGACGTCAATGTACTGATCAGCCTGGGCATGACGCTCGGCTTCATGGCGATCTGCGTGGCCATCATCGCCTGGATCTTCAAGACCGGCTATCGCCTGCGTACCTGACCGGGGCCCACAAAAGTACCGGGCCGAAACCATGACCAGTGGCTTCGGCCCGGATTTTGCGCACCGGACAAGGGGAGACAAACCGGCGCGTCCCGCGTAAGCGCTCCGGTGTCAGGGGATAACCGGGGCGACAGGATCACCATAACAACTAATAGTTGTATTTAGGTTAATGCATACCTTGGGAAGATTTTCTCATCCATGCACAACGGACTCGCGCATCAGCCTATAGGCAGGGCGCTGCGAATAGGGCATAAGGGCAAAAAACGACGGAGACCCCATGCCAGCCGCACCCGGAGCCCCAAATACGCAACCCGCGCAAAACGTGCGCACCTTCTTAGACCGGCTGTGGAATGCTGATGACAAGATGCTGCGCTGGCTGCTCGGCCTGCTGATCGTGGTGCTGGCCTGTTTCAACTTCCTGCGCGATCTCAATAATCCCAACCACGCCTTCTGGGACGAAAGCTATTACCTGACCTCGATGCAGCGCTATGTCGAGGGCACGGCGCAGTATGCTTCGCACCCGCCGCTGGCCTTCATGTTCATGGACGCCAGCCTGAAACTGTCGGGCGCCAATCACCAGCTCAACCTGCATCCCCTGGCTGAGGTGAAAAAGATCGACACCCGCGTCGTGCCTGCGGGCTATGATTTCACCTTCATCCGCCTGCCCGCCGCCCTGTTTGCGGTGGTGGGCGCGCTTCTGTTTTACCTGATCATCCTGCGTCTGGCCAATGAGCCGTTCGAGGCGTTCGTCTTCTCGCTGCTGTTCGTGTTTGAGAACGCCTATATCGTCCATTTCCGCGCCGCCCAGCTCGATTCCTACCAGATGACCTTCACATTGGGTTCGGTGCTGGTGTGGCTGTACACCTTCGGGCGCGAACCGAAACGGCCCTTGCTGACCTATCTCGGTTTCGGCGTCTTGTGCGGCCTCAGCTTCATGTGCAAGGTCAATTCAGTGGTCATGCTGTTTTTGGGCGCCCTGAGTCTGCTGCGCGCCCTGTGGATGGAACAGACGCGCGCCAATTTTCTGCGCCAGTTCGCGCGCGGCTGGGTGGTGCTGGGCGGCTTTTTCGCCGTGGTGGTGCTGATCTTCAGCCTGCATGTGGTTTTCAATCCCAATGCCCCCGATCCGAATACCGAGGCGGGCAAACGCGATCTGCACTATATGGATCAGGTTTATCAGGACTATCTGCACCACAAGCGCGGCTTGTCGCCCACCGTCATCTGGCACGCCACGACGGGTTATTATGCCTATATGAAGCATGACTTCACCGGCGAGGTGAAGACCGAACCGAACGGCTCGCAGCCAATCCTGTGGCCTTTCATGGCCAAGGTGATCAATTATCGCTGGGATTTCGACGGCAAGCGCACCGCCTATACGCAAATGGTCGGCAATCCGGTCAATTGGGGACTGGGGCTGATCGGCATCATCGGCGCGGCCATACTGGTGGCGCGCCGCCGTTTCCGCAATGAGAGCCCTGAGGATCGCCGCGATCTCGACCTGCTCGAACCGCTGCTGGCCATGTACGCCGTCTTTATGGGGGTACATATCTATCTTGGCCTGCAACGTGTCATGTATATCTACCACTATTTCATCGGCCTGGGCTTGAGCTTCATGATGGTGCCGCTGGTCTTCCGGCTGGTGGCGCGGCGCTTTAGCTTCATTGACAGACACCGCTTTACCATCCTGTGCGCCATCAGCCTGCTGATCGCCGGCAGCTATCTGTTCTATGCGCCGCTCACCTATCACCAGCCCATGACGCGGCAAGCCTGCGAGGCGCGCAATTTCCCGGTGCGGCTGGTGGTCTGTCAGCCGGTGAAGACGCCGCACGCCCTGCCCAAGCCCGCCTCATGACGTGAAAGGCTTTGACATCATGATCGACGCCACGACCTATCTCGGCCTTGCCCGACGCGGCAAAAACGCCTGGTGGCGCTATCTGCTGGCCTGGCCGCTGGCGATCGTCATGGCCATGCTGATCGTGCCCGCCGTGCTGCTGCCGCTGATCATGACGCATGTCATTACGGCCGGTTTCGTCACCGAGATGCAGTCGCCCAGCCATCCGGTCAGCTTCTATCTCGGCTATGCGGCCTTGAGCTTCGGGGCGTTTCTGGCGGGCTTCATCCTCGCCATTTACATCATGCACCGCAAGCGCTTTGCCGATATTCGCGGCGTCTGGCGCTGGCGCGATTTTCTGAGCGGTGCCGGGCTCTGGCTGGCCCTGCTGATCCTGTTTGGCCTGATCGATTACGCCCTGCGCCCGCACGGCTTCCACCTGACCTGGCGCAGCCTGACCCCCGCCGTGGTGCTGGTGGCCGTGGCCGGACTGGCCGTGCAGACCTTTACCGAGGAATTCGTCTTTCGCGGCTATCTGACCCAGAGCCTGCTCCTGCTCAGCCAAAGGCCGCTGGTGGCGGCCCTGTTAAGCGGACTGGCCTTCGGCGCGCTGCACATCCCTAACGGCATTCCGCAGGCCGTGTTTGCCACGGTGTTCGGCAGCGTCATGTCGCTGGTGGCCATCCGCACCGGCGGGCTGGCCATGAGCTATGGCTTTCACCTCGTCAACAACCTGTTCGGCTCGCTGGTTGTCGTGTCGATGCAGGATGTGTTCAGCGGCACCCCGGCCCTGATCACGCAGAACACGCCCGATCTGATGGGGTGGGATGTCATCACCGGCTGCGTGGCGGTCAGCGCCGCCGCGTGGTTTTTGCTCAGGCAAAAAAAGGTTTAAATTCAGGCTTCGGCAAAAACGACGGTTACGCCCTTTTTGCGGAAATAGGACTGCATCAGCTTGCGGCCCTGACGATTATTCTGCGCCAGACGGGCCGGCTCGACCACGGCGGTCTTGACGCCCTCGGTGGCCATAGCCGCCTTCAGGGTCGTGATGCGGGCGTCCAGTTCGGCATTATCATTGGCCAGGGACTCATAAATCTGTTCGAGGGCTTCGGCTACGGTCGTCAAGGCGGCAAGTCTCCTGAAATTACCCGCCGCACTAACAGGATTTACCGCCGCCGGTCAATATGGCGGCTGCGCCTTCCCCTGCTGTTACGTACATAATCCCCTTGGAAAAAAGACGTTTAGCGGCAAATTGGCGCTTTGAGGGATCGGGATTTGCCTATAGGCTCCGTTGTAAAAAGTCACGAACCTTAAGGGAGCTGCGAAGCGCATGAGTCTGTTTGCCAATATCAAGCGTGACGCCACCTTCCTCAAGCGCCTGCTGCGTATCCTGCGCCACATCAAGAGCGTTTCGCCCGACTCGCCCGATCTGGTCTGCGACGATTACGAGAAGGTGGCCGACCGCTACCCCACCCGTCCGGCCATCCGTTTCGAGGGCAAGAGCCTCACCTATCAACAGCTCGATACCCTGGCCAACCGCTATGCCCACTGGGGCCGTCAGCGCGGGCTGAAAGCGGGCGATACGGTGGCCCTGTTCATGCCCAACCGGCTCGACTATATCGCCATCTGGCTGGGCCTCAACAAGATCGGCGTCATCACCGCCCTGATCAACAATTCCCTGACCGGTTCGGGCCTCGCCCACTGCATCAATATCTCGGTGGCCAGCCTGACTCTGGTGGACATGACCACCAAGGCGGCCTTTGACGAGATCGAGAGCCAGGTCGAGCGGTTCCAGGCCCTGTGGGTGCTCGATCTGCCGCGCGAGATGGAAAGCGAGAACTGCCGCAGCCTCGATGCTGCCTTGAAGGGCGTCTCGACCGTGCGCCCCGACCGCACACCGCGCGCCGCCCTCAATGCCGGAACCATCGCGCTGTATATCTATACGTCGGGCACCACCGGCCTGCCCAAGGCGGCCAAGATTTCCAACGCCCGCGCCCAGCTTTACATGAAAGCCTTTGCGGGCCTGACGCGCATGAAGCCCGACGACAAGCTCTATTGCGTCCTGCCGCTCTACCACGCCACGGGCGGGCTGTGCGCCGCAGGGGCTGCGCTTTTGAACGGTGCCGAACTGGTGCTGAAGCGTCGCTTTTCGGCCAGCCAGTTCTGGAGCGATGTGCGCAAAGAGGGCATTACCCACCTCGTCTATATTGGCGAACTGTGCCGTTATCTGGTCAATTCGCCGCCCGCTCCCAATCCCGATGACGAAACGAAGCATAAGGTGCGCATGGCGTTTGGCAACGGGATGCGCCCCGAAGTGTGGGATCATTTCAAGAAGCGCTTCAAAATCCCGGCCATTGTCGAATTTTACGGCTCGACCGAAGGCAATGTGTCGCTGTTCAATCTCGACGGCCAGCCGGGTGCGGTGGGGCGCGTGCCGAAACTGCTGCGCAACAAGTTCAATGTCCGGCTCGTGCGTTTTGACGTGGAAAGCGAAATGCCGATCCGCCAGCTCAACGGTCTGTGTCAGGAATGCCGCCCCGGTGAGATCGGCGAGGCGCTGGGCCTGATCGGGGCCGATGCGCGCCACGCCTATTCCGGCTATGCCGACAAGGCGGCGACGCAGAAGAAGATCCTGACCGATGTGTTCAAAAAGGGTGATATGTGGTTCCGCACCGGCGATCTGATGCGCCAGGACAAGAACGGCTACCTCTATTTCGTGGACCGCATCGGCGACACCTTCCGCTGGAAGGGCGAGAATGTCTCAACCTCGGAAGTGGCCGAATACTGCGCCTCGGCCCCCGGCGTCGAGGAAGCCATCGTCTATGGTATTCCGGTGCCGAATCACGATGGCAAGGCGGGCATGGTGGCCCTGATCACGCGCGAAGGTTTCGACCTCAACACCTTCAAAAACCACATCGATTCCTACCTGCCTGTCTATGCGCGACCGCGCTTCGTACGCCTTTTGACCGAGGTGGAAACGACCGGCACCTTCAAATACAAGAAGATGGATCTGGTGCGCGAGGGTTATGATCCTTTGCGCATCAAAGACCCCCTGTTCATCTGCGCCGACAGGGACGTGTACGAGCCCATGACCGCCGAACAGGCCAATGCGATTGAAACCGGCCAGCTTCGGCTGTAAAACAGGATTATGAGAGCCCCCGCCCCCCTGAACCGTTTCACCCTCGATTTCCTCAAGACCGAAGCCGGTTCCGGCACCATTCTCGCCCTGTGCGCCGTGATCGCGCTCGTCTGGGCCAATTCGCCGTGGGCCGAATATTATTTCAGCTTCATCCACTACCATATCGACATCAATGTCGGGGCGTGGCGCTTCAATGAAAGCGTGCTGGAATGGACGAAGGAGGGGCTGATGGCCATCTTCTTCTTCGTCGTCGGCCTGGAGATCAAGTACGAAATCGTGCGCGGCGCCCTGTCCAGTCCGCGCAAACTGGCCCTGCCGGTGATTGCCGCCATCGGCGGGATGGCCGTGCCTGCCCTTATCTATCTGGGCCTTAATATCGTCGATGGCGGCGATCTGCGCGGCTGGTCGGTGCCGACCGCCACCGACATCGCCTTTGCCCTGGCCGTGCTGGCGATGGCGGGCAAGAGTTTGCCATCGTCCCTGCGCGTCTTTTTGCTGACGCTCGCCATTGTCGATGATCTCGGCGCGGTCATCATTATCGGCGTGTTTTACAACGCCCAGTTCAACCTGTTGTTCGTCGCCATCGTGCTGGCCCTGCTGGCGGGCATGGCCTCGCTCAAATACCTGTTTCCGCGCACGCGCATCGGCTTTTCGATGATCTATATGGTGTTTTTCGTCGCCATCTGGGCCATGAGTCTGGAGGCGGGCTTAAGCCCTTCGCTGACCGCCGTGGCCGCCGCCTTCTGCGTCAGTATCGATCCGTGCCATCCGGGCGAAGAAGGTATGGTCAAATGGATCGCCAGCGAACTGCACCCTTATGTCGCCTGGCTGATCCTGCCCTTCTTCGCCTTTACCGCTTCCGGTTTTTCGCTTGAGGGCATGGGGCTGGCCAATCTGATCGACCCGCGCTTTCTCGGCGTCATGCTGGGGCTGTTCGTCGGCAAACAGGTGGGAGTGTTCGCTGCCAGCCAACTGGCCATCAGCTCTGGTCTGGCCCGCCTGCCCGACGGGGCCACTGCGGGACAGGTCTATGCCGTATGCCTGTTGTGCGGCATCGGCTTCACCATGAGCCTGTTCATGGCGGCCCTGGCCTTTCGTGGTGCCGAAGAGGGCTTGGTGGCGGTCAAGGCAGGCGTCATTGTCGGCTCGCTGCTGTCGGCAGCCGGCGGGGCTGGGCTTTTAACATGGCTCAGCCGTAAAGTTTAACACTAACCTGCACCTAATTAGGTGCAGGTTAGTGTTAAACTTTATTTTGCAGCTCAAACGCCGCATGGCTCGCCGCATAAGCGGCGGCGCGCAGTCGCGCTTGCCAAGCTGCGATGAGTCAAAGCATCGCTGCTTGGTGTACTGGCTTGACATAAGCGGCTGCCGCGCCGACATGCGCATCATGCCCTATCGTCCCGCCCCCCGCCTCAGCCAAAGCGCGCTTGCCCTGCATG
Source organism: Asticcacaulis sp. EMRT-3 (assembly GCF_030027245.1). Classification (NCBI taxonomy): domain Bacteria; kingdom Pseudomonadati; phylum Pseudomonadota; class Alphaproteobacteria; order Caulobacterales; family Caulobacteraceae; genus Asticcacaulis; species Asticcacaulis carbonis. The sequence continues at coordinate 1,429,469 of NZ_JASERT010000001.1, forward strand.
ATCAGGTGAGCGCCGCCGATTTCCCGCAAACCGTGCTGCGCTATCGCAACGCTCAAGCCGCGGCCAGCGTCGGGCTTGGTGATATGAGCGATGCCGACTGGATCCGTCATTTCGGCCGCTTCGCCCCCCTGCCCGATAACCAGCCCATGCCTCTGGCCCTGCGTTATCACGGCCATCAGTTCCGCCACTATAATCCCGACCTCGGCGATGGGCGCGGCTTTCTGTTCGCGCAACTGCTCGACAACCATGACCGCCTGCTCGATCTCGGCACCAAGGGATCGGGCACCACGCCGTGGTCGCGCGGTGGCGATGGCCGCCTGACGCTGAAAGGCGGAGTGCGTGAGGTTCTGGCCACCGCCATGCTCGAAGCGCTGGGCGTCAATACATCGAAATCGTTTTCACTGATCGAGACGGGCGAGGCCCTGATGCGCGGCGATGAACCCTCGCCCACCCGCTCATCGGTGCTGGTGCGCCTCAGCCACAGCCACATCCGTTTCGGTACGTTTGAACGGCTGGCCTTTCTCAATGATGCCGATACGATGCGCGATCTGGCGGACTTTGTGCGCGAGAACTACGTCTCCCGCCCCGTTTACGGGGAGGGAGAACCGCGAAGCGGTGGAAGGGGCAACGCAAACGAAATCTTAGCGGAAGCGCCCGACACCGCCGCCCTGTTCGATGCGGTGGTGACGCGAACGGCGGCGCTGGCGGCAGGCTGGATGGCGGCGGGCTTCGTGCATGGCGTGCTCAATACCGACAATATGAACATTACCGGCGAAAGCTTCGATTACGGCCCCTACCGCTTCCTGCCCTATGCCGATCTGGGCTTTACCGCCGCCTATTTCGACGAGGGCGGCCTCTATGCCTATGGCCGCCAGCCCGATGCGGTTCTGTGGAACCTGGCCCAGCTTGGCCGTTCGCTCACCCTGATCTGCGAACAGGCCCCGCTGGTGGCCAGCCTCAACGCCTTTGCCGACCGCTATCAGGACGCGCTGCAACGGGCCCTGTGCGCGCGCTTTAATCTGCGGCCTGTTGACGACGCGCCGCCTCTGGCCGAAGCCTTTTTTGCCTTTGCCGGAACCTTGCGCTTCGATGGCAGTTTCGAGGGGTTGTTTTATGACTGGTTCGGCGGCGTGATCAGCGAACCGCGCGCCATGCAGGGGCCGCGCGGCCCGCATTATCAGGGTGCGGCCTTTGATGCTTTTCGCGCCGCCCTCGCCGCCTATGCGCCTGCTGCTCCTGACAAGCTCGATCATCCACGTTTTGCCAAGGCCGATCCCGAAACCCTGCTGATCGCTGAGATCGAAGCCATCTGGGCGCAGATTGCCAAGGCCGATGACTGGTCGGCATTCAACGCCAAGCTTGCGGCGATCAGCGACTATGGTCAGGCGCTGCAAGCGGTATCTGTCTTCCGGGCATAAGACGCGGCCATGCTTATATCAAAGTAAGAAACCCCACCACCACTTCGCTACGCTCGGAGGTATAGACCACGTCCCTCTTATACCCTCCCTGAACCCGTCAGGGTTTGGGGAGGGGGACCGCACGAAGGCGCCTAAGCGCCTGAGATGTGGTGGTGGGGTTTCTGACTTTGAGATAATCCGTAAGCGGTGTTTCGCTCACACCTTGACGGCGTAGTTGCAAGGGAGAAGGTGGTCGATCTGGCTTTGCTTATGTCCGCCCGCGATGGCCCTTAGGGTGTTGGTCAGGTAGGCATGGGGATCGATGCCGTTCAGTTTGCACGTTTCGATCAGTGACGCGATGATGGCCCAGTTTTGAGCGCCGGCGTCATGGCCTGCAAAGAGAGCGTTTTTCCGGTTCAGGGCGATAGGCCGGATCGTGCGTTCAACAGTGTTGTTGTCCAGCTCGACGCAGCCGTCGTCGAGGAACTGGCAGAGGCCGCCCCAGTATTTGGCGATGTAATTCAATGCCTCGCCAAGCGGCGATTTGGCGGCGACACGGCTGCGGTGATTGTTGAGCCATGCCTCTATATCGGCCACTACGGGGCCAGATCGTAATTGTCGTGCAGCCAGACGCACCGCCGGATCGCTACCGCGGATGTCCGCTTCGATCTTGTAGAGATCGGCGATGCGCCTGAGGCCCTCTTCGGCGATTGGCGCCGGACCGGCGCGGGTAATCTCAAACAGCTTACGACGGGCATGCGCCCAGCAATAGGCCAGCCGGATTGCCGGGCCGATACGGTCGGGTGCGATCAGGCGATTGTAACCAGCATAGCCGTCGACCTGCAGAATGCCGGTGAAGCCCTGCAAGATATGTTCGGCATACTGCCCGCCACGCCCGGGCGCGTAGGTGAAGGCGACACCAGGCGGCGCCGCACCGTTCCACGGTCGGTCATCGCGGGCCAGGGCCCAGAAGTATCCGGTTTTTGTTTTACGTGCGCCGGGATCAAGTACCGGGGCGCGGGTTTCATCCATAAAGAGCTTGGTGGATTGCTTCAGATTGGCGATCAGGGCGCCCCACACCGGGCGCAACTCGAACGCGGCCCGGCCAACCCAGTCAGCCAGCGTAGACCGGTCAAGGTCAACGCCTTGGCGGCTATAAATCTGGGCCTGCCGATACAGGGGCAGATGGTCGGCATACTTACTGACCAGCACATGAGCCACAGTCGCCTCAGTCGGCAGGCCACCGGGAACGAGGCGCGCCGGAGCAGAGGCTTGAGTTATGCCATCCGTGCAGGCCCGGCAGGCATATTTGGGGCGGCGGGTGACGATGACGCGGAACTGCGCCGGGATCACGTCCAGCCGCTCGCACCTGTCTTCACCAATGCAATGTAAGCCGTTGCCGCAGGCACAGAGCAGACTGTCAGGCTCAATAACCTCTTCGATGCGGGGCAGATGGCCGGGTAAGGCCCCGCGATTGCCAGCGCGAGACTTTGCAGCCCGTTTACCACAAGGCGCATCGGCCTCTTCCTCAGCATGGATCGCGGCGATAGCGGTTTCAAGGTCTTCCAGGGCCAGTTCAAACTGACCCGGCTCGGCCTTCTCGGATTTGCGCCCGAAGGCGGCCTGCCTGAAGGCGGCGACCAGCTTCTCCAATCGCTCGATCCGGTCATCCTTGCGCAGATTGCGGGCCTCAGAAGCCACCAGCATGGCTTTGAGAACCGCTATATCATCAGGCAAATTGGCGGGGTTGAGCATGACGGCAATCTAACAAAATCCGCTTTTACCTTCCTGCCTAAAATGCCCCCCGAGTCATCTTGTCGCAGCTATTCCACCGCCTCCGGTGCACGCGCCTCCAGGGCCCGGACTCGGCGCCAGTCCAGCCCCGAGAACAACGCCTCAAACTGAGCATGGCTAAGGCTCATAAGTCCGTCCTTGATCGCCGGCCAGGTGAACACATGCGCCTCCAGCCGTTTATAGGCCATCACCAGTCCGGTGCCGTCCCAATAGAGCAACTTCAGGCGGTCCGCCTTGCGCGACCGGAAGACGAAGACCGTGCCGGTGAAGGGGTCTTTGTGCAATTGGTTCTTCACCAGTGCGGCAAGACCATCATGCCCTTTACGGAAGTCGATTGGCTTGGTCGCCACCATGATCCGTACCCGGTTTGACGGGAAGATCATACCGACGCCATCATGGCACACGCAACTGCCGCAATACGATCTGCTGAAGCGTCGTCTTCAAGACGGATCGTCACATTCCCGACCACGATCTCAGGCCTGATAGCCGGATGCGTAGCCGCGACCGGGGCCGGTTCGCTGACCACCAGAGCGCTAAATTCAACGTCGTCCTCAGGCGCCGGCAAGATCAACTTGCCCCTCCGCGCCAAGGTGCGCCATGAAGACAGGTGGTTCGCCTTTACCCCGGCACGGCGCGCCACTTCATTGACGCTTACCCCAGGCCGCAAGGTCTCTGCAACAAGCCGCGCCTTGACCTCATCCGGCCATCGGCGCGAACGCCGGGTCCCACTGCGGACCGCCCTTCCAGTGAGAATCTCCGGTGTAGTCTCCATGGAGAAAGTCCCTCTCGTTCAACTCTGAACAAGCCATGCGCAGATCAATGCCGAAAAGGGAACGTGGGGGCAGAACACCGCTTACGATAATCCCCCCAGAATCAGGTGTTTATTGGCTGCCTTGCGAGCTTGACGACTCCGCCGTACCGCTCAGACCCAGCGTATCGAAGACCAGGCGCGTAATATCGGCGATGGTCTGGTCGCGGCCCGCATCGTCGAGATTGCCGCCCGAAGTATAGATGGCGAGAAACACCGGTTCGGCTTGCCCCTCAGGCCAGATGACGGCCACATCATTGGCCGCGCCATTGGCGCCCGTGCCGGTCTTGTCGGCCACCAGCGCCCCGGCGGGCACACCGGCGCGGATGCGTTTGTCGCCGGTTTGACAATGCACCATCCAGTCCTTCAGTTGCGCCACACTGTCCGGTTTCAACGCCGTGCCGGTAAAGACGGTACGCAAAAGCCCGGCCATGGCGGCGGGCGTGGTGGTGTCGCGGTCATCGCCCGGCAGATTGGTATTGAGGGTGGGTTCAAAGCGGTCAAAGCGCGTCACATCATCACCCAGCCCGCGCACAAAGGCCGTCAGGCCCGCAGGCCCGCCCACCAGCCCCAGCAACAGGTTGGCGGCAGTATTATCGCTGACGCCAATCGCCGCCGCACAGAGTTCCGCCACCGTCATATGGCCGGTTTTGACGTGCTGGCGCGTGACCGGCGCATAGTCGAGCAGGTCTTTTTCGCCATAACGGATGATTTTCGACAGGCTCAAATGGCCCTGATCGCACATGTGCAGGATGGCGGCGGCCAACACCCATTTGAAGGTCGAGCAATGGGCGAAACGCCGATCGGCATCGAGATCAAGACGGCCCTTTTTGTCGCTGCCGCGCAAAGCCGCCACCCCGATGCGTCCGCCATGTCGCCTCTCGATTTTCACCATGTGGCGCGCGAAACTGATCGCCTGTGTCACCTTCGACGAACAGGCCGCCAAACCACCGAAAAGGCCGAGCCCGATCGTGCCCGCCAGTAGCCCACGTCGTGAAAGCGTCATACCGCCCCTCTGTTACTCAAAAAAATTATGCCGCCATCTGACGCGCCAGCAGGCCGCGCAACGACTCCATCGCCTGTTTCGTCTGCTGCGGCAACTTCGCGCGGATCATCGGCGTCAGCAGGCGCGCCATGAAGGATTGCGGCATGATCTCGATACGATGGGTGAGGCGCGTGCCATTGCCCGAAGGTTCGAGCTGAAAATCGACAATCACCTGCATCATCTTGTCGAAATACCGGCAGGTCATGCGGTAAGGCGCATCGTGGGTCAGGATGACGCCATCCATCAGCCGGTGCTTGCCGCCCTCGACATAGGCATAGCGCAGCTTATCGCCCGCCGCATTGGGGCCGTGGCCCTGCTTGGCCAGACCTTCGCAGCGCGTCAACCAGTCGGGCACACGGCTGAAATCATCGAGCAGGGCAAAGACCTGCGCGGGCGCTTGCGGCAGGTCGATATGGGTTTCGCAAACCAGGGTCATGGCACGTGGCCTCCACATCCCAAAAGGTAAATTGACAATCCCCTCGGGATCAAGCCTAAGATTGCGCCGATCACGGACAAATGTTCAATAAGGTTTTGCAGGTTTAGGGCTGGACGGGTGCATGAGTAATAACGGGCGCGGCTTTCTCGATCTGGTCGTGGTGCGCTATTTCCGCCAGAAACCGCAATTGCTGATCGCCGTGGTGCTGGGCGTCATCGCGTTTCTGGCCTGCCAGACCTTCACCCCGCTGAAAACGGCCACCACCAGCCTGATCGGCTGGAATGTCATGGCCATCCTCTATCTCGGCATGGGGATGCACAACATGTTTACCGCCGAACGTGAACGCCTGACGCAAAACGCCCATCTTTATGATGATGGCGAAGGCGTGATCCTCATCCTGACCATTATCGCCTCCGCCCTGAGCTTCGTGGCCATCGTCTTCGAACTGGCCACCTCAAAGGACGCCACCGGGGCCTTGGGCGCCCTGCATATCGGCCTGTCGGTTCTGACCCTGCTCACCTCATGGGCCTTTATCCATACCGCCTTCGCTTTCCATTACGCCCACGGCTATTATTCGGCCCTGTCGCGCAATCCGAAGACACCCTGCCTGATCTTTCCCGGCAAGGACGCGCCCCACTATACGGATTTCCTCTATTTCGCCTTCATCATCGGCACATCGGGCCAGACCGCCGATGTCGATTTCGCTTCGACCCAGATGCGGCGCACCGGCCTTGTCCATTGCGTGATCGCCTATCTGTTCAACGCCACGGTGCTGGCACTGACCATCAATATCGCCGCCTCGCTGATCTGAATATGTAACCTTATGGCTGTCCGCGCCGTATCAGACGACATCTATACCGGCAGAAGGCGGGTTTCCGATGACGATCAGCACGAATTATCCTCAGCCCGTTCAGGTCAACGGCTTTACCTGCAAGACCTGCACGGATGTCGATTACGCCAAAAAGCATATCGATCCGGCCCATCCCAAATCCGGCCCTTACGGCGTCAATGCCGCCAGTGATCCGACGCAAAAGGCCAGTGCCGTAACCACTGCCGCCCTCACCGCGCCGGGCGTGACGGTCAGTGTCTATGCCTGAGCCCGCTTCTCTTTGACTTTAACTTTTCACCTCTCCCCACATGTGGGGAGAGGACGGGAGTTGAGCCACGCGAAAACGACCGGGTGAGGGGCATTCTGTAGGGTAGGAAGAGCCCCCTCATCCGGCCTTATACCAACTTGCGCAGCCCAGAACCTATTTGGGTGCAAGTTGGTATAAGCATTATTTGCAGCTCAAACGCCGCCATTTCTTTTAAGAAGAATGGGCTCCTCGCATAAGCTCGGACGGCCAGTCGGCCTTGCCAATTTGGGATGAGTCAAAGTCATCGCAGATTGGTATTAGCTGCACTCCGACCACCCTCTCCCCGCTGTGCAGGGAGAAGGGAAGCGCTTTAAAATGCCTTGCTGATCGACAAAAGGGCGGTCTGATTTTTTTGCTTCTTCGAGCCATAGGTGCCGCGATATTGCGCCGACACATCAAAGCCGCCGAGCTTCGTGGTCAGGCCAATACCCGCCAGCACGCCGGGGCTTTCGACATTGCCCATCGCGGTGGCAAAGGGCTGGGCGGTATTGTTGAGCAACTGGCCGCGCAGATCGCCTTCATCGCCGCTTAAGGTGCCTTCGTAACCGATGACACCATTCAGGGCCACGCTCTCAGTGAGCTGGCCTTTGGCGCGCAGTTCGACCGCGCCATTGGTGGCCGACACCTTGCGATCATCAAAGCCGACCGCCGCGATGGTGCCGAACTCATCAAAGCCCTGCATGGTGGCGGTGACGTAAGACAAACGCGCCAGAGGCGTGACGGTCCAGCGCCCGACCTGATGGTCGATCCCGGCCTGCAACGAAGCGGAATAGGCGCTGGTGCCGATATGGCCGCGCGAATTGCGGTAGGGGCCAAACAGGGTGGCGCGTTCGTAATCGGCATAGCTGCCCGCACCTGCGCCGACAGCGGCGGTGACGAAGACGGGGCCGGAATGCCAGTCATAGGCGGCATCCACACTGATGTCGGTGGCCTTGGCACGCACCATGAAGGCTTCGGTATCGCCGGTGACCGCCGTAACGCCAAATCCGAGGCTGGATGTGTCGCTGAGCGCAACCATCATGCCGCCGCGCAGGCCCGACTGGTTGAAATCATAGGCGCGGGCGCTGCTATCGACGACATCGCCGCCGATCATGCTTTGCACGCCCACGGTGCGGTTGCGCGTGCCCTGCGTGCCGACGATCTGCACGAAATAGCCGCCGGCGCGCGCATCATGCAGCAGACCCGCCATCTCAGCCGCCGTGGCGCGGCGGCTTTCATAGCTCTCATCGGCGAACATGGCCACGCCTTCGGTCAGGGTGGGTGTGTAGAGATATTGCGCCGTCAGATTGGCGATCAGCCTATGGCCCGCCGCTGTCGGGTGAACGCCGTCCCAGAACAGATAGTTGTTCTGCGTTGCCATCGAACCGGTGACGCAGGTCGAAACCATGATGCAGGCATGGCTAACATCCGTAAAACCATAGGCTTGCGGGTTGGCCGCAATAGCATTGAGCGCCGAAAAGACATCGACCTCGATGATATTGCTACCTGTGGCCTGCGCTGCCACCTGACCTAAGCCCACATGCAGGGCGGCGTTGAAGGTTTCGCCCGTATAGCCGGTCAGGGCCGAGGTATTGGCGTCGGTATTGAATTGCGGCACGGCGCCGAGATTGGGCAGGTTGATCACCAGAAGGGTTTTCGCCCCCGCCCCGGCCAGCATTCCGGCCTCGGTGACCACTGTGCCCGCTGCCGTGGTGGCCGCCGTCGTCATGGTGGCCTGAGCCGTGGCCGGATTGGCCGCCGCGCCCGGCAGGGCCTGGAACAGATCATTAGCCCCGGCCCACAGGCTGGTGACATCATTCGCGCCAAACTTTCCGCCCTCGGCGACAAAGGTCTGGATCTGCGTGTAAACGCTGGGGATGGGGCCGTTGCTGTTGGCGGCATTATCGGCGCGCGCCCCGCCCCAGGCGAAGTTGATACTGCCCGAATTGACCCCGGCGGGCGGGGTGAAATAGCTCAGCATGTCGCCGGACAGGTATTCGGCGAAGGTGCGGTCATTGGTGTAGCGGTGATTATAGGGGGCAGGCGGATTGCCGGTTGCCAGATACAGATTGCCATTATCGGTCAGGCTGTCGCCGAAGCTGACCAGCCGGTCATAGGCCTGCGCATGGGCAGCCCCGGCGGCCAGGCCTAAGGCCAGCAGAGAGACGGCGGACGCCACGACGGCATGATTCAGAAAGGCTTGGGGGAAAGCTTTTTTCATAACGACCCTGCAAATATGATTATCGAACGCCCGCCGGTAGGTTGACGTTTCCGTTAACGGAAAGCATCCACCTTTTCACCGCGTTTGACAATATTTCCGCAAGGGAAGGTTGTGTAGGATTTTGCACGCCTGTCACATTTGCGCCGCAGCCACATGATGCAGGCAGGTCAGGAGGCTTCGGGCGCGGGCAGGATGGCCAGCATAAAGAAGAACTGCTCGATGCTGGCGGCCACTTCGCGGAATTTTTGCAGGTCGATCGGCTTCACCACATAGGCATTGGCATGGTGTTCATAGGCGCGGTTGATGTCGGCCTCAGCCGATGACGATGACAGAACCACCACCGGAATGCTTTTGAGCGCCGCATCGGCCTTGATGGCGCGCAACACATCCTCGCCGCTCATGCGCGGCAGGTTGAGGTCGAGCAGGATGATGTCGGGCGTTTTCTGGTCGGCATATGCGCCCTCACGGCGCAGCATGGCCAGCGCCTTTTCGCCGGTATCGGCGATGCTCAGATTGTTTTTGATTCGTGCATCGCGGAAGGCGCGGGCCGCCAGCAGGGCGTCGCCGCGATTATCTTCCACCAGCATGATTTCCGCCGCACGGCCTTCGCGTATAAGCAGATGATCCATTAAGCCTCCTGTTCCGGGTTTTCCGGTTCCGATAAGTCTGGTGACGGTTCCACTGCCGGCGGGCGCAGCGTTTTCGCAATCGAGATATTGAAGCGGCTGCCCTCACCGGCCTTTGATTCGACCCAGATGCGCCCGCCGTGATTTTCGACGATACGCTTGCAGACGGCCAGTCCCAGACCGCTGCCCTTGATGCTTTCCCAGTTGTGCAGGCGGCGGAAAGGCTCGAACACCTGCTCGATAAAGGCCTCGTCGATACCCAGCCCATTGTCGCTGACCGAAAACTGCCAGAAGGCCCCGCCCTCGGCGGCGGCGATATGGATCACCGGCGTCTGGCCTTCGGGCTGGTATTTAATGGCATTGGCGATCAGGTTCTGGAACAGGCGCATGATCTGCACGGCGCTGCCATAGAGCTTCGGCAAGGGGTCGCTGGTGATTTCGGCGCCCGAATCGATAATGAGCTGGCGCAGGTTTTCGAGCACATGATTGATCTCGACCTGCATATCGACCTCGCCCAGGCTCAGGCCCTCGCGGCCCATGCGGGCATATTCGAGCAGATCCTGCACCATGTCGCGCATCCGCCAGGCCGAATCGCCGATGATCTTCAGATATTCGCGCCCATCCTCATCCAGCCGGTCGGCATAGTCATGCGCCACGATCTGGCTGAAATTGAGCATCATGCGCAGCGGTTCCTGCATGTCGTGCGAGGCCACATAGGCGAAACGCTCAAGCTCGGTATTGGAATCGATCAGGCGCTTGAGCAGGCGTTCGCGCGCCGCCTCGGCCTGTTTGGCGCGGGAAATATCGCGCAATATGCCGATATAGTGGCGCTGACCGCCGAGCTCGAATTCCGACACCGACAGGTCGAGCGGAAAGGTATGGCCGTCCTTGCGCCGCCCGGTCATTTCGCGGCTGAAGGCGCCAGCTCCCAGATAATCGCGGATAAAGCCATCGTGCTTTTTCTGATCGGGCTCAGGGATGAGGATCGAGATATTACGCGCCGTCACCTCGTCCGCCGCATAGCCGAACATGCGGATGCAGGCGGCGTTGAAGCTCTCGATCGTGCCGCGTTCGTCGATGGTGATGATGCCGTCGGTCACATTGTCCATCACCGCCGTCAGCGCCACCTGCCCCTGTTCCTGGCTCTGCTGGTACAGATCGGCCAGACGCGCATTGGCTTCGGCGAGCTGGCGCGGACTGGGCAGGCGCATGGCCAGCGGAATGCGCCGGATCAGCACAATCAGGGTGGCGATCGAGGTGATGGCGGTCAGCGCCTTGATGACACCCTCAATATAGTAGTTTGGGTGCCATAATACCCATATATTGAGCAGGTGAGTCAGGCCGCACAGCAGGATGAAGGCACCGAACAGCACGAAAACCGCCTGAAAAGGCAGGTCTTTGCGCTTGCTCAATATATACAGCAAAACCAATGGAATGCTGAAATAGGCGATGACAATGCCGAGATCCGACAGGACATGCAGCCACAAAACGCCGGGTTGCCACAGGAAGCAATAGCCATGCGGCATGAAGTTGCCGCCGCTGTCATGCGGGTTCATCAAGGCCTCCTGTTGTTACCATGTGCGATGACATTAATTCATCGCACATGGCAAGGCCGACACTCCGTTTTAAGAATGGCCGCCCAAGCCTATGTGCGAGGAGCCCATTGTTCTTAAAAAGAATGGCGGCGTCTGAGCTGCAAAAAGCCCTATCTTCACCGATTTGCCGCACCTCGCAAGCCCGCAACCGGGGCTTGCGCGCAGTTTGTGGACAAGATGGCGAAAGACCCTTGCCCCCCGGCGCGAAATGGTTGACAAATTTCACTGACGATCATCGCAGGCAGACGCATGACCAGACTGAACGAACGCGGGCGCAGCGCCCAGGTGCTGCTGGTGGAGGATAATCGCGGTGACGCCGTCCTGACGCGCCGCGCTTTTCGGCGGGCGCGCATCGCCAACGACATCACCGTGGCCGAAACCGGCGAAAAGGGCCTGAGCATCCTGCGCCGCGAAGGCGAATTCGGCGAATCCCCGCGTCCCGACATCATTCTGCTCGATCTCAACCTGCCGCACATGCATGGCCGCGACTTTCTCTCCACCGTCAAGGACGATCCGGCTTTACGCCGCATTCCGGTGATTGTGCTGTCCTCGTCCGCCGCCGATAACGACATCAATGCCTGCTATAGCCGCCATGCCAATGGCTATATCACCAAGCCGATCAGCAGCGACACCTATGATAATGTGGTGTCGCGCCTTGAAGCCTACTGGTTCGAGCTGATGCAGATGCCGCCCGACGAGCCGATTCCGGCTTTTTCCTGAGCGGTTCTTCTGCCTAAATTGCCTTACGAAAAGTCAGATTGATGCGGCGCGCGCCGGTCACAGCGTGCTGTCCGGCTTTCAGCGCTGCCACGCCGTGATAGGCCCGGCGATAAGCCCCACCCCACACCGCCACATCGCCGTGACGAAGTTCGACGCGCCGCACAGGATCCTGACGGCGCATACCGCCCCACAGGAACATCACCGGCAAACCGAGCGACAGCGAAACAATCGGCGCGCTGTCATCAGGTTCATCCCGATCCTGATGCAGGCCCATGCGCGCCCCCGGTTCATAGAGATTGATGAGGCAGGAATCGGGCGCAAACGCAAAACCGGCCTGCGCGGCGGCGCTGATCGCCAGTTCTTGCAACACTTTGGGCATAACGGGCCATGCCAGGCCGCTTTGTGGATCATGACGCTGATAGCGATAGCCGCGCCGGTCGCTGACCCAGCCCCATGCGCCGCAACTGGTCATGGCCGCCGACATGGCCTGTCCGCCCGGCGTCGTCATGCGGCGAAACGGCGCGGCAGCGGCAATGGCCGCCACCGCCGCCAGTACAGCCTTGTCCTGCGGCACGGCGAAACCGCGCAGGATATGCAAACCTTCAGGCGCGGGCTCAGCTTCAGGCTCCGGCAGATCGAACAGTTCGGCCTGCATCAGTCCGCTCGTTCCTGATCCAGCAAAGCCCGCTTACGCGCCACGCCCCAGCGATAGCCCGACAGCGCGCCATCGCTGCGCACCACCCGGTGACAGGGTATGGCCACGGCCAGGGTGTTGGCGGCACAGGCCCCGGCCACGGCGCGCACGGCGGCGGGCGCACCGATGCGCGCCGCCACCTCGGCATAGCTGGCCGTCTGGCCCGGCGGAATGGCGCGCAAGGCCTGCCAGACACGCTGCTGGAAGGCCGTGCCGCGAATATCGAGCGGCAGGTTCAGACCTACGCCCGGCATCTCAATCAGCCCCACCACCTGCGCCAGCTTCGCCGCAAAGACCGGATCATCGCCCATAAGCTGCGCTGCCGGAAAGCGATCCTGAAGGTCGCGCACCAGCACTTCGGGATCATCGCCCAGCGCGATGGCGCACAAGCCCTGTTCGCTTTCGGCCACCAGAATCGCACCCAGTCGGCACTGGCCGACGGCGAACCGGATGGCTTCGCCCGCCCCGCCCTTTTTATAGCGCCCCGGCCTCATGCCCAGCACGGCGGGCGCGGCTTCGTAAAAGCGCCCGCCCGAACCGTAACCGGCGTCGTAAAGCGCTTTAGTGACGCTGCCTTCGCCCTGCAAGCCGTCACGGACGCGCTGTTCGCGCAAAGCCCGGCCATAGGCGCGCGGCGTACACCCGGTAAGCTGGCGAAACAGACGATGGAAATGAAAGCGGCTGAGGCCCGCCTCTTGCGCCAGCGCATCGAGATCTGGCATCTGTTCCGCCGTTTCGATATGGCGGCAGGCCTGCGCCACCACAGCCGCCTGCCGGTCATCTTCGCGGGGACGGCAGCGCAGACAGGCGCGCAAACCCGCCGCTTCCGCCGCCGCGCAAGTATCGAAAAAAGCAACATTTTCCAGCCTTGGCCGCCGCGCAGGGCAGGCCGGGCGACAATAGATGCCGGTGGTGGTCACGCCATAGAAAAACCCGGCCTCGCGCACACGGGCGCAGACGGCCTGCCAGCGCGGATCGGTTTCGGGAATGAGCGAGGCGGCATGGGTCATGGTGTGATCTTTCGAATATAGGTTCATCCAAACCTTCACGCCACACTAAGTTACGTCTTCCTCACCCGCACTCCGCCGCTTGCGCTCAAATTCCCAATCCCGCCGCCTACGGCTTTTCACCGTTTCCATATCGATTTTTTGCGCACATTTAATTCAGGCAAGGCTATAGACAGACTGACAGCCCTTTATGCTTTTTCTCCGAGGCACATTTCCATCTCGAATCCGCCCGCCTGTTTCGCGCCGCTTGCCGCCTCCGTTTTTCCGGTGCTGACGGCCCTGTGCCTTGCCCTGTGCGCCCCGCCCGCCGCCGCGCAGGATCATCCGTCGCCGGTCACCCAAGCCCATCCGCCCATTATCAGCGACTCCGATTTCGACTCTGCCCTACCGTCTCTCGACCAGACCACAGCGCCGCCCCCCGGCACACCCGGCGAACTGCCGCCCACTGTAACAAAGCCTGCCGCAACGCCCGAAACGCCCGCCACCAGCCTGCCGCCCGTCACGGCCAGCGACGACAGCGAACTCGACGCGCCCCTGCCGCCACTGGCCGGTTATGATGTCAGCCCCCTGCCCGCCGCCTCAGCCCCGGTGGTGGTGGCGCAGATCAGCTACACCACCGATGTGACCGGGTTGAAAGACGCCGGCGTGGCCAGCCAGTTCAAGGATCTGAGCGCGCTGGAGACGGGCAAGGGCAAGGCGGCCAATATCGCTATGGTGCGGGCGCGCGCCAGCGAGGATGAGGCCCTGATCTTACGCCTGCTCAATTCGCGCGGCTATTTCGACGCTACCGTCACCACCACGCTCAAACCCGCTCCCGATCCGAACCGCCCGGTCCGAGCGAAACTGGTGGCCGTGCCGGGGCCGCTTTACCATTTCGGCCTTGTCGCCATCGACGCCAACCCGACCGAACCGCCCGACCTGATCCGCAATGCCCTGCCTCTGGCTCAGGGTGATGCGATCGTGGCCGATACGGTGCTGGCTGCCGAGGCCAATGTCAGCGTGGTCATGCAGCAGACCGGTTATCCGTTCGTCAAGGTGGGCGCGCGTGACATCGCCCTCGACCCGACAAAGGATACCGGTGATTACAGTTTGCATGTCGATACGGGCCAGCGCTCGCGCTTCGGCGGCTTCCGCACCGATGGCAAGCCCGCCTTCAGCGCCGCCCATGTCGGCGAACTGACGCGCTTCTCGCGCGGCGAGCTGTACGACAACCGCAAGGTCAATGACCTGCGCGACGCTCTGGTGGCCACCGGCCTGTTCCGCAGCGTGTCGGTCGAGCCGGTCGCCACCGACCAAAAGGCGCCCGACGGCAGCGATTATGTCGATCTGCTCGTCCATCAGCAGGCCGGGCCCGTCCATACACTGGCTGCCGAGATCGGCTATTCGACCGGCGAAGGCTTAACCGCCACCGGAAGCTGGCAAAACCGCAACAAGTTCCCGCCCGAAGGCGCGCTGATCCTGACCGGCGCCCTCGGCACGCAACAGCAGAGCCTGACCACCACCTTCCGCCGCTCCAATGCCAAAAAGCGCGACCGCACCTTCCAGCTCAGCGCCACGGCCAGCCACAATATCTATGACAGCTACGAAGCCTATACGACCGGCATTTCCGGCACGGTGTCGCGCAGCTCGACACCTTTGTGGCAGAAGGTCTGGACGTGGTCCTACGGTTTCGATGTCGAGGCCAGCCGCGAATCGAACAATCTCAGCCACAACGCCACCACCCTCTGGCAGGATTATTACTACACGGACTTTCCGGTGCGCATCGGCTATGACCGCTCCAACGACCTGCTCAACCCCACCACCGGTTACCGCCTGGCCAGTCAGACGACGCCGCAGGTTTCGCTATCCAATGGCGGCTCCAATGTCAGCGAAATTCTCGACGCCAGTTCTTATTATCCGGTCGGGCAAAAACTGGTCCTGGCGGTGCGCGGTCGCATCGGCACGCTGCTCGGCGGCAGTCTGGCCGACATCGCCCCGTCGCGCAGGCTCTATGCCGGTGGCGGCGGCAGCGTGCGCGGCTTCGCCTATCAGAGCCTGGGCCCGAAAGACGCCAGCGGCAATCCGACCGGCGGCCTAAGCGTGGTCGAGGCCAGTATCGAGGCGCGCTACCGCATCGGCGACATCGGCATCGTGCCTTTCATCGATGCAGGTCAGGCCTATGCCTCGGCCACGCCCAACTTCTCGAACCTGCGTGTCGGCGTCGGCATCGGCGCGCGTCTCTATACCAATTTCGGCCCCATCCGCATCGACATCGCCACCCCGCTCGACCGCCAGAAAACCGAACCCCTGCTGGCGCTCTATGTCGGCATCGGCCAGAGCTTCTAGGGGGAACGTCATGGCAGGCCGCAAAAAACCACCGAAAGCGCCTTTGAACCTGTCGGACGACCGGCCGGAAGACACCGTGCCCGCGCCGCATACCGAAACGCCCATCGAGCAGGCGAAGGAGGTCGCTGAAAAAGTGGCGCGCAAAGCCGGTTTTTCCTTGAGCGACATAAGCTGGGGCGTGATCGCGCGCCGCGTCGGCCTCACCATCGCCGCCATACTGGTTCTGCTCGGTGTGTTTCTGGCCGCGCTCAATACCCCGCCGGGTCGCCGCCTGCTGGTGCAACTGGCCACCGGCATCAAGCTCAATTCCGGCCTGCAATTCCAGATCGACCGCATCGACGGCTCTTTGTACGGCAAGATGACCCTGCACGGGCTGAAGGTGCTCGATACCAAGGGCGTCTTCATCGAAGCGCCGGTGGTGAATCTCGACTGGCGACCGTTCGGCTATCTCGACAAGCATGTCGATATTCGTGATCTGGACGCGCCGCGCATTGAGGTTTTGCGTCAGCCCGTGCTCAATCCTGAACCAGCGCAACCGGCTGGCCCGCTGCTGCCTGATCTGCGCATCGACATCAACCGTTTGCAGGTGGCCGATCTCGCCATCGATGCACCGGTCACCGGTCAGGCCTATCATTTACGCATCGGCGGGGCCACCCATATAGTGCACGGCGAGGCACGGCTTTTGCTGGAAGCCTTGAGCGACAAGGGCGACCGGCTCGATCTGCGCCTTGAGGCCGTGCCCGACGCCGACAGGCTCGACATCGACGCCCATGCCCGCGCCCCAAAAGATGGCGTGGTCGATGGCCTGCTGCACCTCCGCAAGCCGCTCTCGCTCGACCTGTCCGGCAAGGGAAGCTGGAAGCAATGGCAGGGCCATCTCACCACCGATTTCGGCACCGACACCCTGGCTGATCTTGGTGTAACGGCCCAGAGCGGCGTGTTCCATATCAAGGGCAGCACCCATCCCGACCGCATCTTAAGCGGTGAATCGGCGGCCCTGCTGGAGCCGCAGGTGACGGTGGATATGATCGCCAAAATGCAGGATCGCACCTTCGATCTCAACGGCCAGCTTGCCTCGCAGGCCATGAAGGTGACGGCGCTGGGCGTCGTCGATCTGGCGCATAATCATTTCAAAAAACTCGAAGTCCATGCCCGCCTGCTGCGCCCAGATGCGCTCGGCAAGGATGTCAACGCCTCCGACCTGCACGCCGATCTGCTGTTCGATGGCGCCTTTGCTACGCCGAAAATCCAATATGACATCACCGCCAAACGCTTTGGCCTCGGCGGCATCGCCTTAAGTGGCCTCGATGCCCAAGGTCAGAGCCATGCCGAGAGCCACGCCGACGGCACGGCCCTGATCATCCCGTTGAAGGCGCGCCTCGACAGCCTGACCGGCATCAATGCGCAGGTCGATCCTCTGCTGATGCACCTGAAACTCGACGGCCAACTGACCTTTAACGGCGCAACGCTGACCAGCGACACCCTGCACATCCGCTCCGACCGCGTGAAGGCCACGGGCACGATCATGGCCGATCTCGCCGCCGGTAAATATACGGCGAATGCACAAGCCAGCCTCAACAATTACACGGTGGAAAATCTCGCCAAGCTGAATGCCTCAAGCCATGTCAAGCTGGCCTACACCCATGCCGGACTGGCCGTGAACGGTACGCTCACCGCCCAAACGACGAAGATCCTCAATGACGGGCTGGCCAGGGCACTGGGCGGCAATGCCAAGATCAGCAGCGGCTATGCCTATGCGCCCAATGGCGTGCTGGCGATCAGGGGCCTTGATCTGAAAGCCCCCAAACTGTCGCTGCAAGGCAATGGCACACTGGCCACGGCGGGCCGGAATAATGGCGCGATCCTCTTCAAGGCGACGGCGCAATCAGCCGATTATGGCCCCGCCGATCTGGCGCTGTCCGGCACGATCGACCATCCCAGCGGCCTACTCCATGCCGCCCATCCGGGGCTGGGCATAGGCCTTGCCAATGTGACGGCGAATTTCGACGCTACGCCCGACGGTTTTGCGGTCAAGGGTGATGGCGGCAGCAACTATGGCCCCTTCACCGCCGACACCCTGATCCATACCGGCAGCCCGCTCACCATCGATATCCACCACGCCGATTTTGCCGGTGTCGGCATGACCGGAACCCTGACCCAGAACGCCGCCGGGCCCTTTGAGGGTATGCTGGCCCTGTCCGGCGCGGGCCTCAACGGCACAGCGAAGCTGGCCGCCATAAATACGGCTCAGGGGGCCACCCTCCACGCCATCGGCAATCAGTTTGATGTGCCGGGCAATGTGCCGATCCATATTGGCCGTGCCATCATCGACGCCACCCTTCTCATGCAGGATCAGGCGAAGATCGATGCCGATGTGCAGATGGCCGATGTTCACTATCAGAATATGGTGCTGTCCACGGGCCGCGCCAAAGTGGCGCTGATCGGTCAGACCGGTACGATCAGGGCCGTGGCCAATGGCGCGTCCAGCGGCAAGAACGGCGTGCCGCTCAATATTGCCGTCAGTGCCGACCTGTCGCCCGGACTCTACCGCGTGGCGGCGCAGGGCATGGCCAATGGCATAGGCTTCCATACCGATGCGCCCGCCCGCATCACCCAATCGGGCGCAGACTGGGTGCTGGCCCCGACCACGATCAAGATGGACGCGGGCAGGCTCGACATTGCCGGACGCTTCGGCGCGCAGAAGACGGCGCAGTTGCGGCTGCACGATCTCGATCTGTCGGTGGCCAATCTGTTCGCCGGTGATCTCGGCGTCAATGGCGTGGCCAATGGCGCCGTCGATTTCACACAAAGCGGCGATGGCCTGCCTTCCATGCACGCCCGCCTGACCGTCAAAGATT
Organism: Asticcacaulis sp. EMRT-3; assembly: GCF_030027245.1. Classification (NCBI taxonomy): domain Bacteria; kingdom Pseudomonadati; phylum Pseudomonadota; class Alphaproteobacteria; order Caulobacterales; family Caulobacteraceae; genus Asticcacaulis; species Asticcacaulis carbonis. The sequence goes on from NZ_JASERT010000001.1 coordinate 1,448,110, forward strand.
TCTCGCGCTCCTCGGCGGCGGTGGCCTCGGCCCCCGTCGATCTCGATCTCGATGCCCGCCTCGATCCCGATGGCCAGACGCAGGACAATTACGCCCACGCTCTGGTGCGCCTGAATGGCGCGGTGATCGGCCGCGTCAGGCTCAACCTCACCCCCGGCGCGGGCCAGGACTGGACACAGCGGCTCCAGAACGGCAATCTGTCCGGCGGCGTGCGTTATAATGGCCCGGCGGGCGTACCGTTTTCGCTGGCCGGTCTGCCACGTCAGCAACTGGCGGGCGCGGTGGCCGTAGCCGCCGATGTGTCGGGCCAGGTGGCCAGCCCGCAGCTTAACGGCGTGATCAAGGCCAATAACCTGACCTATGACAATGAACAGCTCGGCACCCGCATCACCCATATCGCGCTCGATGGCCGCTTTACCAGCGACCGGCTGCAACTGGACAGCTTTTCCGGTCAGGCGGGCGACGGTACTGTCAAGGCGTCGGGCTGGCTCAGCCTGGCCGCCGATCAGCATTTCCCGATGGCCCTGCACGCTGACCTCGTCAATGCGCGGCTGGCGCGCTCCGACGCCATCAATTCGGTGGTGTCGGGCACGCTCGATGTCGTCAATAACCCGACCGACGGTCCGCTGATCAAGGGCGATCTGCGCCTGCCGCAATTCAAATATCAGGTCGTCAAGCAAGGCGCCGCCGAGATCAATGTGCTGGATGGCGTGCATCGCAAGGGCGAAAGCCTGACCCCGCCAGCCGATAGCGGCGGCGCGCCCAGCAAATGGAAGCTCAATGTGCGCATCCGCGCCGACAATAAGGTGTTCGTGTCGGGCATGGGACTCGATTCGGAATGGTCGGCTGATTTGCGCGTCGGCGGCACCAGCGATGACCCTCAGGTCGTCGGCAGCATGAAGGCGATCCGCGGCGATTACAGCTTTGCGGGCCGCGCCTTCAACCTTGATTCCGGCACCATCACCTTTGATGGCGGCGATGTCACCAATCCTGAAATCGACCTGTCGGCCAGCGCCAACCTGTCCGACATCCAGGGCATTATCAAGATCAGCGGTTCGGCCCAACGCCCGCAGATCAGCTTCTCCTCCACCCCTGCCCTGCCGCAGGACGAGGTTTTGTCGCGGATGCTGTTTGGCGAAAGCGTCGCCAATATCTCGCCCACCGAAGCCCTGCAACTGGCCGCCGCCGTCAACAGCCTGAATGGTGGCGGCGACAAGCTTAATCCGCTCAATGCCCTACGTTCGGCCACCGGTATCGACCGCCTGCGCGTGGTCAGCGCCGACGCCGCCACCGGTCGCGGCACCTCGCTGGCGGCGGGCAAGTACCTGACCAATAATGTCTATGTCGAGATCGTCACCGACACCAAGGGCTTCACCGCCACCCAGTTCCAGATCGCTTTGGGCAAGGCTTTAAGCATCCTGTCGCAGACCGGCGGCGTCAACGGCACCAGCGTCAGCGTACGGTATTCAAAGGATTATTGAGGCAGGGCAAGGGACACAGGCCGTACCCTTGATTTGTGATGCACGGTTAAGTTCGCATGATGCGGAGGGGGGCGTGTTAAGAGTTGACCTCACTCCAGATTTCCCAAAGGGCTATCCTATGCGGACGCTCTGGCAACATGTGGTTACGGTCCCGCAACCAAGCGAAGAAGAGCCTACCTCCTGCTAAAGGGGGATGATATGAGTTAAAATCGCTTACTTCCCTCTCCCTGCGTAGCGGGGAGAGGACGGGAGCCAAGCGCAGCGCAGGCGACCGGGTGAGGGGCGTTCTTCATGCGCTTGCCAAACCCCTCATCCGGCCTTCGTTTCACTCCGGCCACCTTCTCCCCATCACCATGGGGAGAAGGGAAAGCTATGCGATACAAGCACACGTCATCATGCTCTCGCTATCAAGCCGCCTCACACCCGCCCCGCCATCGCCTGCAAAAACCCGTCAATCGCCGCCACGGCCACCGGTTCGTCGAGCATCGGCGCATGGCCGCGTCCGGGCACTGTGACGGCTTGCAGATCGGGATGGCGCGCCTGCATCGCCTCAAAGGTCTGCGGCGATAACAGATCAGATAATTCGCCCCGGATCGCCAGCACCGGCACGGCCTGCATCTTATCCCACAGGCCCCACATGTCGGGCGGAGCCGCGCCATCATCGGCAGCCTGAAACGGTTTGGCAATATCGGGATCATAGGCGGGCGCAGGCCCCTGCGGCGTATCGCGGTAGGTGCGATGCGCAAAGGCCAGCCAGTCGGCCTCATTGTAGTCCGGGAAGGCCACCTCATTGACGAGTCGCGTGCGCTCGGCGGCGTGCACCCAGTCACGCACCGGCCCGCCCTTGCCCGTATAGGTCTTGATGCGTTCCAGCCCCGCCGGATCGAGTTCGGGGCCGACATCATTCAAGACCACACCGATCACCATCGGCGCGGCCAGATTGGCCATCAGCATGGCCATGATGCCGCCCATCGAGGTGCCGATAATCACGCAGCGCGGAAGGCCCAGCTCGCCGAGCAAACCGAACACATCCCCGACATAGACAAGCGGCTGATAGTTAAGCGGCTCGGGGTCGTTATCCGACAGGCCGCGCCCGCGCATATCAGGCACAATCACCCGATAATGTGGTGACAGATGCGCCGCCAGGGCTTCAAAATCGGCGCTGTTGCGCGTCAGCCCATGCAGACACAGAACAGGCATCCCCTCGCCGCCATAATCACGCGCATAAAGGGTCAGGCGCGCATCGGCGCTGGCATAGCGGATGTCGGTATAGGCCGTCATGAGGGTCTCCGGGCTTTGCGCAGACCATAGCGGCTTACAACGGTAACGCCTAGAGCAACGAGCGTTTCATTTGACTTACAAATTGAATGCGAGATGCGGAAAAACGTAAAATGTAGAGTGGGTTGCATGCCTTTGCCCGATTCAATCAGAATGCAAACCGCTCTAGCCCTGCTGACCGCCCAGTACACCGCTGAACACCAGAAGCGTATAGCTGCCGATGGCCAGCAGCGCCACCACCAGCAAAACCAGTCCCATCTTGTTGTCCTCGCTCATCGGCATCCGCGAGCGTAAAGGCCGATTTTGCTGCGGCACCGGCTCACCGCGTTCCGGTCGCCGGTCATGGCGTGCAGCGCCATTCGGGTCAAAAGGCATATAGTTTCTCCATCATGCCCCCCCCAGCATCGCTTACCACCTTAACATCGGGCGAATAAGTTTCGTCAGCGGACAGAGCAAAGGCTCATAAAAAAGCGGTAAAGCTGCCCGCGATTCCCGTTGACAGGGCGGCAAAAGCGGCAGCACCCTGCGCCGATAAAACCATCCCTACAGGAGCAGGATCATGGCCAGCGTCACCGGTTTATCGGGCAACGAAATCTACTGCATGGCGCTGAAAGGTTTTAAGCCCGGCGAACTGGTGGTGGGCAACAGCGTCAATTCGATGGGCTTCTTAGGCTCGATCGGCGCAGGATTGAATAATATGCTGGGCGGCGAAATCCCGCAGGTGACGCAGATCATTCAGGATGGCCGGATGCACGCCTTCAACCGCATGGCCGCCGAAGCGGAAACGCACGGCGCATCGGGCGTGGCCGGGGTGTCAGGAAATCTGCGCGGCCTGTCCGGCAATACCGAATTCCTGTTTGTCGGCTCCTGCGTCAAGGGCCCTTCCGGTCGCTTCTTCACCTCGGCGGGCGATGCGCAGGAACTGTATTGCCATATGGATGCGGGCTACAAACCGATCCACCACGTCTTTGGCAATATCGCCTATTCGATGGGGGTGGGCGGCGGCATCCTGGGCGCGCTCAAGCAACTGGCGCGCGGCGAAATCTCGGAATATTCCGACATTTTCAACAAGACCCGCCACAAGGCGCTGGAACGGATCAGCGCCGCTGCCGCCGCCGATGGAGCCAATGCCGTGCTGGGCATTCGCACCACGGTTTTGCCGTGGATGGGCACGCATGAAATGGTGATGACGGGCACGGCCATGCACCATCCGGGCTTGCCTTCGGGTCAGGTGGCCACGTCCGATCTGACCGGCGAAGAACTGTGGTCGATGGCCAGTTTGGGCTATGCGCCGGTCAAGCTTCTGATGTCCACCTCCATCTATTCGCTCGGCATGGTGGGCGGCATCTTCTCGGCGCTGAAATCGCTGGCGCGCGGTGAAATTTCCGAACTGACGACGCTGGTACACGATGCACGCGAACACTGCATCGAACGGCTGAAACGCGAAGCCGATTCGCTGGGTGCCGAAGAGGTGGTCGGCGTCAAAACCTATATTATCGAAATCGGTCAGGGCCTGATCGAATTCATGGCCATCGGCACGGCGGTGAAGCCCACATCCGGCATGGGCGTGGCCACGCAGATGCTGCCCAGTCAGGCGGTTGTGCGCGACCGCGACACCTGGATCGACGGCGATTCCGGCTTTTCGCTGCTGCGCCAGACCGAGGCCAGCTAACGGGCTTCGCGCCTGACCCACGGCAGGAAGGCGGCGGATAAGTTGATCAAGTTTGGTAAATTGACGGCGACGACTGTAACGGGACATGTTACAAAGGCGACATCCAAATAAGGCCGCCCATCCCTGCCCTCATGCTTGATCGTACCCAGTTTTATCGCTTCGAAGATTTCATCACGGATACCGCCTATGCGCGTTCGGGTGATGAACTGTTCGCTCTTTTGCAAAAGGCTGTGGGGCAATATGGCTATGACCGGCTGATCTTTTCCGTGCCTTTTGACCGCGACCTGCCGCCGGAACTGAACAAATCGGGCCTCTACACCACCTATCCCGACGACTGGACGCGCGAATATATCGAAAAAGACTATGCCCGGCTCGATCCGGTGCTGCGCGCCGGCGGAACCCACGCCTACGCCTTCACCTGGCAGGAGCTGGAAGATAGCGACTCGATCAGCGACAGCCAGATCCGCTTCATGCGCACCGCCGCCGAAGCGGGGCTTCATTCGGGCATTGGCGTGCCCATCCGTGGCGAACGCGCCCTGGTGGCAGGGGTCGGTCTGGCCTCTTCCGAGCCTCAGGATGGCGCGGCCGCCCATCTCGACCTGATCAACGCCCTGTGCAACCAGTTTTATGTCGCCTTCAAGCGCCTGCACGGCCATCGCCTGCCGCCGAAGCCGGAGGTCGGCTATCTGTCGCCACGCGAGCGCGAAATCCTGAGCTGGATCGCGGCGGGCAAGACCGACGACGATACGGCCACCATTATGGGCATCAGCCGCAATACGGTCGATACCCATATTCGCAGCATCTTCCGCAAGCTCGACGCAGGCAACCGCGTCACCGCCGTGGTCAAGGGCATTATGCAGGGCCATATCCAGCCATGATCGCCGCCCCTCACGGATTCTCGTGATGGCAGGCGGGCGCATGATATGGTTTTGTCATCCTGTGTTGTTACAACACGATTCCAATAGCAAAATCCTGTTTTTAGCCTCTCAGGATTTGCACCGGGGGGTGCATTGGAACCGAGTTGTCCGCACATAAGGAGCAACACTTATGTGCGGACAGTTCGATGCGCTGACACAGCTTTCTCTTCTGAAAAATATCGTCGCCCTGCGCGAAGCCGTGCGTGACGACGGGGCCTTGCCGCAACGTATCGTCCCGACCGGCGGCGCGCCGATCCTGATTGAAAATCCTGAAACCGGCGCCATCGAGCAGATACCGGCGCGCTTTGGCCTGATCCCGTCATGGTATCGCGGCGCGCTGGCTGAGTGGAAGGCCTCCACCTTCAATGCCCGCCTTGAGGAAGCCTCGATCAAGCCGGTGTTTAAAGGCGCATGGCGCTATCGCCGCTGCATTGTGCCCGCCACTGCTTTTTACGAATGGTCTGGCCCTAAATCCGCCCGGCGCAGATGGCGCGTCACCCGCGCCGACAACCAGCCGCTCGCTTTTGCCGGCTTATGGGACGAGGCCTATCTGGCGGAAGGCGAAATCTGGAGCTTCGCCATACTGACGCGCGGCGCGGGCTCCGACATGCAGGCGATCCACGACCGCGAGCCGGTGGTTCTGCCACCCGAAGACTGGACACCTTGGCTGAAGCGCCAGCCGGTGGACTTACGCGCCCGCGCCGCCTTACGCCCTGTGTGCGAAGACTCTTCGCAAGAAATAACAGGCAGCCTGTTATAGCCGCGCACCGCAACTGAAAGCGGCACAACCCTCCTCCCCATTTATGGGGAGGTGCCGACGCCGTCGGCGGAGGGGTATGACTGGCCAGATAACTAAGCCTTGCCAGATAGCTAAGCCTTAGTCGAAGCCGCCGTCTGACCAAACAACACCTTGCGGGTGTCTTCATTGGGTGGCTCATTACGGATGTTCGCGCCCTTTTCATAGGCGCGCACCGTGGCCGGACGCGCGGCAATTTCCTCGAACCAGCGCTTCAGATGCGGAAAATCCTCCAGCTTCTGGCCTTGCCGCTCATAGGGCACGATCCACGGATAGCTGGCCATGTCGGCGATGCTGTAATCGGCCCCACCGAGATAGGCATGACCCGCCAGACGGCGGTCCATCACGCCATAAAGCCGATTGGTTTCATTGACATAACGATGGATGGCATAGGGGATTTTTTCCGGCGCATACTGGCTGAAATGGTGGTTCTGACCGGCCATTGGCCCCAGCCCGCCCACCTGCCAGAACAGCCATTCCATCACAGCTTTGCGGCCACGCACATCGGCGGGCAGGAAGCGTCCGGTCTTTTCGGCGAGGTAGGTCAGGATCGCGCCCGATTCAAACACCGTGATCGCCTCGCCGCCATCGGCGGGCGCGCGGTCGATGATGGCGGGCATCCGGTTATTGGGTGAAAAAGCGAGAAAGTCCGGCCTGAACTGATCGCCCGCGCCGATATTGACCGGATGTATCGCGTAATCGAGCCCCGCCTCTTCCAGCAACATCGTGATCTTATGGCCATTAGGGGTAGGCCAGTAATAGAGTTCGATCATGGCAGGGCTCCTGTATGTTATGCCGTGGACATGGGGACGGCCGGAGCGATGCGCAATCAGTTTTCGCCAAAGAAATCACGCTGCGAGCGTTCCAGTTCTTCGGCATAGCGCCGCGTCACATATTTTTCGGTGAGGATACCGAGCAGCTTGTGATCTTCACCGACCACGGCCAGATCATCGACACCGAAATGCTCGAAGACGCGCTGGATGGCGGCAATGTCCATATCGGGCCGCACATAGACCTCGGTCTGGCGGGCAATCTGGCTGGCGGGCGTATCGGCCTCGACCTGTTCGCCATAGGCTTCGGCGGTCAGTACCAGACCGCGATAATCACCGGCCTCATTGACCAGCAGCACGCGGCTGGTGGAGCCAAGCGGCACCTGTTCGCGCAAGGCCCCGATGCTGATCGTATCCGGCAATGTGGTGTGGTTCTTGCGCAGCAACTGCATGGCGGTCAGCGAGCGCACCCAGCCGATGTCGCGCGCATTGCGGACGGCCTCGCCGCGCAGGTGCAGCCGCCAGGTCGAGAAGGAATAGCCGAAACGTTCGCGCATAATGGCGCTGGAGCACAAAGCCGCCGTCACCACCGCCGCCGTCAGGGCGAAATCGTGGGTCACTTCCAGCACCAGCAGCGACATGGTCATCGGCCCGCCGACAATCGCCACGGCCAGGGCCGCCATGCCGACCAGGGCCGAATTGGTGACATCCAGTCCGGCGGCAGGCCAGAGATGATTGACGATCAGCGCGAAGGCCGCGCCGAGCAGCGAGCCCAGAAACAGCGAAGCGAAAAACAGACCGCCGCGAAATCCGAAGGCCAGGGACAAAACCGAGCCGCACATTTTTAGTACGAAAACCGCTAACAGGGTGGCGACGGACGAAGACTGGGCCAGAAAATACTGCATGGCCCCATGACCGGACGACAGGGCCTGCGGGGCCACGAAAGCGACCGGCATCAGGCAGATACCGCCGACCAGCGGCCGCCACACATCGCCAATCGGCAGGCGGCGCACCAAAGCCTCGGCGCTGCCGACCAGCCGGATGATCATGATACCTGCCCCGGCGCAGATCACGCCGAGCAGGGCGAACAGCAGATAGCCGGATAAGGCGATGTCGCGCCCCATCGTGCTGGCGATGACGAACGGCTCACTATTCATCAACTGGGCCGCCACCACCGCCGACAGAGACGCCGCCGCCACAGGGGCCAGTGCGGCGGGCGTATAGCCGCCCAGCACGATCTCAAACGCATAAAAACTGCCGGCCAGCGGCGCATTGAAGGCCGCGCCGATGGCCGCACCCGCCCCTGCCCCCACCAGGGTGCGCAAAGACGCGCGCTTGAGATCGAGCCACTGGCCGATTTTTGACGCCAGGCCGCCGCCCATCTGGGCATAGGCCGCTTCCAGCCCGACCGAGCCGCCAAAGCCATTGGAGATCAGGGTTTGCAGCGACACAATCAGGCTGTCACGCAAAGGAATGCGACCGCCATACAGGGCATTGGCCTCGATCACGTCGATCGGCGAACGGGTACGACGCGGCCAGATCAGCCGGACAAGGCCGAGCACCAGTCCGCCCAGCGGCAGGGCCAGCAAATGCCAGGGCTTGATACGCTCAAGCGCGCTCAGGCGCAGGTCGGAGGTGAAACCATACAGCAAGGACTGTAAGGCGTGGGCGGTGTGGCTGAGCAGGGCCGCCATCACCCCCGCCGCCAGACCAATGGCAGCGGCCAGCACGATGAACCAGACTTCCGAGCCCTGCAAATGGCGCTTGAACAGGGCCACGCCGCGCAGCACCGGCCGCTTGACCGCCTTACCCAGCAGCAGATCGTTGAGGTGTGGACTTACATTCTGACCAAACAGCGACATGAGGTGCCCCGCCTACGCGCATCACGCAGGCACAAAAGAGATTCTTCAGCAAAAGCTTAGGCTTCCCACATGGCATTGTGAAGACAATTCGCGCCGTTCGTGTGGTTTCAGTAAGCCAGTCTGGCCCTGACCGTCACCTTGGCCGCGTCAAAGGCCGATGTGTCGCGGCGCACCTGCGAGATCAGCGCCGCGCCTCGATCAGCCCGCAGCGCCCAGCATATTCCTGTGCGGTGCGCATAGCCAGACCGCGCCTGCACCATATCAATACTTAGAGCGCCAATCCGATCCAGTCGATCGGAACACACGCTAGAGCAACGAGCGTTTAATTTGACTTACAAATTGAATGCGAGATGCGGAAAAACGTAAAATGTAGAGCGGGTTGCCTGCCTTTGACCGATTCAATCAGAATGCTAACCGCTCTAATGCCACACTTGAGGCCCGCACGGCTATGGGCGATAAGGTGGTGGCCACTCTCGACCATTTCTTCACCGGAGAGGCAGTGATCAACCGGCTTGTTTAGATTGCTGCTCGATCTGATAGACTCAGATCGGCGCTCTAAGTTTTTGTTTTATCGCTCTTCCTTATCCAAAAAGCGGATCCACTTTTTGGGGGAAACGCTCTAAACTCCTGTAAGAAGACTCAGCATGACCGGACTTCTGCTGCCCGCCCTGACCGCTGACGTGACGCAGAGGCTGAAAACCGGCGGCGCGCGCCCCCTGTTCATCGGCCTGTGCGGCGCGCAGGGCTCCGGCAAGACGACGGTGACCAAGGCGCTCGGGGGCTCGCTCCGCCGCGACGGCTGGCGTGTGGCGACGCTTTCCCTCGATGATCTGTATCTGACGCACGCCGCACGCCAGCGATTGTCGCGGGATGTACATCCTCTGCTGGCGACGCGCGGCCCGCCGGGCACGCATGATCTGGCCCTGGCCCAATCGGTTTTCGACGGTCTGGCGGCGGGTCGGGCCACGCGCCTGCCGGTTTTTGACAAGGCTATGGACGACAGGCGGCCGTCATCGGAATGGAAACGGGTGGATGGCGCGTGCGATGTCGTGCTGTTCGAAGGCTGGTGTGTGGGGGCGCGGTCGCAGGCTGCGGCCGATCTCGAAACGCCGATCAATGATCTCGAAAAGCGCGAAGACCCGGATGGCCTGTGGCGGCGTTACGTCAATCAGGCGCTGGCCGGAGCCTATCAGGATCTTTTCGCCAGGCTCGACATGCGTATTCTGCTGGCGGCCCCTGATTTCAGCATCGTCGCCCGGTGGCGCACCGAACAGGAACACGCCCTGCGCCGCCACGCGCAGACGGGGACGCATATCATGTCCGATGCCGAAGTAGCGCGTTTTATCCAGTATTATGAGCGGCTGACCCGGCATATTCTGCACGAAATGCCGCACCGCGCCGATCTGGTGGTGTGGCTCGATGCGGCGCGCCAGCCGCTGCGCCTCACCCGCAATCCGCCTCAGGGCTGAGCGCTGAGCGCATATATCTTCTCCAGCCGGACCCATTTTTCACCGGGCGCGGCAAAGGGCAGCGCCTGCTGAAATTGCCACATCAGCGTTTCCCAGGCCTGCACTTGCGGATCGTCGCTTTCCGACTGGTTCTTGCCACTGTGGTCAAAATCGGGGCCGGGCGTCAGCACCATGACCATGCGATTGCCGGTCAGGAATATTTCCAGCTCGGCAATGCCCGCCTCGCGGATGGCGCGCGTCACCGCCTCGGGCGGCTTGCCCGGCTGGTGCCACGCCTTGTAGCTTTCGATTTTCGCAGGATCGTCTTTCAGATCGAGAATATAGTAGATCGGTTCCATATCGCACCCTGTCTGTCGGATAGATCGTGGGGCGTTCATCACGTCCCTCTATTGAAATAGCCTTACCGGCACTCCGTCAGGGAGACGGTTTGCGCCTTGCCATCATACCGGATCAGGCGTCCGCCCTTATCGAGCTTACACGTGACGCGCAAGGCAAGCTGCAAAGCCATGCCCGTATACTGGCCCTGACGCGCGCCCAGTGTCAGTGTGTGCGCGGCATTGTCCCAGTGCATGGCGATAGTGGCGTACTGGCCTTTTTGGTAACCATAGCCGTCGCCCGCATCATCATACCAGGTGAAGTCGCCATCCCGGCCCGGAAAGACGCGCAGTTCGGTCGGGGCCTTGCTCGGCGCATCGGCATAGGGCTTGACCGGCCCCAGTGGCAGGATGCTGCCCGCGCGCGCATAGAGCGGAATGTGGGCGAGCGGCGTCGCCGCCGCTACGGTCTGGCCGCCCGCCTGCCGCACGCCCGTCCAGACGTCGTACCAGTCGCCGCTGCCCGGCAAATAGACATTGCGCGTCTTGACGCCCGCCTCCAGCACCGGCGCGACCAGCAGCGTCTTGCCGAACATATATTCATCCGTCACGGTCAAGGCCTTGGGATCGCTGCGGAAATCGAAGGCCAGGGCCCGCATCATCGTGCCCTGATGCGCCGTCACGTCCCACGAGGTCGCATAGATATAGGGCAAAAGGCGATAGCGCAGCTTGACATCATCGATCAGGATTTTCTGCGTCGCCGGATCAAATGTCCATATCTCCTTGCCATTGCCCGCGCCGTGGATGCGGAACATCGGATTGAAGACGCCGAACTGATGCCAGCGGATGAACAGCTCGGCATAGGACGGGTCTTTCGCCTGATCGGGGCTGAAGAAGCCGCCAATATCGGCCGACCAGTAAGGAATGCCGCTCATCGAGAAATTCAGCGCCGCCGGTATCTGATTGCGCAGCGTCTGCCAACTGGCATGGGTGTCGCCCGACCAGGTGACGACGCCGTTGCGCTGCTGACCGGCATAGGCCGAGCGTGACAGGATGAAGACGCGCTTGTCGGGCTGGTCACGCAGCATACCGTCATGCACGGCTGTCGTGTGCATCAGCGGAAAAGCGTTATTGACCTCAATGCCCGGCCCGGCGGCGGTAGCGATCTCGCGCATCTCGCCCTTGGTGCCGCCCAGTTCGGCCTCGTCGCCATCCAGCCACCAGCCGTCGAAGCCAAAGACGCCGAGGCGGCTCATGATCTGATGCCAGTAGATGTCGCGGCCTTTCGGGTTCCAGGCGTCATACCAGCGCCCCCAGCCGGGCGGATAGACATTGGGATAGACACCGGGCAGAACCGCACCCGCCTTCTCGAGTTCGGCCAGCGTATCCGTGCCGAGATCAAAACGCGGCCACACCGAGATAATGGTGTGGACGTGCATATCGTGGATGGCCTGCACCATCGCCTTCGGATCGGGATAACGCGCCGGATCCATGCGCTGCGCGCCCCACTGGCCCGCCTGCCAGTATTGCCAGTCCTGCACCACGGCGTCGATCGGCACGCCCATCTGGCGGTAGCGCGCCGGGATCGAGATCAGTTCGGCCTGCGTGGCGTAGTGCTCCTTCGATTGCCACATGCCCCAGGTCCAGCGCGCCATCATCGGCGCATCACCTGTCAGCCAGCGATAGCCTGCGATGATGTCGTGAACTTCCGGCCCGGCAATGAAGTCGTAATCGATCCCCGGTCCGGTTTCGTTGCGTATCTCCAGCGGCGGCTTGCCTGCCACGCCGACATCGACATCCATGACCGAGGCGTTGTTCCACAACAGGCCGAAACCCAGCGGCGACACCATCATCGGCACGCCGACATCGGTATTGGCCTGTTGCAGATGAACCGTGGCACCGGTGTAATCGAGCAAACCGTTCTGGTGCTGGCCCAGGCCATAGATCGGTGTTTTCGTCAGGAAATCCTGCGTCGCGCCAAGGCCGGTATCGCGGTCGCCTTCCTGCAACAGCAGGTGATGTGACGTGTCGTAAAAACGGGTGCGCGCCGTCGCCTTATCGACCTCAATGCTGAGATCAGCCGTGGTCAGGACATAGGCCATGCCGGTATCGCTGACCTGAAAGGCCACCTTTGACGGCATGGCGATCACGGCGGGATTATAATTACCGGAAAAGCCGGGCGCGCCGAAGGTGACGTGAATAATCTTGCTGCTCCACGGATCGAGGCGCAGCACGCCCTTTTCCGTTGACAGGGCCAGCCCCGTATCCGAAGCCAGCCGCGCCTTGACCACATCGGCATGGGCCTGGACTCCGGCCAGAAGCGCCAGCGCGAAAACGACGTTGGCGATTTTCAGGTGCCGCATGGTTTCCTCCCGAGAGCAACGAGCATGTAATTTGACTTAAAAATTGAATGCGAGATGCGGAAAAACGTCAAATGTAGAGCGGGTTGCATGCCTTTGACCGATTCAATCAGAATGCAGACCGCTCTAGCCAGGTCAGGCCTTGAAGCTGATTTTGAAGGCGCTTGAATGGCGCGTGGGCAGGCTGGCCGGCAGATCAATCTGCAGGGCGGCGTCCGTCTGGCGAAATTTCAGAGGCTTGTCTGCGCCCAGCAGGTGGACGCTGCGCACGGCGCGTTTCTCATGGCCCGCCTTGCGGCCCAGCGCGGCGATAGATACCCTGCCGCTGGCTTCGCCGAGCGTGATGGCATAGAGGTCGCTGCCCTTGGTGGTGAAGCGGATGTCCTGCGGCGTGTAGTCGTCGCCCTCATGGAAGGCCCCGCCCGCGGCTTCGGTCGGGCCCTCGCCATAGATAACCCACGGACGGGTATCGTGGATCGCCTCGGCATTGACCTTCATCCACGCCGCCAGTTCATCAAGCAGGGTCTGCGATTCCGGCGGCAGGCTGCCATCGGCGTACAGCACCACATTGAGCAAAAGATTGCCGTTCTTGCTGACAATGTCGGTCAGCATGTGGATGACTTCGGGGGCGGTCTTGTAGGTGAAGTTGTCGCTGTAGAACCAGTCGCCGTTCGAGGTATCGGTCTGCCAGGGCAGCGGATTGATGCCCTTCAGCACGCCGCGCTCGACATCCTGCACGCAGGCGTCGGGATAGAATTCGCCCGAGCCGAGCGCCTTGCAATTATAGACGGCCTGCACCCGGCCCGCCTCAACGCTCTGATTATAGAGGTGAGCCACCAGCGAACGCCCGACCACACCGAACGGAATGCCGCCGTCGGAATAGAGCAGATCGGGCTTATAGGAATCGACCAGATCATGGATGCGGTTGAACCACATCTGATGATAGGCCGGATCGGTGGTGTACCAGGTTGCAGCGTCGCCCTTATAGGGCTCGTCGGTATTGTGATGATAGAGATCGGCATATTTGGGATCGGCGCCATCGTAATTGACGCCCAGTTTCGGCCAGAACTGATCATAGAGATGGCTGGGATACCACCAGTTATGGCTGGCACCCAGATGCTCTGACACGCCAAAGCGTAAGCCGCGTTTGCGCGCGGCTCTTGCCCATTCGCCGACCACATCGCGCTTCGGCCCCATAGCCACCGCGTTCCAGCGGTGGGTTTTGGAGTTCCACAGATCGAAATTGTCGTGGTGGACGCCCATGCTGACAAAGTATTTCGCACCGGCGGCAACATACTTGTCCATCAGGGCTTCGGGGTCGAATTTCTCGGCCGTCCACAACGGGATGATGTCCTTATAGCCAAATTGCGACGGATGGCCGTAGGTCTTGAGGTGGTGGTCATAGTCGGGATGGCCGGGCACATACATGAAGCGCGCGTACCAGTCGCCCTGGCGCGGCACGGCCTGCGGCCCCCAGTGCGCCCAGATGCCGAACTTGGCGTTACGGAACCAGTCGGGCGCCTGATAGGTTTCCAGTGATGCCGCCGTCGGCTTGAACGGGCCCGGGGCGATCGGCAACTGATAGTCGGGCGCAGGCGCAGGCTTGCATTCGCCGTCCGTCTGCGCCGCCGCGCTGGCCGCACCGGCCACGCCCAGACCAAGCGCCGCCACCAGCGGCATACCGAGAAGATTTCGCTTATTGATGTCAACCATGTTCCTGTCCCTGTTTCTTGTTTTGAAGTTAATCCCTATTGCAGCAGATCGACGCCGTCCTTGTCGAGGTGCAGCGTTCCGTGCCAGGTCTTGCCGGACAGCAGGCCCTTTTTATCACCATCGACAGGCACATCCTTCGCGCTGCCGCTGGCATTGACATAGAGCGTCCGGCCATCGACCACGCGCGCATAGACACCTTCGGGCGTCTTCGGGCCGGGGACGATGCTGAGCTGACTGTAAAGGCTGCGATACAGGGCCTGCAACATGGATGGATCGGCCATAGCCGCAACATAGATGGCCTGACCCTTGCCAAATTTATTGACCGTAACGGCAGGCGGCGTGCCGTCGAGATTGGAGAAGCGCGCTATCACCTTCGCCGTTGAGGGTTCGAGAATCTCATAGAAGGTATTGGTCGTGGCGAATTCGGTATCGCCGATCTTGCCCTTGAGCGGCCCGCTATTGCGGTAGAATTCGTTGGTTTTCAGACCGAACACATCGCTGAGGCGGCCCGGCAAAGGCGTATCGAACCACTGGTTATGCTCATCCACCTTGGCCGACTGCGCGGTCATGATCACCGTGCCGCCATTCTGGATATAGGCGCGCAGATGGTCGGCCGAAGCCTTGTCCATCAGGTAATCACCGGCCACCACCACCAGCTTGTAGGGGCTCAGGTCTTCGTGGCCGACATTGATGACGGCGGTGTCGATATTATCGTTAAAGATCGGCGCAAAGGCATTATGCTCCTGATCCAGATAGGGCATGGCGATATATTGCTTGACCGTATTGGACGGGCTGACAGGCGTGGTGGCGATGGCGGTGTCAAAGGAATAGGCGAAGGCCACCTGCGGGTCGAGCTTTCTGGGGAAGCCCATCTTTTCCATCGTCTTGAATTCCGAAGCGATCTGGCCCCACTCACCCAGCTTCCATGACGGCGTATTATCGTGATCGACCAGTCCGAACAGGGCCTGTTCTTCACCGCCCAGATGGCTGTTGAAGGTCCAGGCGAGAAAGCCTTGTCCGCCATTGATCAGGCCGAAATAGGCCAGCATCCGCGAATAGCCCTTCGCACCATAAAAGCCGCCGCCGCCCGCCTGAAATTCGTTAAACCAGCTCGGCGTCTGAAGCGCGCCCTTCATCCACATAGTCTCGAAAGCACCGCTGATCGGGTCACCGGCATAATAGCCGAAGGCGCCGTAACTGACATAGTCACGATAGGATGACAGATAGTCAAAGCCCTTGCGGCCAGCACCCGGCCACAGGTTCGAAATGGCGGGCTTGTCGGGCACATTCTTTTCGCGGATCGCTTCGAGATCCTTCAGATCATTCACGGTTACGTCCGACCAGAAGCGATGCAGATCGAGATAGCGCTCGAACGGCCCCGGCCCGTCGCCATAGGGCAGGCGCACCTCGTCCCAGTTGTCGATGCGCCGCGACCAGTTCTGGGTGGCCCAGACCTTGTTCAGCGTATCGAGATTTCCGTAACGATTTTTCAGCCAGACGATAAAACGCTGGCGGTCGGCTTCCGACCACGACATGAAGCCATTGCCGATCTCATTATCGAAACCGATGGCCAGCAAGGCCGGATGGTCGGCATAATGTTTGGTCAGCGTGTCGGCAAAATCCTTGACCAGGCGCTGGTAGTCGGGATCGCTGATGTCATCCATATAGCGCTCGGCCGGATAGAGGGTCGTGCCGTTCTGCGCCACCAGATTGACGCCGGGATATTTATAATGCAGCCAGATCGGCGCGGGCAGGCCTGAAATATCGAGAATGACCTTGATACCCGCCGCGTTCATCTGATCCATGACGGAATCGAAAGCCTTGAAGGTATAGGCGCCCTCGGCGGGCTCGAAATAGTCCCATGACAGGTCGCCCATGCGCACGACTTTGAAACCGGCCTTCTTCATCAGGGCAATATCGTTGCGGATTTCTTCAGGCGAGCGATCAACCGGCTGATAACAGGCTCCGACGAAAAGCTGGCCTGCGCCCGGCCAGTCGGGATGACCGGCGGCGGAGGCATCGGCATAGGCCGCACCAGCGGTCATGGCCATTACTGTGGCCGCCGCACCCAGAAGAAGGGCTTTCAAACACATATCCGTTTTCCTGCCTGTTCGTTACAGGGATTCCCCTTTCGGCGGCAGCCTCAGGCTTCGCCGGGAGAAGACACCCCGCTTTAGCTTTGCGCATATTCCAATCTGTACCTTCGAGCCTTGCGCATTTGGCCCGGCGCACATCGTCACCGCAGGTTTGTCATAAATCTACCGGAGGGCATAACAAGCCTGTAAAACATTTTGGCAAATTTGAATCCTCTACGCCCTCGGACAAAGGCTTCAAAAAAGAAAGCTCCTTGCGCTGCGATGACAAGGAGCTTCAGTGAGGTCGAGCTCGTCGCATCACCCAGGAAGGAATGAGCGGCGCACGGGTAACAGCCAATTTTCACGTCAGTGTCGCAGTCAGCGAAAACTCGGGTTGGCATTATGATAGTGCCGTAAAATTTCAGACTTGAAAAGCCATATATGGAATAAATTTTTACTTGTAGCATAAAAATTGTTCCACGCCTCGCCCGCCCTCACCTGGGAATCAACACTCCACCACGGCCTTGATGACGCCCGCATCGGGACTGGCCCAGGCGGGCATGGCTTTAGGCATATCCGCGAGCCGCGTGCGGTGGGTGATGAGCGCACTGACGGGCACTTTTCGATCGCGTATAGCCTGCACCACGGCTTCGAAATCGGCCACGGTGGCGTTGCGACTGCCCATCAGCGTCGTTTCGCGCTTGTGGAATTCCGGGTCGCTGAAGGTCAGGCTGGCCGCCACCACGGAAATCAGCACATAGCTGCCGCCATGACCGACATAGTGAAACCCTTTCTCCATCGCCGCTGGCGCGCCGGTGGCGTCAAACACGGTATCAAAAAATTCGCCGTCCGTCGCTTCGGCCAGCCGCGCATCGAGGCCGTCATCCACCACGAAGGCGCGATCAACGCCTAAGTGCTCTCGGCAAAAGGCCAGTCGCTCAGGCCGGGTATCCACAACAGTGACGTGCGCGCCTGACAGCTTGGCAAACAGCGCCGTGGCGATGCCGATCGGGCCTACCCCCACGACCAGAACGCGCTTGCCCTGCCCCCCGCCGACCAGACCCTCGCCAATCAGGCCCTCGCCAATCAGCCCCGAACGGCGCACGGCATGACGACCGATCGCCAGAAATTCGATCAGGGCGGCGCTGTCGAGGTCAAGCCCTTCGCAGCGAAAGACAAACGCTTCCGGCACCGCCAGATATTCGGCCATGCCGCCGTCACGATGCACGCCCAGAACCTGAATATTCATGCAGCAATTGGTCTTGCCCGTTTTGCAGGCGCGGCAATGACCGCACGACAGATAGGGCATGATATAGACAATATCGCCGGGGCGAAGCGCGCTCTGCGCATCGGCTTCGGCCACCTGCCCGGACAGTTCGTGGCCCATGACGCGCGGATATTGCAGATAAGGCTGGCGCCCGGCAAAAATATGCATGTCCGTGCCGCACACGCCGACACGCCTGACCCGCACCAGAACCTCGCCGGGGGCGCGCACCGGCCTGGCTCTTTTTTCGAGCGCCAGTTCCCAGGGTTTGACGCACACCAGCACATCCATGATGTCCGCGTCCAGGTCTGCAACTGCGTCCGATTCCGGCATGGTCATCGCTTCCTTCCCCCTGTTGAGAATTTTCAAGTTTTATGACCCCCTATGGCCCTACATTTTTTTAGTGCCACATGCAAAAGTATATTTTATCTACGGCCAATTTGCGCACTTTTGCCTGTGAAATTATATATTTCACCACGGGCCGCGCCCTGCTATGTATGGAAAAAATGCATCATCAGCACAAAGATGAACAGGCCGACCCACACGGGATCAGGCCATGAAAGCCAACCATGACGTCAAAAGCTAAAACCGCAACAGGCGCAAAATCGAAATCGCCGGTCTATTCGGCCCCTGCCCTGGAAAAGGGCTTCCGGGTCATCGAACTGCTGGCCGAACATCCTGGCGGATTAAGCATTTCGGAAATCGCCCAGGGCCTTGGCCTGTCGATGAGCGAGATTTTCCGTATGATCATGGTGATGGAGCAGATGGCCTGGCTCAAGCGCGGCGATGGCGACCGCTACCGGGTGACCACCAAGGTGCTCGATCTGGCCTTCAAAGCCACGCCCGCCGAAGAACTGGTGCACGCCGCCGTGCCGCATATGCGCGAACTGTCACGAGCGATTGAACAATCCTGCCATCTCGTCATCCGCGAAGGTGAGCGCGCCCTCGTCGTGGCCAATCAGCAGACCTTGGGGCCGACGGGCTTTTCCGTGCGCGTCGGCGCGATCCTGCAACTGGAAGCGACCTGCTCCGGCCATGTGCTCCTGGCCTTCAACGCGCTCGACAACGGCATGTTGCCTGCCGCGGTCGAGCGGGCGGGCGCCACGCAGGACGCCCTGCACCGTGTGCGCTCGCGTGGCTTTGAGATGATGAAAAGCGTGCGCACACTGGGCGTAACCGACATCAGCTTCCCGATCTATGCCGGCAGCGGCTACGCCCTGGCGGCACTCACCGTTCCCTTCCTGCAACTGATCGACGGCACCCAGACGGTCGATAAGGTCATGGCGCGCCTGCATTTGCAGGAAACCGCCCGAAAAATTTCCACCGATCTCGCAGGTGTCCGCTAGAGCAACGCGCGTTTTATTTGACTTATAAATTGAATGCGCGATGCGGAAAAACATAAAATGGAGAGCGGGTTGCGGAAATCCGGCCGTGCCTAAGGTCGGGATCGTGCCTCTGCGGCGGACTTCAGCCCCATAGCTTTAAAGACCATCGCCGCCGGACAGAATTTGGTGAAGGCGAACTGGAACAGATTCGCCCCCACAAAGACGGTCAGCCAGACGAAATAGGGGCTGACCCAGTAGGTCAGGGCCACGCTCAGCAGGGTCATAAAGCCCGCAAAGGCAAAAACGGCGCGCTCAATAGTCATGATGACTTCTCCTCTTTCAGCTTGTGTGCGCCCATCAGGTCGAGCGCCATCTTCTCGAAAAACATCTCGCTCTTACCGGCCTTGACCTTGCCGATGAAGTAGCTCTCAAATGCGGCTTTCGCCATGTGAACCCACTTGCCGGAGGCTGACCAGTTGATGTTGCGCGGCGGAATCTGCGGCTGGGCAAAGAAGGCCACGCCACCATCACCGAAATCGGCCAGGCAGATGGCGTTCCAGGTGGCTTCGTGGGTCGCCGCCTTTCCAGCCAGAATATCGCGGATATTGTGCGCAATGGCCGTACACATCGATTCGATCATGAAGCCGGTCTTGGGCACGCCCACCGGCACGGCCGTCTTGCCCGTCGGCGGAATGGCGACGCAGACGCCGAGGCCGAAAATGTTCGGGAAGGTCGGGTTCTGCTGATGTTTGTCGATCAGGATAAAACCGCGCGGATTGGTAAGTCCCTCAATGCCGCGCACCGCTTCGACACCGCGAAAAGCGGGCAGCATCATCGAAAAGCCGAACGGCAGTTCATGATCGGCCTTGTGCGCGCCGTCTTCGCTTAGTTCCTCGACGAACATCTTGCCGGGCTCGATCTTTGCCACCCTGGCATTGGTGATCCACTTGATATGGCGGTTGCGCATTTCCGATTCGAGCAGGCCCTTCGTGTCGCCCACCCCATCGAGGCCGAGATGGCCGACATAGGGCTCTGAGGTCACAAAGGTCATGGGCACGCGGTCGCGCACCTTTCTTTTCCTCAGTTCGGTATCGACGATCATGGCGAATTCATAGGCCGGGCCGAAACACGACGCGCCCTGCACGGCACCGATAATCACCGGCTGCGGGCTGGCCGCCAGAGCATCAAACGCTTTGGCCGCCTCGACCGCGTGATCAACATGGCAGACCGATGAGGTGAAGCCCTCCGGCCCCAGACCTTCAATCTCGTCAAAGGCCAGTTCCGGCCCGGTGGCGATGACCAGATAATCATAGGCCAGTACCGTGTCGTCGGTGAGGATCAGGCGGTTTTGGGCGGGCTCGATCTTTTTGGCGCCATTTGCATAAAGGCCGATGCCTTTTTTGCGCAGCACGGGCTCAAGCCTGACCTCGATGGCTTCACGGGTGCGCCAGCTCACCGCTACCCACGGATTGGACGGCACAAAATGATAGATGTCGCCCTTGTTGACGACGATGACCTCGGCCTTGTCGCCGACCGCTTCCCTGATTTCAAAAGCGGCGATGGTGCCGCCCAGGCCCGCGCCCAGGATGACGATACGGGGTTTCAGTTCCTTGTCCATATGGCTTCCTCCAAAACCGGCTATGCTCTGCCCGCCATTTTACCAACGGACAGGAATGCGTCTTGACCTTGCATTTGCGTTATCTTATATTCGTATTATCGAATTTGTAAATGATCTTTTTGCCATCGCGGAGTCCAGACCATGTTCAATATGTTCACTGTCAAAAATCTCAGCCCCGCCGAAGTTAAGGCCGGGCTGGATCAGGGCGGGATCGTGCTCGTTGATGTGCGCGAGCCATCTGAGCACAATGCCGAGCGTATCAAGGGCGCGATCAATGTGCCTCTGTCAAAACTCGACAGCGCGAAGCTGCCCGATGCCGAAGGCAAGATGCTGGTGATGCAATGCGCAGGTGGCGTGCGTTCAGCCAAGGCGGTCGGCATATGCCGCAAGCGCGGGCTGAAGGTCGATCACCATCTGGCGGGCGGCATAGGCGCCTGGAAGGCCAGCGGCCTGCCCACGGTCCGGTAACTAGCTCATCCTATACACCTTCAGGAAATCCGCATGGTACGGTTCAAAACCTCACTTATCGTCCTGGCCTTTGCCGCGTCCGGCATAGGCCTGTCTGCCTGCGGTCACAAGGAGGAGGTGACGCAGGTCAAGGCCTTCCGGGGCGAAACGCTTCAGGTCGAGCCGAAGCTGATCGAGGATGTCAAACCGGTAGCGGCAACCCTGACCACACGCCAGATGGGTGAGGCCACGGCGCGGGTGTCGGGCATTCTGACATCGCTGAAGGTGCGCGAAGGCGATATGGTGACCAAAGGCCAGGTGATCGGTTTCGTAACCGATCAGAGGCTCAATCTGCAAACCGGTGCCTATAATGCGGCCACCTCTGCCGCCGAAGCCCAGGCCAGTCTGGCGCGTGCGGCGCTTAGCCGCACCCAGACGCTGTTCGACAAGGGCATCTATGCCCAGGCCAAGCTCGATCAGGACAAGGCCGCTGCCGAAGCCGCCGAGGCCAATGTCAGGGCGGCGCGCGCCCAGGCCTCGGCCAGCGGTGAAGGCGCTCGGCAAGGCGCTATTCTGGCCCCGGCGTCCGGACGGGTGATCCACGCCACCGTGCCTGTCGGTTCGGTCGTTATGGCCGGTCAGTCGGTGGCCACCATCACCGCCGGCAACCGCGTGGTGCGGCTTGAACTGCCCGAAGCGCAAAGCAGCGCACTGACGCAAGGTCAGTCCGTCTCGCTCGATGCCGGTGGCGTCCGGGCCACGGGCGTGATCAGCGAAATCTACCCTTCCGTCACCGCCGGACAGGTGGTGGCCGATATGACCGCGCCGGGCCTCGATCAGGTCGTGATCGGCCAGACGGTGACGGCCTTTATCGGCGTCGGCCAGCGCACCGCCATCGTCGTGCCGAAGCGTTTCGTCACCACGCGCTATGGCCTCGACTATGTTCGCCTCGTTGAAAAGAATGGCGCGCTGATGGAAACTATGGTTCAGACCGCCCCCACCGGTGACCCGGATGAGATCGAGATTCTGGGCGGGGTATCGGCCGGTGACAAGATTGCGGCCTATGGAGCGGGGCAATGAGTGAAGACAACGGGAGCCAGCCCTCACATGAAAAAAAGCTGGGCCTTTCCGGCCGCCTGACCAAGGCGACTTTGCGCTCACCCCTGACGCCTCTGTTTCTGATCGTCGCCATACTGGTGGGCCTGCTGGCCGTCATGTCGATCCCGCGCGAGGAAGAGCCGCAGATCAGCGTGCCGATGATCGACATCTCCGTCGCCGCACCGGGCATGAAGGCGGTCGATGCCGAGCAACTGATCGCCAAACCGCTCGAAACCATCGTCAAGAGCATCAATGATGTCGATCATGTCTATAGCTTCATCGACGACGACAAGGTGCTGGTGACGGCGCGCTTCAAGGTCGGCACCGACCCCGATAATGCCGCCATCCGCGTTCAGGAAAAACTGAGCGCCAATATGGATCGCCTGCCGGTGGGCATAGCCCCGCCGCTGGTGCAGACGCGCGGCATCAATGATGTGCCCGCCATGATCATCACCCTGTCGCCGAAGCCCGGCACGGGCAATGAACTTAATGACACGGCGCTGTATAATCTGGCCGAAAAGTTGCGCGGCGAACTGGCCAAGGTCGAGAATGTCGGCCTGACCTTTATCGTCGGCGGACGCCCCGAAGAAATCCGCATCGAGCCCGATGCCGCCGCCATGACCGCCCACGGCGTATCGCTCGATGCCCTGATGAATGCCGTCAAGGGCGCCAATACCAGCTTCCCGGCCGGTTCCATTCGCCAGAACGCCGAGGCCGTCAGCGTCACGGCAGGCCAGACCCTGCAAACCGCCACCGATGTCGGCATGATCACCGTGCCCTCGGTCACCGGCGATACGGTGCTTGTCCGCGATGTCGCCACCGTGGTTCAGGCCCCGCGCGAAGACCAGTCGCACGTCTTTCGCTATTCGCACCTCGCCAATGGCACCTGGGTGCAAACCCCGGCTGTCTCCCTGGCCATCGCCAAGCGCAAGGGCGCCAATGCGGTGGTTCTGTCAGGCGCGGTGCTGCAACGTGTCGAGAGCCTGAAGGGTTCGCTGATCCCCGATAATGTGCAGGTATCGGTGACGCGCGACTATGGCCACAGCGCCAATGACAAGGCCAATGAACTGCTGTTCCACCTGGCCCTGGCCACGGTGTCGATCGTCATCCTGATCGGCTTTACCATCGGCTGGCGCGAGGCAGGCGTGACCGCCGTGGTCATCCCGACCACCATCCTGCTCACCATGTTCGCCTCATATCTGATGGGCTATACGATCAACCGCGTCAGTCTGTTCGCCCTGATCTTTTCCATCGGCATACTGGTGGACGACGCCATCGTCATGATCGAGAACATCTCACGCCACTGGGGCATGAATGATGGCCGGTCGCGGTTCGACGCCACGGTCGATGCGGTGGCCGAGGTCGGCAACCCGACCGTCATCGCCACCCTGACCGTGGTGGCCGCCCTTCTGCCCATGCTGTTTGTGTCGGGTCTGATGGGCCCCTATATGGCCCCCATTCCGGTCAATGCCTCAGCGGCCATGATCTTCTCCTTCTTCGTCGCGGTGATCCTGGCCCCGTGGCTGATGATCCGCTTTGCCCGCAAGACCCTGAAGGCTGGCGAGCACGCAGGCCATGCCCACGATCATGAAGGCTTTATCGGCGTCATCTATCGCCGCGTGGCCTCCAGCATCATCAAGGATAAAAAGAGCGCCGGGCTTTTTCTGGCCGCTGTCGGCATCGCCACCCTGCTGGCCTGCTCCGCCTTCTATTTCAAGGCGGTGACGGTCAAGCTTTTACCGTTCGACAACAAGTCCGAGCTTCAGGTGATTGCCGACCTGCCCAGGGGCACCTCGCTCGAAACCACCCAGCGCATCCTCAATCAGGCGGCGCAGATCACGACCCAGATGAAGGAGGTCGAGGCCATCGATTCCTATGCCGGCACCGCCGCGCCGTTTAATTTCAACGGTCTGGTGCGCCACTATTATTTTCGAACCAATCCCGAACAGGGTGATCTCAATATATTGCTGGCCCCCAAGGACAAAAGATCGCGCGAAAGCCACGCCATCGCCATCGACCTGCGCAACCGCCTGAAGGCGATTGCCCTGCCCGCCCACGGCGTGCTGAAGGTGGTCGAAGCGCCACCGGGGCCGCCGGTCATGGCCACCCTGCTGGCGGAAGTGTATGGCCCCGACGCCGCCACGCGCCGCACCGTGGCCGAAAAGATCAAGGCGATCTACAAGTCGATCCCCTATATTGTTGATGTCGATGACAGCTATGGGGTGGCCCCGCCGAAACTGGCGATTGTCACCAACCGTCACCGCCTCGAAGCGCTGAATGTTTCTGATGGGCAGGTCTATGCCTCATTGAGCGCCCTAATGAACGGCCAGGTGCTCGGCTATTCCGACCGGGGCGATGGCCGCGATCCGCTTGAAATCTCGCTGCGCCTGCCGCAGTCCGAGCGCACCTATGATCAGGCGCTGCAATCCATGCCGGTGGCCGCCTCCACCGGGCCTGCGGGCACGCGGCTGGTGTCGCTGGGCGAGGTAACGACCGCCACCCAGACCACCGGCTCCACCCATATCTATCGCCGCGATGGTCGCAATGTCGATATGATCATGGGCGAAATGGCCGGCAAATATGAAGCGCCGATCTACGGGATTCTGGCGGTGGATAAGGCGATCAAGAATGCCGACTGGGGCAAGCTGCCCACACCCGCCATCCGCCTGCATGGCCAGCCCGAAGACGAAAGCCACGCCACGGTTCTGTGGGACGGCGAATGGGAGATCACCTGGGTCACCTTCCGCGATATGGGTGCCGCCTTCGGCGTGGCCCTGCTCGGCATCTATGTGCTGGTGGTCGGCCAGTTCAAAAGCTTCAAACTGCCTCTGGTCATCCTGACGCCGGTGCCCCTGACCCTGATCGGCATTGTCATCGGTCATATGCTGTTTCACGCGCCGTTTACGGCCACATCGATGATTGGCTTTATTGCGCTGGCGGGGATCATTGTGCGAAACTCGATCCTGCTCGTCGATTTCATCCGTCATGCCGACAAGTATGACAGCGACGGCCATAAGCGCCCCTTGCAGGCCATCCTGCTCGATGCAGGTGCCACGCGCTTCAAGCCGATCCTGCTGACGGCCCTGGCGGCCATGATCGGGGCCAGTGTCATCCTGACCGATCCGATCTTTCAGGGTCTGGCCATTTCGCTGCTGTTCGGGCTTTTTTCCTCAACCCTTTTGACAGTGCTGGTCATTCCCGCCATCTATGTCGTCATGCGGGGTGATTCCACGGTGGGCGATTCGGCGAGTAAAGGCGTCAACTCATGAGGCAAGATACCTCCCCTATGGTGTTGGCGGCCAATGCTCAGAAGGCGACGCGCCTGCTGAAGCTGATGGCCAGCGAACAGCGCCTGATGATTCTGTGCAAGCTGAGCGACGGCGAGCAAAGCGCCGGTGAACTGACCGAACTGGTGGGCTTAAGCCAGGGCGCGGCCTCTCAGCACCTGCAAAAGATGCGCGCCGAGGGTCTGGTCGAAACGCGGCGCGACGCCCAGACCATCTATTACCGCCTGGACGACGACGCGGCCCGTCAGGTGATCGACCTGCTCTGCACCATCTACGGCAATTAGAGTTTCATGCACCTCGAAAGCATGACGAAACGGTTATAACTGTTTTCTTATTTTATTCTGCTTACTGCCTTTGGCGATATGTAGGCAATTCGAGAAGGTGCCGTGCACGAAATCGACGCGAACACCCCACCGGATTCATCACAGCAGGTCGCAGACGCACCTGTGCAGGCCAGCGCCTATCTGGCGGCGATCATCGATTCATCCGACGACGCCATTGTCGGCAAGAATCTCCACAGTGTCATCACCTCATGGAATTCATCGGCGGAACGGATCTTCGGCTATAGCGCTCAGGAAGCCATCGGCCAGCCGATCACCCTGATCATCCCGCCGGAACTGCGCAGCGAAGAAGACGCGATCATCACGAAGATCAGGGCCGGTCAGCGCGTCGAGCATTTCACCACCGACAGGCTGACCAAATCGGGCCAGATCGTCAATGTGTCGATCACCGTATCGCCGATCCGTGACGCGGCGGGGCGAATCATTGGTGCCTCCAAAATCGCACGCGACATGACCGCCCAGAAGCGCGCCGAAGTCCGTCGCATGGCACTGACGCGCCTGACCGACGACATCCGCGACCTGAACGAGGCTGAAGACATCGCCTTCGCCGCCGCCCGGATTCTGGGCGAAACCCTCCAGATCAGCCGCGTCGGTTACGGTCTCATCGACACGGTCAGCGAAACCATCACCATCGAGCGTGACTGGAACGCGCCGGGCATCAAAAGTCTGGCGGGCGTGCTGCACTTTCGTGATTACGGCTCCTATATCGAAGATCTCAAGCGCGGTGAAACCGTCGTGTTCGCCGATGCCGAAAAGGATCCGCGCACCGCACACATGGCGGCGGCGCTCAAAGCGATCAGCGCGCAGTCGGTCATCAATATGCCCCTGACCAATCGCGGGCAGTTCGTGGCCCTGCTCTACCTTAATCATGTTACGGCACGCGACTGGCCCGAAGACGATCTGGCCTTCGTGCGCGAAGCCGCCGAACGCACGCGCATCGCCTCAGACCGCGCGCGCGTCAGCGCCGAATTGCGCCAGAGCGAGTCGCGTCTGCGCGATCTCAATAGCCAGCTCGAGGGTCGGGTGCGCGAAGCCCTGGCCGAGCAGCGGGTTCTGGCCGACATTCTGGAATCGACCGATGCCTACGTGCAGGTGGCCGATAACGCTCTCAACTGGCTGGCGATCAACCGCGCCGCCAGCGAAGAATTCGAACGCATCTATGGCGTCCGCCCGAAGGTGGGCGACAATATGCTGGAAGCGCTGCGCCACATTCCCGAACAGCAGGCGACGGTCGAACAGGTCTGGCGACGCGCCCTGACGGGTGAGGCCTTTACCCTCGTCGCGCAATATGGCGATCCCAGGATCGACCAGCGCTTCTATGAAATGAAGTTCAACCCGCTCTACAATGAAAACGGCCAGCAGGTCGGGGCCTATCAGTTCGTTTTTGATGTCAGCGAACGTATGCGCAGCGAGGCCCGGCTGCGCGAGGCCGAAGACCAGTTGCGTCAGGCGCAAAAAATGGAAGCTGTCGGCCAGTTGACCGGCGGCGTGGCCCACGATTTCAACAATATGCTGGCCGTCGTTTCGGGCTCGCTGGAACTGCTCGACCGCCGCACCACCATCGGCGATCCGCGCGCCAAGAGCCTGATTTCCTCGGCGCTGGAGGCGGCGCGCCGCGCCGGCAGCCTGACCCAGCGCCTGCTGGCCTTTTCGCGCCAGCAGCCACTGAAGCCCGATGTGACCGACGCCAACAGGCTGGTGGCTGGCATGTCGGATCTGTTTCGTCATTCGCTCGGTGCCGACATCCAGCTTGAAACCGTGCTGGCTGGCGGCCTGTGGCGGCTGCATGTCGATCAGAATCAGCTTGAAAACGTTCTGCTCAATCTCGCCGTCAATGCACGCGACGCCATGCCGGGCGGCGGACGCCTGACCATCGAAACGCAAAACGCCCATCTCGACCAGCGCTATACGGCCAGAGAGGTCGGCCTCGCGCCGGGGCAATATGTGATGATCGCCATCACCGATACAGGTTCGGGCATGACTCCCGACGTCATCGCCAAGGCGTTCGATCCGTTTTTCACGACCAAGGAGGTGGGCAAGGGCACGGGCCTCGGCCTCAGCCAGGTCTATGGCTTTGTCAAACAGTCAGGCGGTCACATCAAGATCTATTCCGAGTCCGCTCAGGGCACGACCATCAAAATCTACCTGCCGCGCCACACCGGCGACCCACTGGACACGCCCGATGACGAGGATACGCACAGCCTGCCCGCAGCCGAGGGCCGTGAACTGATCCTTGTTGTCGATGATGAAGATCTGGTGCGGCAGTTTTCCACCGCCGCCCTGAGCGATCTCGGCTATCGCGTACTCGAAGCCAACAATGCGCGTACCGCCCTGACCCTGCTGAAGGACAGGCCGGACATCGACCTTTTGTTCACCGACATCGTCATGCCGGACATGAATGGCCGTAAGCTGGTTGATCTGGCGCACGAACATCGCCCCGGCCTGCCCGTTATCTACACCACCGGCTATACGCGCAACGCCATCGTCCATAATGGCGTGCTCGATGCAGGCGTCGAACTGATCGGCAAGCCCTTCACCCTGGAAGAACTGGCAACCCGGGTCAGGAACGTCCTTGACCGGGCGGCGCTTGACCGTCAGGGCTGAAAGGCCTGCCTTGCCCTATTGCGTCCTGATCTGGCCGGGATCCACAATATCACTGGTGGCGGGCGGCGTGGTGACCGTGACCGGTGCCACATAGCGCGTCGCCAGCCAGCCATCGAGCGCGTCAGGCGCAATCGCGGTCTGCGGCTGGAAGGCCTCCGACGCCATATAGTCGAACAGGGAACGCCTCAGCGACGGCGCACCGGCATGGCCGGACAGGCCCGCTTCGCTGAGGTCGAACGATGTCGCCATCAGCCTGCCCTGCCCCACCCGGCATTCAAACAGCATGGCCAGACGCAGATTGCGGTTCCAGTCGTCGATCGGCTGCACCACAGGCGTCAGGTCACGCGGCAGGGCCTCGACATTCATCGCTGTGGTTCTGGCCAGCAGGTCGCTCCATTGCCAGTCGCAATGCGCCTCGGTCGGGAAACCGCGCAGCGCCGCATGATCGGCGTCATTAAGCAGGCCCAGCATCCAGGTGCGCCTGGGGTTCATCAGGCGGTTCCAGAACACCGGCACCGTCGTCAGGGCCAGATCGGGCACCGGCTGATCGGGTGCCCCCGACAGGAACAGGACGCGCCCGCCCGCCGCCAGAGCCGCCTTCGCCGCAT
The DNA here is from genome assembly GCF_030027245.1 of Asticcacaulis sp. EMRT-3. Lineage (NCBI taxonomy): Bacteria > Pseudomonadati > Pseudomonadota > Alphaproteobacteria > Caulobacterales > Caulobacteraceae > Asticcacaulis > Asticcacaulis carbonis. Next base: position 1,477,409 of record NZ_JASERT010000001.1, read on the forward strand.
CCCACGACGCGGTGACGGTCACGCCCTCCGGCACGGACGCCTTCACCTCTGCCGGATAGAGCCAGAACGGCCAGCTATTGCCAAACGCCGTGCCTTGCAGCGCCACCTCCAGCCGGTAGGCCGCCGGGGCGGGCAGATGGGCAAGCGCCATCGTCACCGTGCCGAGCGCCAGATTCTTGCCGCGCGGCACATCGCGCACCGGCAGGACGCCCGACGCCACGGCCTTGCCCGCTGCATCCGTGATGCGCCAGACGGGCGCGATGCCTTGAAGCGGCGCGGGGCCATAATGGGCCAGCTCGATGTCGGCGCTTAAGGTCTGGTCGCTGGTGAACACCCGGTCTTTCAGCCGCGCCAGCGGCACGGTGGCGCCGTTATACTGGCGGAACGCTTCGGGCGTCACATAGCCTTTTTCTTCCCAGAAGGCGTCGAGCATGCCGATCAGCGCCCCGCCCTGCCCCAGATAGTCGTGCAGGTCGAGCAGTTCATAACCCGAATAGGAGGGCGTGCGCAGATTGGCCTCGATCTCCTCCTTGTAACAGGCGACCTGAAACCGGCCAGATGCCTGCGCCAGCGCCTTGTTGCGCGGCAAAAGCCCATGTTCCTCGGCGGAATCGCGCATGATGATATAGTTGCCAGGGTGCATATAGGGTTCTTTGCCCGAACCGATGCCATCGGCGAAGGCGGCGTAATCCCCTTTGCCGGAAAACTTGTCGATGACGGAAAAATCGGGATAGGCGCACCATTGCCCGACCTCGTGGCCGATGCAGGGAAGGCTTGCGCCCTGCCGCACCTTGCGCAAACTCTCTTCGTAATCGGAACCGAACCAGCCTCTGGGACCGCGCGCCAGCCCGCCGGTAATGAGATAGTCGGCGGCGAACGGCGTGCCCGGCCCGCCCGGCGGCGGCGCCCAACGGCCCGTCCCGTCCGTATAGAGGCGGCGCGGATCGGCTTCGCGCCACGCCCTGTCCCAACCCGGAAGCTGTTCGGCGTAATGGCCGGCGGGCTCATTACTTGCGGCCAGCATGATCAGCGACGGGTGATTGCCATAGGCTTTCAGCAGACGCTGCGTCTCATCGTTCAGCACGGCCAGCATCTTGCCATCGGGATCGAAGCTGTTCCACATGCCGCATTCGGGCTGGAGGTAGAAACCGGCCTCGTCGGCAGCGATGAAGGCGGCTTCGGGCGGGCACCACGAATGGAAGCGGATGCCGTTCAGCCCCCAGTTTTTGCAGATGGCGATGATGCGCGCCCATGTCGCCACATCGGTGGCCGGATAGCCGGTCAGCGGGAAACCGCCGCCATCATGGGTGGCGCGAAAATTCAAAAGCTCGCCATTCAGGCGGATATATTGGCCGTCAGCCCTGATCTCGCGCATCCCGAAGCGCACGTCGCGGCGGTCGTCGGCCTGCGGCCCCGTCAGGATCACGCTTAAGCTTTGCAGCACAGGCGTGAATTCCGACCAGGCCTGCGCGTCCGGCATGGGCACATCCAGCACGGCCTCGGCGCCATCCTTCGTCCAGTTGACCGGCACGGACACCGCGCCCGCCTTCAGCACGCCCTTGCCCGGCTTGCCAGTCAGATTGCCAAGGCGCACGCGCACCCGCGCCGATTTCGCGGCCAGATCGGGGAAAACCTGCACATCGTCGATCCATACCGGCGTGGTGGCGGCCAGTTCGATCCGCCCGACAATGCCGTTCCAGGTCGCGCCTTCAGCGTCCGACACCGAATGGCCGTCCGGGCGGTAGGGCGGGTCCTGCATCCGGTTGTCGATGCGGATCGACAGGCGGTGCTTTCCGGGTGTCAGCAGGCCGAGATCGACATCGTGCGGCGCGACCAGCGAACGATTGCTGCCCGCCAGCCGGTCGTCGATATAGACATCGGTGCGCCAGCGCGTGCGCTCAAGGCCCAGCGTAACGCGCTTGCCCGCCCACGCCGCCGGAATATCTATGTCGCGCTGATACCAGGCGACGCCAAGATAGTGACGCACCGGCTGCGACAGATAGGGCACTTCGACATGGCTGGGCTGTGTATAGGCCTTATATTGCGGCAGCAGATACCAGCGCATGTCGCGCGGCAGGGCGGCCACGAACTGGGTTTCGGCGGTGATCTCATCGCCATAGCCCTGCGTTTGCAGAATACCGGGCAGTTGAATATCGGCCTCGCCCGTCAGATGACGCCCAAACCAGCCCGACGTTACGCCTTTATCGTCGCGGTCAAGCGCGAACCGCCATGTCCCGGCCAGCGATAAGGCCCCTTCGCTGACGGGCTGGGCCGGAACCGAACGGGCATAGAGGGCCAGCGTAGCGGCGGCAGCGCCGCCCGCAGCCAGAAAGGCGCGGCGGTTCAAGGGGGCTTGGGTCATGTGTGGCCTTCCTGTTTTTCAACTTTGCAATATATATTATATATTGACGCTGTTGTTTTCAATCCTATAACGGGCTTATACCAAGCTGCGATGCTTTGACTCATCGCAGCTTGGCAAGCGCGACTGCGCGTCGCCGCGGATGCGGCGAGCCATGCGGCGCTTGAGCTGCAAAAAAATGCGAATACCAACTTGCACCCAAATAGGTTCTGGGCTGCGCAAGTTGGTATTAGCTGCGGGTTTACGAGCATAGGGTGGATCATGCGCTTCAAGGACAAGGTCATCATCATCACCGGCGGACTGGGCGGCATCGGTCTGGCCTGCGCCCGGCAATTTGCCTGTGAAGGCGCAAACCTCATGCTCGTCGAACCCAAGGCCGCCCCTGACAATCCGGCCATCGACGATCTGCAAAGCCTGGGCGCGCCCGCCGTGGTGATGGCCGCGTGCGATGTGTCGGTCGAGGCCGAGGTGGTGGCGGCCTGCGCCACGGCCCTGCACCGCTTTGGCCGCCTCGACGTGGTGGTCAATGTAGCCGGGGCCATGATCTATAAGCCGATCATCGACCTGACCGGCGCGGACTGGCAGCATTATCTGGGCGTCAATCTGATGGGGGCTGTCCATTTCACGCGCGAAGCCTTCCGCCACATGAAGGCGGGCGGCGCCATCGTCAATGTGTCGAGCATCCACGCCTTTCAAACCTCGGCCAATGTCGCCCCCTATGCGGCGGCCAAGGCGGCGCTCACTTCGCTGACCCGCACTGCCGCCATCGAAGGCAAGCCGCTGGGCATCCGCGCCAATGCCGTCCTGCCCGGCGCGATTGATACGCCCATGCTGTGGGCCAGCCCCAATATCCAATCGGGCGCAGAAGTGCTTTTGCCCGAAGATGTCGGCCAGCCTGAAAACATCGCCGCCGCCGTCGCCTTTCTGGCCAGCCCGGAGGCGGCCTTCATCACCGGATCGAGTCTGGTGGCCGATGGCGGGCGTCTGGCCAAGCTCTGATGATGGTCGTCTGTTGTATTGCCGCCATATCGTGATAATCAGGCGGACATGACCTCTCATGGTCAAACCGGAGCCGGGAATATGCGTGGACGGAGCGAACCGGCCAATATTACGGAAACCATCGTCCACGACCTCGGCGTCGCCATCGTCACCGGGCGCTTCAATGACGGGCCCTTCCCCAAGGAAAGCGAGTTGTCGCAAACCTATGGCGCGGCGCGCACCGTGACGCGCGAAGCCGTGAAGATGCTGACCTCGAAGGGGCTCCTGACCTCAAGACGGCGGCGCGGCATCGTCATCAATGACGAAGGCAAATGGAACCTGCTCGATCCCGATGTGCTGCGCTGGCTTCTGGGCCGCGATTTCTCACTGTCGCTGCTGATCGAATTTACCGAAATCCGCCTGAGCATCGAACCGGGGGCGGCAGCCCTGGCCGCGAAACGCGCCACCCATGACGAACGGGCCGGAATCGCCGCCGCCATCGACCGCATGTTCGCCGCCGATCAGAGCCTCGACGACCCGCTGGAGGCCGACATCGCCTTTCACGCCGCCGTTCTCGACGCCAGCGGCAACCGTTTTTACCGCCAGCACCGCGAAATGATCGCCACGGCCCTGCGTTTCAGCATCCGCAAGACCAATGACCTGAAGGGTGTGCGCTTCGCCAGCGCCCTCGACCACAAGCGCGTCGCCGACGCCATTCTGGCCGGCAACCCGTCCGCCGCCGAAACGCAGATGCGCCAGTTGATTCAGGGCGCACTCGACCTGATGGAGCGCGTTCAGCGCGACGAACAGGGCCGGGTTTAAAACCGCTACCGCGTGGGCGGCGTCAGCACCAACTGGTATTCCGGCACCAGATCGACGCCTTTCAGCTCGGCCAGTTGCGGCTGACCTTTGAAATCAGGCGCATAACGGGCGTCGATATAGATGGGCGCGTCCGCCCGCAGCGGCATGACGGTCAGGGTCAGCGGGGCTTTCAACAGATCGGGAAAACGCTTCAGCCCCACCACCCAGTCCGGCCCCGACCAGAAATCGTCGTCGAGCAGCGCGCCCTTGCCAAACAGGCGGCCAATATCGCCGCGATAACGGATGTGCATATAGAGGTTGCTCAGTCCGTCTAGCGCATGGGGCGGCACGGAAATCTGCCACGCCGCCGCCACGCCGAACTGTTCGGGATAGGGCTGGAGCGCGGCATGTGCGCGTCCGCCGATCATGACGGGCGGCGCCTTACCCGCCGGACGCAATGGCTGCACCGAAGCCGTCAGGCTGACCGCTTTGGCCTGCGCGCGCCAGGTCTGGAACAGCCCCGATGTGCCCCCCGACGTGCCCGATGTGAGCGGCAGGCTGGCCGCAGGCTTCCCCGCCAAAGCCGGAAAGACCTGCACGTCGAAATCGCTCTTGCCCTCGGAACGCAGGGTGAGGTCGCCATGATCGCCAACGAAGACGGTAGCCGGGGTCAGCACCAGCCGCCGCCTTCCGGCGAAATCGACGACGCTGGCGGATTGCGCATCGGCGGCGGACAGCACGATGACCGACACGTCATGGCCATTGGCACGCAGGCGCAGCGCCTCTCCCCTGCCCGGTCGGATGGCACTGACGATCAGCCGCCCGTCATGGTGCGACACATGGCCGGAAGCGGTTTTCAGCGCTACGCCTTCGTCAAAGGCAAATTCCGGTGCGATCCCGTCACTGGCGGCAAAGACGTAGGTGGCGTGGCCCGCCCCATCCACGATCCGGGTCAGTGGCTGGGCCGTCGCCCAGTCGAGCCGGATACCGTCGAGGTCGAAACGGAAGGGCCAGATAAAATAGTCCCCGTCGGCCACCTTTACCGGCCTGTATGGAAATTGCAGCCGCCCGTCCGGCAGATCAATGTCGAAACGCACATCGGTGTGCGCGGCCATCGCATACTGGCGCAGATAATTACCCACGAAGATAAAGCCGCTGTCGCCCAGCGAGCGGACATCCCAGCGCAGGGTGTTCAGGTCGTCCTTGCCCTGCGGCAGCTCTGAGGGGGCATGAACCGCCATCGGGGCCAGCCGGTCGCCGAAGCTGTTGAGGAACAGGTTGAAAGGGCGGATGGCGGCCAGAACGGGGTGGGCCTGACCATATTCACCGAACGGGGCCTGAAAATCATAATTGATGATCGGCACATCGTTAAAGCCGCCGATCAGGGCGTTTTCTTCAAAGGTGGTGTCGCCCGCCGGATTGCGCCCGCCATGATACATGTAATAGCCGTAGAGATTGACGCCCGAACCGAGCTGCACCGGCACCATAGCGGCAATATCATCTGCGGTGACCAGGGTGCGGCGACGGTACATGATCGGCAGGCCACCCGCATATTCCGCACCGAGAAACGGCGTCGTCTGCATATCGGTCATGGCCGTGCCCTTGCCCGTCGCCACGGTCTGCGCGCCGGTTTCGCCCGCCACGCGGCTGGAAAAGCGGAAACTATAGACTTCGCTGGGCGGGGATTGCGTCTGGCCCGTGCCCCACGGCGCATCGGGATAGCCGCCAAAGACGGGCACAACCTCGCCGCTGGGATAGATGGCATTGTTCCAGCCCGTCACCGTATAGAGCGGCACGTCGAAGCCGATCCGGCGCGCCATGTCTTTCAGGGCAGCGATATGATCGGCGCCGCGTCCCGGCCCGCCCTGATTATATTCGTTTTCAAGCTGGATGGCGATGACCGGCCCGCCGTCCTTAAACAACAGCCCCTTCGCCTGATCATAGACGTGCTGCCAGTAGCGCTCAACGAACCCCATATAGACGGGGTCGTTCTGCCGCGTCGGGGTCTGGGCGACCAGCCAGTCGGGCAGGCCGCCATAGCGCACCTCGCCATGCGCCCACGGGCCGAGACGCAAAACCACCTTCATATCGTTGCGGGCGCACAGTTGCAGGAAACGGCGCAGGTCGCGGTCACCGGAAAAGTCGAACACGCCCGGCTTTTCCTCGTGATACTGCCAGACGACATAGGTCGAGATAATATCGACGCCCGACGCCTTCATCTTGCGGATTTCGACATCCCATTCATCGGCGGGCACGCGGGCATAGTGGAACTCACCCATCACCGGCAGCCACGGCTGGCCGTTGCGGGTCAGGTAGCGGTTATTGATGCCGATGGTTGAGCCATCCGGTGCTTGCGATGCCCCCATGTGCAACTGGCTGCTGACCGGCGCGGCGGGCTGAGCGCGCGCATCGGCATGAACGGTTTCGGCCATGACCGGCATGGGCGACAGCAAGGCCAGCACAAGGCCGATCCACAGGACTTTCAGAGACATCATGACCGCCCTATTTGCGCCGGGTGAGCTGGGCTTCGATCTCTTCCAGCGACCGGCCGCGCGTTTCCGGCACGGTCAGGGCGATGAAGATGACGCCGGCGAGGCAAAAGACGCCATAACACCAGAATGTGCCCGCCGCGCCCAGTTGGCGGTTGAGGATCGGGAAAGTGTAGGTGACGGCGAAACAGGCGATCCACAGGGCCGATACAGCCACCGACATGGCCAGTCCGCGGATACGGTTGGGGAAGATTTCCGACAGCAGCACCCAGGTGACCGGGGCCAGCGACATGGCGTAGGCGGCGATGACGGCCAGGGTCAGGGCCAGCACGACCGGGCCGGTAATGCCGAAATAGAAGGCCGCGCCCAGCAGGCCGTGCAGCACGGTGAGCGCCCCCGCCCCCCACAGCATCAGGGTGCGCCGCCCCAGCCGGTCCACCGTCGCCGTGGCCACCAGCGTAAAGACCAGATTGATCGCGCCGGTGATGACGATATTGAACATCACCCCGCTCAGATCATAGCCCGCGCCGCGATAGATTTCCTCGGCATAGTTGAAAATGACATTGGTGCCGCTCCATTGCTGAAGCACGGCCAGACCGATGCCGATCAGCACCAGTCCCATGATTGCCGGACGGAACAGTTCGCTGACCGCGCCGCGCTCGCGGCTTTCGCGGCTTAAACCCGACTCGACCGCCCGCACCTCGTCCTCGGCATAGGCGTCGCCGCCGATACGGCGCAGGATATGCAGGGCCTTGTCACGCGCGCCGCTCTTGATCAGCCAGCGCGGGCTTTCCGGCACCAGAAAGGCACAGACGAAAAAGACCAGAGACGGCACGGCCACGGCGGTGAACATCCAGCGCCAGCCGAACTGGCCCTGCCAGGAGGCGCGAATGGCGTCGGCGGACAGGCCATTGGCGATATGACCGGCGATCAGCAGGTTGACGATCTGGGCGGCCAGTATGCCGATCACGATGGTGAGCTGGTTCAGTGTCACCAGCCGGCCCCGCCAGCGCGCCGGAGCCACTTCGGCGATATAGGTAGGCGACACATTGGACGCGATGCCGATGGCCACCCCGCCCAGTATGCGCCACGCCACGAAGGTGTTGAACTGATGCGACCAGCCTGTGGCCACTGACGATACGCCGAACAGTAGCGCGGCCGCGATCAGCAGTTTCTTGCGGCCAAAACGATCACTGACCGCGCCCGACAGGATCGAGCCAAGAAGGCAGCCCAGCAGGGCGCAGCTATTGGCCCAGCCGATCTGTTCTTCCGAGGTCAGGTGGAAATAGGGTTCGTAAAATGGCTTGGCCCCGCCGATTACCACCCAGTCATAGCCGAACAAAAGACCGCCCAGCGCCGCGACCGCCGAAATCATCCAGATATAGCCGAGATTGAACCGGTCATGGGCCGATACCGCCCCATCGCCGCCTTCTGAAAAACTATGCATATCCTGATGTCCCTGATGCGTGCCGTATCGACTTCTTGGCCGCAATTAGGGTGTATCACATGGCTTTCGTCAAGATATATATTACATATATCGGTCTTTCGTGGGCATGAAAGCCCATGTGCAGCGTGCATAGGGCTTCTTAATGTGTGATGCTTTCATCCCCTAACTTTCAGGAAACGTACACGAATATAATGTTGCCAATGTAGCAACATTATATTCACAGTGAAAAATAGCAATAGATTGTATTTTAAGCTTTATTTATTTAAAATTTCACCTAAGCCTTCGCTTATAAGTTTCCGGGGGCCGGGTCATGGATGCAAGAGTCTTTTTTGAACGCCGTGGCGTTTGGGCCTTCGGGCTTGGCTGCGTAGCCGTTACCGTCGGCGTTTTGCTGCATCTGCCAATGTTCTGGATGGGCCGCATGAACGGTTTCCATCTGGCAGGTATGCCGATGGATCCCGGCATGATTTTCGGCATGTTTCTGATCGTGGCCGGTATAGGCGTGGCCGCCTATGGTTTGCTGCCGCGTGGCATCACCCGGCAGGTGGTGGCGGCGAAGCGTATCTCCGTTCATGCGCCGGAAGACGCGCCTCTGGGTGGTGCACACTGGCTGCTGATGGCCGTGCTGGTAGTGGCTCTGACGATCGATGTGATGAAGCCCGCAGCGCTCGGCTTCGTCATGCCGGGCATGGTGGCCGAATATGGCGTGCCCAAGGCCCATGCCGCGCTGGTGCCATTTTTTGCCCTGATCGGCACGGTCTGCGGCTCGGTTTTGTGGGGCATTATCGCCGACATCTATGGCCGCAAGGCGTCGATTCTTCTGTCAGCGGTCGTCTTTGTCGGCACCTCGATCTGCGGTGCCATGCCGTCGCTCGAATGGAATATGGCCATGTGCTTCCTGATGGGGCTGGGCGCGGGCGGCATGTTGCCGGTCACCTATGCCCTGCTGGCCGAAACCATGCCGTCAAAGCATCGCGGCTGGGCGCTGGTCCTGGTGGGCGGATTAGGTGCCGTGGGCGGCTATTTCGCGGCGTCGGGCTTTTCGTGGTGGCTGGTGCCGCACTGGAGCTGGCGCATCCTGTGGCTGCTCAACCTGCCGACTGGCCTGCTGCTGATCTGCATGGGCGGACTGATCCCCGAATCGGCCAAGTTTTTGCTGGCGCGCGGCCGCGATGATGAGGCGCATAAGGTGATGGCGCGCTTCGGCACGATCAGCCACCAACTGGCCGAGGACGAAGAGGACGAAACCGAGGTTATATCTCACGGTCATGGCGGCCACGGTCATGCTCAAGACGGCCTGAAAACCCTGTGGACGCCCGCCATGATCGGCAAGACCGCCGCCCTGATCATTGCCGCCCTGGCCTGGGGGCTGATCAATTTCGGCCTGCTTTTGTGGATGCCAAATGATCTCGTCTCCAAAGGCTATTCGATGGCCGTATCGTCGAAGCTGCTGGCGGAATCGGCGCTGATCGCCTTCCCCACCGTCTTTGCCTGCACCTGGCTTTACAGCCGATGGAGCACCAAATGGGCCCTGACATCGATGATCGCGGTGACCCTGGCGGGCCTGATCGGCGTCTGGGCGCTGGAAGCGCATCTGTTGCCCAGCCCCGTCCTGCCCGTGGCCCTGCTGATCATCGGCTCCAATGGCATGATCGCCATTCTTTTGCCCTATGCTTCGGAATCGTATCCGATGAAGATCCGTGGCCGCGCCACCGGCTGGGTGGCTGCCTGCACCAAGGGCGGCGGCGTACTGGCGCAATCCTTAAGCATCACGGCGCTTGTGCCCGCGCTCGGCATTGTTGCGGCTTTTATTCTGGCGCCAATTGTGCTGACCCTGTTCCTGTTCGTCCGCTTCGGCACCGAAACGCTCGGCCTCGATCTGCGCCATCTCGAAACCCCGCCTGAAAACTCGCCTGAAAGCCCTGTCTAAACCGGCATGTCCGGGCAAGGCGAACACGGCGTTTCACCGTCGCCGATCTCGATCTGCACCGTGGCGTGCTGCACGCCGTGATCATGCGCCAGCCGGTGGGCCAGATCGTGCAGGAAGGCATCACCCGGATGGCCGTCGGGCATGACCAGATGGGCCGACAGGGCGTTTTCGGTCGTGCTCATGCCCCAGACGTGCAGGTCGTGCACCTCGCAGACACCGGGGCGCGACGCCAGCAAGGCGTAGATTTTGGCCAGATCAATGCCCGGCGGCACGGCCTGGAGCGACAGATTGACCGAGTCGCGCAACAGCCCCCAGGTGCCGAGCAGAATCACCGCCGCGATGATCAGGCTGACCACGGGATCGAGCCACGCCCAGCCGGTCAGGAGGATCACCCCGCCCGCCACCACCACGCCCAGCGACACGGCGGCGTCGGCGGCCATATGCAGGAAGGCTCCGCGAATATTGAGGTCGCCCTTCGCGCCGCTCATGAACAGGAGCGCCGTTATGCCATTGACCACAATGCCCGCCCCGGCCACGGCCATGACTGTGACGCCTGCCGCTGCCTGCGGATGGGTCAGGCGCATGATCGCCTCCCAGCCAATGCCGCCCAGCGCCACCAGCAGGAAGACGCCATTGCCGAGCGCCGCCATGATGGTCGCCCCGCGCAGGCCATAGGTATAGCGCGCCGTCGGTTTTTGCTTGGCCAGCAGGGCTGCGCCCCAGGCCATGAAAAGCCCCAGCACATCGGACAGATTATGACCGGCATCGGCCAGCAACGACAGCGAATTGGCGCGCAGGCCGAAAATCACCTCCGCCAGAATGAACAGTGAATTGAGCGCGATGCCGATCAGGAAGGCCGTGCCGAAATCCTTCGGCGCATGATGATGGCCGTGCCCGCCATGCCCATGCCCATGATCATGGTGTTCATGCCCGTGGTGGTCATGTCCATGATGGTCTTGCCCATGATGGTCTTGCATAGCGCTCAACTCCTGCCTTGTCTGTGATTGACAAATCCCACGCATGGGGTCAAATGAATTCGCATCTAAAGCCTTGTTTTTACAGAATTTAGAAACGTTATCTCATAACCGCCGCACCCCATTGAGAGATGTCATGAAACGCCTTGCCCCCGCCCTGCTGGTTCTGTTCGCCGCCGCCGCCTGTCAGGCGCAAAACGCACCCGGCAAGATGGTGCCCGCCGCCGAGGCGCACAGCTTTCAGATCGGCACGCTGCGCCTGACCGCCCTGCACGACGCCGACTTCAATCCGCCCAATGACGGCAAGGTGTTCGGTGTCGATCAGGGGGCGGCGGCGGTGGCGGATGTCTTGCAGGCGCATGGCGCGCCCAAAAGCCCGATCCACCTCAGCGTCGATGCCCTGCTGGTGCAGGATGGCGCGCATCTGGTGCTGATCGATACCGGCCTCGGCCCCAAGGCCAATGGCGCCCTGATGGGCAGTCTGGCCAGGGCCGGGGTTCGTCCTGCCGCCATCACCGATGTGCTGATCACCCACGCCCACCCCGATCATATAGGCGGACTGACCACAGCCGACGGCAAACCGGCCTTCCCGAACGCCACGGTGCGCATGTCGGCCACCGAATGGGCATGGGTGAAAAGCAATCCCGGCATGGCGGCATTCGTGGCCACCATCGGCCCGCAGGTGAAGCCCTTTACGCCTGGCGATATTGTGGCCCCCGGCATCACTGCCATCGCCCTGCCCGGCCACACGCCCGGCCATTGCGGTTATGAGATCGTGTCCGGCAAGGACAGGCTGATCGACATCGGCGATACGGCCCATTCCAGCATCATCTCGCTGGCCGAACCGGACTGGAACATCGCCTTCGACAGCGACAAGGCCGAGGGCCGCGCCACGCGCCGCGCCGAACTGACCAAACTGGCCGCCAGCCACGAAGAGGTGTTCGCGCCGCACTTCCCCTTCCCCGGCATCGGCACCATCTCGGCCAGCGGCGATGGTTTTGTCTGGAACCCGGCGAAGTAGAGCCAGCCTTACTGCATTTCCCCTCCGGCACCTCCTCCGTAAACGGGGAAGGATGACGGTAGTGATTCATTGCTTTTCCGTTTATGGGCAAATGCCAATGACGAGAGAGGGGGCGATTGCCGCCGCCCCCGTCGGTCTGCTACAGCGGCAGGCATGACCGACACAGATCCCGACGCCATCCAGCCCTTCCTGACGATGGAGATCAGCCGCGCCGCCCACGCGATGGCGGCCTCAGGTGCGTCCGTCATCCATATGGAGTTCGGCCAGCCCTCCACCGGCGCGCCCAAAGCGGCCATTGCCGTGGCGCATCGTGTGCTCGACGCCGATCCGATGGGCTATTGGGAAAGTCCGGCGCTGAAAGAGCGCCTGTCGCGTCACTATTGCGAAAACTATGGCCTCAGTATCGCGCCGGAGCGCTTCATCCTGACCTGCGGGGCCTCGCCCGCCCTGGTGCTGGCGCTATCCGCCGCCTTCCGCCCCGGCGCGCGCATCGCTCTGGCGCGACCCGGCTATGTCGCCTATCGCAACAGCTTGCGCGCCCTGGGTCAGGTGCCGGTGGAAATACCGTGCGGCCCGGACAGCCGCTTCCAGTTGACCGCCGAGGCGCTCAGCGCGCTCGATCCGGCCCCCGATGGCGTCATCATCGCCAGCCCGGCCAATCCGACCGGCACGATCCTGCCCACCGCTGAACTGAAAGCCATAGCCGAAATGTGCCAAAGGCGCGGCATACGCCTCGTTTCCGATGAAATCTATCATGGCCTGAGCTATACAGACCCGGCCCATTCCATCCTTGAATACGCACCTGACGCCTTTGTCATCAATGGTTTTTCGAAATATTTCAGCATGGTGGGCTGGCGGCTCGGCTGGCTGGTAGCGCCCGATGACCTGCGCCATCGCGCCCGCGCCCTGATGAGCAATCTCTTCCTGACAGCGCCTTCGCTCAGCCAGCACGCTGGTCTGGCCGCGCTCGATGCCGGTGATGAATTGCGCGGCCATGTCGCAACCTATGCCCGCAATCGCCAGCTTCTGCTCGATGCCCTGCCCGGCATGGGGCTGCGCCGGATCGCCCCGCCCGATGGCGCCTTTTACATCTATGCCAATGTCGGCCATCTGACCGATGACAGCCTCGCCTTCTGCCATAGGATGCTGGCCGACACCGGCGTGGCGGCGGCGACGGGGCGCGATTTCGATCCGGTGGACGGCCATCGCTTTATCCGCTTCAGCTTTGCCGTTTCGACCGAGGAAACCGAAGACGCAATTCGGCGGTTGCACGACTGGTTCGCCCGCCAGCCCTCATGAAAAACGGCCTGAGACGATAGCCTCAGGCCGTTTCGTTAACAGCTTACATCGGGCCACCGGGGCCGCCGGGGCCACCGGGGCCATGACCGCCACCACCGCCCCAGTGGCGTCCGCCCGTCTGGCTCTGATCATTACCCGCGCCACCCAGCATATAGGTCAGGCCGATATAGAAGGTCGGGGCCTGCAACGAACGCGACGACGAACCGAACACGGTGCCATTGTCGGTGATGGTTTTGAACTTGGCGGTACGGAACGGATCATTGACCGTAGCCACCATCGCCACCTTCTGCGTGAAGTTATGACGATAGGACAGATTGCCCATCATAAAGGGCGAGCGATAACCCTGACCGGTCAGGGTCTTGCCGGAGCTGAAATAGCTGAACTGCACGCGATCCGTCTTGGTCACCTGATAATCGAGGCTGACGCGGCCGCGCAGCGAAGTGCCCGATTGCTTGCCCGCCAGCGTGCCTGTATCCAGTTCCTGCTGCGACAGATTGCCATTGAGCATCACGTTCAGCTTGGGCGTCAGCTTGCCTTGCAGGTTGAATTCCAGACCGCTCGACTGGCCGGTGCCGAAATTGCGCTTGGTCGTCAGCAGAACGCCGTCGCTGAGGAAGTAAGAATAGTCGGTAATGCTGTCGGTATTATTCTGATAATAGCCGCGCAACTGATAATTGATCTTCTTGCCGGTATATTCATAGCCCAGCTCGTAGGAATCGGTTTCCTGCGGGCGCAGATTGGGATTGCCCTGGGTCACGTTCTGCGCATCGACATAGACCGTATAGGGATTGAGATCCTGCGGCTGCGGCCTTTGCAGGCGGTGCGAATAGGAGAAGCGGATCTTGCCCGCGTCCGACAGGTCATAGGTGGCGAAGAAGCTGGGGCTCAGCTTGGTATAGGCGATATGGCTGTCCACCCCGGCATCGATGCGGTGGGTGGTGAGATCAAGCGCCTCGGCGCGTACCCCGCCCATCACCGTCCATTTCGTGCCGATCGTCGTTTGATAGGTGACATAGGCGGCACTCAGGGTCTGCTTATAGGCAAAATCGCTCGAAAGCTGGCTGCTGATCGTGGCCGGATCACCGAGCGGATCGGGCCCGGTGGCCACATTGACATAGTGGTTGTCATCATAGGTGATCTGCGCCCCCGTCGTTAAAATGCCATTGGCCCCGACATTGCGCGCGTAATCGACGCTGAACACGCCGTTCTGCGTCTTCGATTTCGACAGCTTGGTATCGACCAGATTGTCGCCATTGGCATAGGCGTTGAGATTGTCCGAACTGGTCTTGCCGTCGGATGAGCTGCCGCGCAGATCGACCTTCAGCGTTTCACCCGGCTGGTCGCCCGTATGGTTCCAGTTGAGGTCGATGCCTGCATCCTCGCGCGGGCCCTTGCCGGTCGAGGTGCGCGTATAGTCGCCCAGGCTGCCCGGCGGCAAGGCCCCCGTCAGGCTGTAATTGGCCACGGAATCGGTATCGAACTGGCGGCGCGCATAGTTGATCTGGGCGCCGACCGAATCGATGTCGCTGATATTGTAATTGATGCCGGCATTGGCCGAGGCGCTGTCGATGGTGTTCTGGCTTTTGCCGGTCTGGCTCTGGCCGCTGACCACATCGCCGGTGGTCGGATCAAGGCGATTCAGCACGGATGAGGTGTTGGAATTGCGATTGTCGTGGCGCACATTGAGCCCGCCCGACAGGGTCATCTTGCCCGAATTGCGCGCAATCGACAATGCGCTGTTATAGCGATCCTGCGAACCGATATTGGCGATCAAAGCGCCCGATGTGCCGGGTTTGCGGTTCTTTTTCATCACCAGATTGATGATGCCGCCCGTGCCGTCCGAGCCGAACTGCGCACCGGGATTGGTCATGACCTCGACCGAATCGATGTCGCCCGACGACAGGGATTGCAAGGTGGCGGCCCGGTTGTCACCCTGCAACATGGCCGAGGGCTTGCCGTCCATCAGCACGGTGACATTGGCATTGCCGCGCAAGGTCACATTGCCATCGGGATCGACATTGACCGACGGCACCTTGTTCAGCGCGTCCGCCGCCGTGCCCGAAGCGGAATCGATATTCTGACTATTGTCATAAACCTGCCGGTCGATGCGGTTCTGCACGGGCGGCTTAGTGCCCACCACCGTCACGGTCGTGATCGGCCCATCACTTTTTTTCTGGTCGTCCCCTTTCTGAGTGTCAGGCGCGGCAGCCGAAGACGCATCGGCTGCTGCGGGCGGGCTCGCTGGCGTCGCGGCGGGTGCATCCTGCGCAAAGGCCGGCACGCCGCCGGCAAGGCCCAGCAGCATCAGGCCGCACAGGCCTGTCATGCTCCTGAGGCGACGGGCGGACGAAGAAACAGTCGAGTGGGTCATACAGTTGAACTCGATAAAAGAGTGCCAAAACAAAAAACCGGGCCGCGCATTTGCAGACCGATGGCTTTACCCGCGCCCTGTGCCATCACAATGCGGCCAAGCTGCGGCCATCAATGACAGAATACGCAACACACCGCAATTTCAGGCTGTGCACGCAGGAAAAGCCACCGGGCCGTTTGCTTCACGACCATGCTGGCAACTTAACGCGCGCCTCAGGCCATTCCGTCGCGGCATTTGCAAATCCGCTTTTGTGCGGCGCAAATACCACTCTTATATAGCCGACTTTGCCTGTGCGGACGCCTGTTTCACTGCCCGGCAGCACGGATGGCGCGCCCGACTTTGAAGGCGACAGAAGCGGCCCCGTCTGCTAGAACAGGGTTAACCGATAGGATGCGAGGGGTAGATCCGTGTCGAGACTATTGAGTTTTCTGCTGGTGGTGATCGTGGCGGGGGCGGCGGCGCTGTTCTATTTTGCTCCCACACTGGCTTTTTACGACATCCGCAGCGCCTGCAAGAGCCAGGACATTGGCTCCCTGGCCGAACTGGTCGATTTCGACGCCGTCCGCACCAGTCTGCGCATCCAGTTGGAGGCCGGACGCCAGGGCGTGGCCGCCCCTGCGCCCGATGCGCTTAATGATCCGGTCGGCGCCACCGGCAGCGCGCTGAAAAACGTCGCCGATTCCGTGGGCCGCGCCTTCAGCGACCTTGTCCATCCCGAAACGGCCAAGCCTGCGCCGCCGCCCATCGATCCCAATGCCTATCTGACGCCGCGCGCCCTGCTGGGCCTGACCTATGGCCAGGCTGAGGATGCCGACCGGTTCGATCCCGCCGGTTATGAGGCCAAACCCCCACGCCCGCATGTCGTTTTTTTCTCTCTCGAACACGTCCGGCTGACCGTCAGCGACGAGATACACGGCACCACCACCTTCACCTTCGAGCGCCACGGCCTCACCCACTGGCGGCTGGTGCATATCGGCCTGCCCCTGCCCGGCACGGACAGCGAAACCAGCGGATCACCCGCGGGCTGATCTATGGCTGAAATACGAAAGCGGGCGCTTCGTGGGAAGCGCCCGCTTTAAGCGTCAGTTATTGGGGGAATAGCCGGTATTCTGGTTGTTGTTTTCGACGTGCCAGGTGCCGCGTGAATCACGCCAGCCATAGGTGATATTGCCCGTGTGCCAGACGCCGTTATCGTCCTGCCAGCCAAAGGCGCGCGGCGCGCCGTAGTGCCACTGGCCCCGCGCGTCCTGAAAGCCTTCCTGACGCTGCCCGGGACGCTGATCACCATAGCGGCCGTTATTGTCATATTGGCTGTTATTGTTGCGATTCTGATAGTCGCTGTTGTCATTATAAGGCTGACTATTATAGGGCTGGCTGTGATCGCCATAGCCGCCGCTCGGCGCGGTGGGTGCCGAATTATAGACATGGTCATAATAGCCGGTGGTCGGGCGATCCTTGAAGTACAGAACCTCATAGCCATCGGGCGCGGCGGGCGGCGTATAGTAGCGGCCACTATAGCTGTAATAGGCACCGTTGTAGCACTTGACCGACGACTTGCCGATCTGCGAACCGACCACCCCGCCCAGCACAGCGCCACCGATCGCGCCCAGACCGCGTTCGTGCTTCGACACCTGCGATCCGGCCAGTCCACCGACCACGGCACCAAGCACCGCGCCATTGGTCTTGGCGTCAGACTTGCGTGCGTAACAATAGCCGTCATAGGCCTGGGTGGAATATTGGGCATGGGCCGCCAGCGGCGCGCCCAGGGCCAGAGCAGCCGTGGCGGCCATTAAAATTAGTTTCGAGGACATAGAGCGTCTCCTTCATGTGGCGTTTTCGCGCGTGACCGACAGGATGGGCAAGCGGGTATAAAATAGCAATGCGGGGGTAGTATGGTGCATCCGCCATGAACGCCTGATGAATGCAATATGGCGAAGGCTCGCCATAATTCGGTTACATCAAGGGTGCAGTCTTGACCTGCGGAGGTAGGGCCATGATTGCAACTCATCAGACTTTGGCAGCAAAGCTGGCGGCCATGATCGTGGCAGCGGGCCTGATATCCCTGCCCGCCATAGCTGCTGACGAAGAAGTGGTGTCCACGGCCCGGACGGCACCACCCGCCGTCCTTTCCGGCGATGCGGCGTCGTCGGGCACCACGTCCGCCAATGGCGGGACTGCGGGCAGTGCCTCTTATGTCCCGCTGCAAAAAGCCCCCACCGCGCTGAGCCTTGTGCATGGATCGGCAGGCGTCAGCATCGGCACGGGCGGCTATCGCAGCGCCTATGCCACCGCCGTCATGCCGGTGGGCGACAATGGCATACTGGGTCTGGCCGTCAGCCAGACCGATTACGGCAAAAACAGTGGTTATGGTTATGGGGGCTATGGCTATGGCGATTATGGCTATGGCGGCTATGGGCGCTATGGTTATGGCCGTCGCACAGGCACCTCCACCTCGGCGGCGGTGATGCTCGATCTGAGCCACAACCGCAATTCCGCCACCACGCCCGAAGGCTGCGCGCCCGGTTTCCGCGATGGTGATCGCTATATCGAACCCTTATGGGTCACGCGCCTGCGCGGCTCCGATAGCTGCGAAAGCACTAACGGACACTGAGTCTTTTCTCCGCCACTTAACGGGACGGAAAACATATCTCTGTAAGAGGGAGATATGAAACTCGCCACCATCACCAACTGGGCCTACGGGGCCACCCTTATCCTCACCCTGATGTCGGGCGGCACCATGCTGTTCGCCGCCAACGCCCAGGATAATGAACGGGCCGCCGTCGCCCAGCGTTACCAACTGGACGCCCTGACCGCGCAACTCGACGAAGACATGTACGCCCAGACCGGGCTGGCGCGCCAATATGTGATTACGGGCGCGCCCAATACGCTCATCGTCTATGATCAACAGGCGAAAGCCCTGCAATCGCTGGATGACAGAACCCGCCGCGTCAGGGATGCCGGTGCCAGTTTCAGCGAGTTGGCGGCTCTGAAGGACGCCATGCGCTGGAGCGACACTCTGCACGATGAGCAGATGGCCGCCATCGAAGCCTGGAAGCAGGGCGACCGCGATCGCGCCCGCACCCTTCTGTTCGGCCCGGAATATGAACGCGAGCTTGATCGCGTCAAGAACCAGTTCGAGCAGTTTCAAACCCAGCTCGACCAGCGCACCTCTGCCGAGGTCGATGCCGCCACGCGCATCGCCAAGGTCTGGCGCACGGTGTCCGAACTGACACTCGCCATCACCGCCCTGCTGTTTTTGTGCGTGCTCTATTTCGTGTTCAAACGGCGGGTTCTGCGCCCGGTTATCCGACTAAGCGACGTGATCGCCCGGCTGGCGGTGCAGGACTATGCCGCCGTGCCGCCTTCGCTGGGTCAGGTCGATGAAATCGGTGATATGGCCCAGGCTATCGGCATTTTCCGCGAAAACGGACTCGAACGGCAAAGGCTCGAACGCGAGCGCGACCTGGAATTTTCGATGCGCGACCTGATTGCGCGCATGACGCAGCGTATGCAGGGCTGCGACAGCCGCAAGGATCTGGAAGACGTGATCCAGCGCTTCGTGCCGGAAATTGCCCCCGCCCTCGCCGGTCGCCTCTATCTGATGGACGAAAAACGCGGTGCGATGGTGGAGGCCTGTTCGTGGCAGTCGCCCGTCCATTCGCGCAGCGAGTTTTCCCCGCTTGGCTGCTGGGCCCTGCGTCGCGGGGTTCCACACCGGCCATCGGGCCAGCAGATCGATATTCCGTGCGAACATGTTCAGTCTCAGGATGGCATACCCGTCGATTCAATCTGCCTGCCCCTGACCGCGCAACGCGAAACCCTCGGCCTGCTCTATCTGGAACCGCTGACGGAATCGGCGCTGGACGGCATACCCGAAACCTATCTTGTCATGCTGGCGGAAAATATCGGCCTGGCCTTCAGCAATCTGAAACTGCGCGAAACCCTGCGCGAAATGGCGATGGTCGATCCGCTGACAGGGCTGGCCAACCGGCGCTCGCTGGAAAACCGTCTGGCGGCGGCCGTGGCCGAAGCCGAACGGCTGGACAAGCCGCTGAGCTGCCTGATGGTCGATGTCGATCATTTCAAGCGCTTCAATGACGAGCATGGCCATGACGCCGGTGACGCCGTGCTGCGCGCGGTCGGCGAATCCCTGCTGGGCATTACCCGCGAACACGGCATGGCCTTCCGCTATGGCGGTGAGGAATTTGCCCTGCTGATGCCCGGCCTGACCAGCGCCCAGGCGCAGGAGCGTGCCGAAACCATCCGCCGGAGGATCGCCGCCCTCGCGGTTCGGCACGACAACAAAAATCTCGACGCCATATCGGTATCGCTGGGCCTTGCCACCACGCCCGAGCACGGCCCGCCGAACCG
This sequence comes from Asticcacaulis sp. EMRT-3, assembly GCF_030027245.1. Taxonomy (NCBI): domain Bacteria; kingdom Pseudomonadati; phylum Pseudomonadota; class Alphaproteobacteria; order Caulobacterales; family Caulobacteraceae; genus Asticcacaulis; species Asticcacaulis carbonis. The sequence continues at coordinate 1,497,449 of NZ_JASERT010000001.1, forward strand.
CCTGATCAAGCTGGCCGACGAAGCCCTGATCCGCGCCAAGGCCACCGGTCGCAATCGGGTTGTGGTATCGGATGGCAAGGATCGCAGGGAAAGTGCGGCATAAGCGCATCCCCAAAAGTGGAACCTATCGATGTGCAGGTTGGCATTATGCACTATTTGCAGCTCAAACGCCGCATGGCTCGTCGCATCCGCGACGACGGGCAGTCGCCCTTGGAATAGGACAGCGGCGCGTCAGCCGCCCTCGATCTCATAGTGAATCGGCTTGAAAGCGTAGTTGTTGGATTGCAGGGCCGAACAGGCGGTCAGGGCCACGATCAGATCCATATCGGCCTCGAACAGGATATGATCCCCGGCCTTGCTGAGCGGCGGATCCACCGTCAGAGCGCCGCTTTGCCCGTTGACCTGAACGTTCATGAAGATATTGAAAGCCACCGGAATCTGATCGGGCGTGATGCCGTAAGGCTGCAAGGCGTGCGACAGATTGCCGAAACAGCCCTGATGCGGATGGGTATCGCCATAGATGATGCGGAACGTATCTTTTGAGCACGGCGTCAGCAGGAAATCATGCCGTCCGACCGTATCTTCGACAATGCGCAGCATAATACGACTGCGGTTGGAATAGAGCGGATCGCCCGTCGTCAGAAACAGTTTCGAGGCATAGTCGAGCGTGCGGCCCGATGAAATTACCTCGGCGGTATCATCGGCGTTGAAGGCCAGCATATCGGATACCTGTTCGCCCTGCGGATCGATCACGCGCAGCCTCTGCCCCTTGTTCAAACGAAAGGCCGTCCCGCTGCGCGGCGCGATAATATGGGTCATAAGTCTGTTTTCCGATCAGGGTTTAGAGCATCATGCCAAAAAGTGGATGCCACTTTTTGGAAAAACATGATGCGTAAGCAAAGACTTAGAGCGAGATGACGAGTCTATCTAAAGTCATCTTGCTCTAAACGGGCATTGCCAGTCGGAACCGACATGACGGCCACTGTATTGGGCGGCTTCGGAAGTATCGCCAAACCGCGACAGCATGGGATTGGGCGCTCCGGCCAGGGCGATGTCACGGCCGATAATGCTGGCGCGCAACGTCTCATAACGGCCATCAGCGCGCAATTGCTGAAACTGGTCGTGGGCGTTGAAGACGACAGCGGGTGCCGAAAAGCGCCGCGCCGGACGGCTGGCGCCCGGATGAAGGCCTACCAGATAAAAGGCCTCGCCAGCGAAGCTCAATGAAAAATCGGATCTTGCCGGATCGCTGCCGACACGCCGGTCATAGGCATAGCCACGCGCCACATCCAGATCGTGCAGCGCCTGAATGCGCGCCCACAGGGCCTGCTCGAAAGCCTCTTCCGACAAGGCGTCGCCTGTAGCGAAGATCACGACGAAGGATTGAAACAGGTCGGGGCTGGCAGCAAAATCGGCAGCAAAACCGGCCAGTCTGTCGAAGATGGCGGCGTCGTCACGCGGACACCTTATATCTCCGGCTTCCATAATGTGCATGTGATGACGGGCCAGAGCCGATCTGGCTCCGACGCACGGAAAACTTTTCTCACGGATGAAGGCCCGGAACAGCTCGCTTACGCCTTCAACCGGCTTTGACAGGCTCTGCGGCCCGTCGATTGCGTCAAACATAGGGACTCCCTTGTATGGACAGGCACCATAACCATTCACGGATAAGAGTGCTGTCCGGAAGCCGTGGATGTCCGGCAAGCAGACGATAAGCCTTATGCCCCCGCCTCAGCGCGCCACCAACCGCCGCAAGGCGCGCGCCAGCCGGTTCATCGAACGGATTTTGTCACCCCAGGACAAGGCGATCAGCGGGCCCAGATCGGTCTTGTTGACATCAACGATATAGATGCGGCCGTCGGAGCGGTCGCGCAATATGTCGAGCCCGCCCCAGTCCAGCCCCATGCGTGCGGTAAATTGCCGGATCAGGGCCTGTTCCTTCGGCGTATAGGTCTGGGCCATATCGGCCAGATAGGCGCGGCGATTATGGATCGAAAACCGGCCCTGCGGCGTTTTCACTTTGACCCAGACCAACACGGCCTCGCCACCGGCGCAGGGCGTGCGCAGATCATGGCAGCAACCTTCGTCATCGCGTGTATCGATGAGGCGCTGATACACAAAACCGGGACGCGGCGCACAGGGCGCCGTGATAACGCGCCCGCCATGAACGCCGTTTGTCTCAGGCTTCTCGACAATCTCGCCCTGCGCTGTCAGCGGATCGAGCGCCAGCGGATAGCCGAACACATCTTTGAAAACCTGAGCGACATGGCTCTTGGAGATATTGGTACATGTGGCATTGAGGCTGGTCATGGCGGGAAAGGCCTGAGGCCCGCCTATCGTGCTGTCATCAAAATAGACGCAAGCATCGGCATTCCCGGCGCTTGTCGCCAGATCAATGCCACCCCACATAGCTGCCCCGCGTAACAGATACCAGGCGCGCGGACGATCAGGCGCAAACCACAGACGCGGGCGCGGGCGACCGTTCAGGCGCGTGGCGAAGGACATGATATTCAGCAGTCCCAGATAGATGGCCCAATTGAAAATTTCATTCAGAACCGGGCCATTCAGGCGAACTTCGATTCCGGTCTTGCGGATCACAATGCGTCCGTCGCGCCATATGAAGTCATTCAGCCAGGTTTTATGCGGCGCGGATGGGGCTTCAGGCGGCGCATCACGCATCAGGGCTTCAGCAGGCGGCATCGCCTCTCCAACTGTCGCCTTATGTCCGCGACCGGAAGGACATTATCCACATTGCCATAAGTGACGGATGGCGAATGCGCCGCCCAATATCAGGGCATGGTAAAGACCTGCCGCCTGCTGTCTACTCGAACAAGGTGGCCAGACCCGACAATTCCATATCGGCTGCCAGGGTGCGAAACACCGGAATTTCGCGCACATAGGCGGCGCGCGGCCCCTTATCGAGATAGTGGCGGCAGAACAGCTCGGTATCGAACTGATCACCGATCATATCCAGCAAAGCGCCGGTCAGATACACCCCGCCGCTGGCCCCCATGATCAGGGCGACATCTCCGGCCATGCCCGCCAGAAAGCCGGTCATGATATCGAGGGTTTCACGCGCCGTGGCCTCACCTCTGCGGGCGGCATCAAGGATGGCGGCGGGCGTCATATCGGGCGCGGGCCGCCCTTCCAGACGGTGCAGGGCCTGCCAGATGGCTTTCAGCCCGGCCACTGAAATGCACGATTCGCGCGACACATAACCTGTCTGCGCACGAACCGCCTCGATAATGCGCCATTCGCGCTCGGTCTTAACCGGCATATCGGAATGGCCGCCTTCACCATGCAGGGCCGTCCAGCCGCCGAAGCCGTCCGATACCAGAGCCGCCAGACCCAGACCGTGATGCGGCCCCATCACGACGAGCGCATGTTCATCATTGACCTCGCCGCCGCTGATCTGCTGTCTTTCATCACGGCGCAGGCGCGGCACGGCCAGGGCGCGCGCCACAAAATTATTGAGAAAATTAACGCGCTGTATGCCCAGCAGTTCGCGCATCATATCGCGGTCGATACGAAAATCGACCCCGACCAGATGCAGATCGCCTTTCTGTTCCCAGCCGCGCGCCGAAACGGCCGCCGCCATCAGTTCAGGATCGCCCTGCCCGGCGAGCCATGCCTTGACGGCGCTGGCGAAATCCGCCCAATTGGCGGCTTGAAAACGTTCTACGGTTTCCGGTCGCCGCCCCGGCACCGCCAGCGCCAAAGCTATATCCGGCGCTTGTGACAGGTCGCACAAAAGTGCCAATGTCATGGTTCACTCCCAACACGCGGCTTTTGTTTTATGTGCCGCTTGCCATCATCCTCCCCCGATTGTCATAATAATTTGCAAATCAAATATCGTTTCAGGCCCTCTATGGACAATTCCCCCGCCCTCTGGCGTCTGCCTGCCCACGGCCGCGACGGCAGCAAATACGACCGCGGCCATTGCGTGGTGCTGGGCGGTTCGGTGAGCCACACCGGCGCGGCGCGGCTGGCGGCGCGCGCGGCCTTACGCATCGGGGCGGGCCTCGTCACTGTGGCCTGTGATCCGGCCAGCCTGATCGTTTACGCCACGGCGCTGGAAGCGGTGATGACGAAGGTGGTGAAGGATGCTGCGGCCTTTGCCGCCCTGCTGGAGGACGCGCGCATCACCTCGCTGGTGCTGGGCCCGGCGGCGGGCGTCAATGACCGCACGAAGGCGATGGTGCTGGCGGCGCTGCAAACAGGCAAGGCCTGTGTGCTCGACGCCGACGCCCTGACGGTTTTCCGCGAGGCGCCGCAGGCGCTTTTCGCGGCCATAGAGGGTGAAGTCTTGCTCACCCCCCACGAAGGTGAGTTCAAACGGCTGTTCGGTGAGGTGACGGACCGTGAGGCCGATGCGATGCGCGCCGCGAAAACATCCGGCGCGGTGGTGTTGCTGAAGGGGGCCGACACGGTGATCGCCGCCCCCGATGGCCGACTGGTGATCAACCGCGACGCACCGTCAAGCCTGGCCACAGCCGGTTCGGGCGATGTGCTGTCGGGGCTGGCGGGCGGGCTGCTGGCCCAGGGCATGACGGCCTTCGACGCGGCCTGCGCCGCCGCCTTCATTCACGCCGAAGCGGCCCGCCTGTTCGGCCCCGGCCTGATCTCCGAAGATTTGAGTGAAAAGGTGCCCGAAGTCCTGCGCAAACTCAGATAACGCAGACCGCGCCCGTGCCCTTCATAGCGCAATATCCGCCAGGATTCTTGTCGAGATAGCCCTGATGATAGCCCTCGGCAAAGTAAAACAGCGGCTGGCTGGCGGCGGGGACGATCTCGGTGGTGATCGGCCCCATGCCTTTTGCGCTGAGCGCCTTCTGGAATTCGGCGGCACTGGTCATGGCGGCCTCATACTGCGCATCGGTGGATGGATAGATGGCCGAGCGGTATTGTGTGCCGATGTCATTGCCCTGACGATGGCCCTGCGTGGGATCGTGATTCTCCCAAAACACCTTCAGGAGTTGGCCAAAGCTGATTTTCTGCGGATCATGGACCACCAGCACGCCTTCGGTGTGGCCGGTGCGGCCGGAGCAAACCTCCTCATAGGTCGGGTTGGGCGTATAACCGCCCACATAACCGGCGGCGGTGACATAAACCCCTGGCTGCTGCCAGAACTTGCGCTCCACGCCCCAGAAACAGCCCATAGCGAAGACCACGCTCTCCATACCCGCCGGATAAGGCCCTTTCAGCGGCCTGTGCAGCACCGTATGTTGCGCATCGGTGGCGAGCGGGTCGGGCCGTCCCGGCAGGGCGTCGGCAGGGGCAATCATCTCGGCTTTGCGACCAAACATGGTTTTGACCTTATCAATCTGGCGGATGGGAAGCGTAACTACGCCTTTGCCCCTCATATGGTTACAAAAAAAGCGTGTTGAAGAGGCCGATGAGGGATTGCGTCTTCGTGCGGCATGGGTATAAAGACCGCCTTCCGACAGGCGGCCAGTACGCCCGTAGTGAATGGACAGGTGGCGGAGTGGTCGATCGCGCACGCTTGGAAAGCGTGTGTACGTGCAAGCGTACCGAGGGTTCGAATCCCTCCCTGTCCGCCACTTTATAGCCCTCAAACCCGTTTTACACAAGGCGATGGCGATTTCCGAATCGCTTCGTACCCCCAAACTGACCCCAGAATAATATTCTAGCCAGTCTGGCTGGTCATGCACGAAGAAGTGCGCAGCCATGCCCGCATCCGCCGCGTTGCCGATGCTTTGTCCGAACGCCTGTCCGACTGGCTGAACACGCATTGACCTGGCCGCCGGAAGTGTCCACCATGACGGACGCGGCTGGGATCAGCACACCGGAGATCATGATGAACCTGCACAGGACATGGGCCGCGAACACTCTTGCCGGACTGGCCATGTTCGGGCTGTCCGCCTGCCAGGCCGCCAAGACAGATGCGCCACAAAACGCCGCTTCCAGCGCAAGTCCTGAGGCCAGCGAGGTTACATCCGCCCCCGCTAGCCTGTCGGCATCCTCCTCCAGCCTGTCCGCCCTGTCCCTGTCGCCGTCCGCCGGGCCCATTTCCTGTGCGGCCGAGATCGGTAAGGCCGCCGCCGAAAAGCGTGCGCACATCTGCCGCTCGGTGTCGCCCGCCACCCATCCGCCGTGCAATGCCGCCAATAGCTGCGCGATGATCGATAACGAAATCGCCCGTAGCTGCGCCCTGTTCGCTGATAAGGCCCCGGCCGATTGCCAGCCTGCGCCCAAGAGCCAGGCCGCCGCCGTGGCGGTGGTGAAACGTTATTATGCCGCCCTCAATGCCCGCGATTACGCCACGGCCTGGCAGCAATGGGGCGATAATGGCCCGCCCAACCAGAGCCTCAGCAAATTCGCCGCAGGCTTTGCCCATACGCGCTCCACCCAGGTCACCATCGGCCAGCTCGAACCCGCCGAGGGCGGCGCGGGTTCGATCTACCAGACGGTGCCCGTGACGGTCGAGGCCACACTCGACAACGGCCAGAGCCAGCGTTTTACCGGCGACTATATCGTGCGGCGCGTCAATGGCGTCGATGGTGCCACGCCTGCACAACTGCGCTGGCATATTGACATGGCCCATCTGAAGGCCGCGCCCACTGGCTAGGCCAGTATGGCGCGGGCGGCCACCACGGCGGTCGAGAAACAGGCCTGCAACAGATAGCCGCCGGTGGGGGCTTCCCAGTCGAGCATTTCGCCGACGCAATAGACGCCGGGCAGGGCGTTCAGCTCGAAATGGTTCGTCAGGCTGTCGAAAGCCACGCCGCCCGCGCTCGAAATGGCGCGCTCCAGCCCCTGCATAGCGGTCAGGCGCACCGTGACGGCCTTGGCATCAGTAGCGCCGGTTTCAAACATCAGGGCGATGGCGGCGGGGCTCAGGCCCAGCGCCTTGCGCAGGCGATTGCTGTGGCTGTCCTTGGGCGAGGCGCGGCCCAGCTTCGAGATCACCTGACCGGCACTGAGATCAGGCTTGAGATCGATCAGCAGGTCGGCGTGGCCGTGACGCGCGATGGCCTCACGCAAAGACCCGCTCAAGGCATAGACGGCCCCGCCTTCCAGTCCAAAGCGCGTCAGCATCAATTCGCCCCTGAGGGTGCGCCCGTCAAAGGTGACGGCGATGGTTTTGAGCGGCTGACCGGCGAAACGCTGCATCCCCTCAGACCAGCCGACCGAAAAACCGGCATTGGCGGGCTGAAAAGGCGCGACCATCACGCCGCGATCACGCAGCAGCCCCGCCCAGCCGCCATCGCCGCCCAAGCGCGGCCAACTGGCCCCGCCGAGCGCCAGTACGGTGGCATCTGCCACCACAGCCGCGCCATTGATCAGCAGGCGGCCCTGATCGTCCCAGCCCTGCCAGTCGCTGCGCATCTTAAGCCTGACGCCTTGCGCCTCCAGCCGCTGCAACCAGGCGCGCAACAGGGGTGAGGCCTTCATCGCCTTTGGGAAGACGCGCCCCGAACTGCCGGTGAAGGTCTGCGCGCCTAAGCCATCGGCCCAGGCGCGCAGGGCTGAGGGCGGGAAGGCTTCGAGGGCCGGACGCAGATGGGGCTTGCGTTTGCCATAGCGCGTGACGAAGCGCTCAAAGGCTTCGGAATGGGTCAGGTTAAGCCCGCCGCGCCCGGCCATCAGGAACTTGCGCGCCGGTGACGGCATTCGGTCATAGACCGTGACCCGGCAGCCAGAGGCGCTTAAAATCTCGGCCGCCATGAGCCCAGAAGGCCCGGCACCGATAATAGCGATGGTCTTGTTCATGCCGCGCTCAATAACCTTTTCAAGGTGTCATGACTACAGGCCCTGATGTTTTTGACCCTTGCGCCTCATTGAATCCTTATGCGGTATCACGGAAGCTGTGAACTCATGGCGAGCGGACGCCATTTCCACGAAAGGGATAAAACATGAAGCGCATCATTCTCGTTTCCATCATGGCCATGCTGCCTTTGCTCGCTGCCTGCCACACGGTTCAGGGCGCAGGCAAGGACATCAGCGCTGTTGGTCATGGCGTGACCGAAACCGGCGAACAATAGATTTTTCTTCGCTGACAAAAAGACGCCGTGGCCACAGGCTGCGGCGTCTTTTTGCTGTCTTGCCACAGGCCGGGCTTAAGCCTAGACATACCGTCATCGGAGATGAGTCTCCGCTCATTGTCTTCGTCCGGGAAAGCCACCATGAAACGCATCGTCATCGTCTCGCTTCTGGCCATGATTCCGCTGCTCGCCGCCTGCCATACCGTGCAGGGCGTGGGGCAGGACATCACCGCCGTCGGCAAGGGCATGGAACGCGCCACGCATTAAAAACCCGGACAGGGCGGGGCCGGGGGATCGCTTAAAGGATCGCCATGAGCTTTACGCGCTTCATAAGCTGGGTCGCTGAAAAGCTGATCGAACTGGTGCTGGCGGCGGCCCTGCTGCTGGTCGTGAAGTTTGCGCTGCCGCAGGAGGGGACCAGCTATGGCTCGCCCGCCGCCTTTCTGGCCGGGCTGCGTGACGCCTGGGCGGCCAATAGCGATGAGGCGGCCTTTCTGACCCACAGCTTTTTCGGCGGCCAGTGGTGGCGCTATGGCCTGCATGTCATGGCGGCGCGCTATGGGTGGTGATCGATTATTTTTACGTGGCGGCGCTGTATGGCCTGTTATCGCTATGGGCGCGGCTGGTCAGCGGTGCCGATTACCGTCGCCATGCCCTGATGGCCTTTGCGGCGGCCTTCATCCTGTTTTGTTTGAGATTTATCCCCGTTTATGACGCGCAAAATCTGCGTCTGGCCGTGGCCCTGCTGGCGGGTGGACTGCTGGTGTCTGCATTAAGCGCGGCGCTCGGCCAGGCGATCTGGCGCGGCCTGCGACCCGATGAGCCACCGCCACGCCCACGCAAGAGCGCTGCGTCAACCGGCCGTACACGGCTGCATTTCAGCGAATAAACGGGTTGCGTCGCCACAAAAGCATGGAATCGCAATGGGTATGACCTGACCGGACAATGGCTTTCTTATCATAGCCACGTTTTTATAGGCCTTCATCCGGTCTATGACATGAAAAGGACAGCGATATGCCGACAACACACGATCCGAGGGGCGGTTCCAGGGGACGCCGCCGTCTTCTGCTCATCGTGGTGACGATTGCGGTATTGGCCGTGATCGGTGGTCTGGCGATCATGATCGTCACGCCTGCCGCCATGCATGGCGAAAGGGTCAATTCCGCCGTCATCCAGAGTCAATGATTGCGCTCTAGACTCTTTTGTGATTAGGTTTACGCATACCCTGAGTTTCTGAGATAATTGGCACATTCTTGTTGAGAGAAGAGGTCGAGCAACTTGCCGATCCTGTTCCACAGTGTTTCGACCGTGCGTTCGGCGGCTTTTCGCAAGAGGGTTTTGAGCTTGGCGAAGACCTGTTCGATAGGGTTGAGATCAGGCGAGTAAGGCGGCAGGAACAGCAGGTGGACTTTGGCCTTGCGGAAGGCGCTTCGCACCGCCTTGCCTTTATGGCTTCCCAGATTGTCGAGGATAACAATGTCACCAGGTGAAAGCGTCGGGATCAAAACCTGCTCGACATAGGCTTTGAAGATGTCGCCATTGATGGCGCCATCGACGACGAAAGGTGCGTCGATGCGGTTGTGGCGCAAGGCGGCAAGGAAAGTGGTGGTTTTCCAGTGACCGAAGGGCGCTTTGGCCCGTAGCCGCCGACCTTTGCGGCATCGGCCGTGGGTGCGGGTCATGTTGGTCTTGGCCCAGGTTTCATCGATGAAGACAAGCCGCCTGGGATCAAGCCGGTTCTGATACTTGCGCCAACGTTCCCGTTTGCGCGCCACATCCGGCCGATCCTGCTCGCTGGGCAGCACGCTTTTTTTTGAAGCTGATCCCTTCTTCACGAAAGAAACGCGACAGCATACCGGTGTCCACCTTCACGCCGCGCTCGGCCAAAAGCTGGTCGCACAGCGCCTGTAAGGTAAGGTCAGCCACCTCGTCGATCCGGCGCAAAAGCCAGACACGTTCCGGCTTTACCTTCGAGGGACGGTGCCCGCCCGTGCCAGCAGGGCGACGGTCAGCCAAACGCTCATAACGCTGCAACCATTTAACAGCCGAAGCGTCACTCACGCCAAAATGTCGGGCGGCGGCACGCCGGCTCAAACCTTTATGCAAAACAGCGTTGATTACACGGTCACGCAAATCCTGAGAATAAGCCTTCGCCATCGGAACCGGCCTCCTAAATCCGGTCCCTATCTTGAATCATTATTCGACCGATTTGGGAATCCCCCGCGATTCAACCTCATCGCGGAACGCTCTAGCCGAAACTCGCCGTAATCGTCTGGTCGCCGCGCTGAATCGTCACCTGCCAGCGATGCGCCCTGCCTTGCGTGGCGGCCTGCACATCGGCGGTGGTGTTGATCGTCTTGCCGTTGATCGAACGGATGATGTCGCCGGGACGCAGGCCCACATTGGCGGCGTAACCGCCATCGACCTGGGAAATCATCACCCCCTTCGGCGCATCGAACGGATCAATGCCCAGATCATCAGCCACGGCGGGCGACAGATTGACGACATGGGCGCCGGCAAACGGGTTTTCGCCCTTCAGCACAATCTCATCGCGCGGCGGATTGCCGGAAGGCACCTCCGCCTTGAGATGCACATCGATCGGCTTGCCAGAGCGCAGCCCCTTGACCTCGACCGTATCGCCCGGTGACATCAGATTGATGCGGTATTTCAGCGAGGCCTCGTCATTGACTGCCTGACCGTCAAGCGAGATGATCACATCGCCGGTTTTCAGACCCGCCTTATCGGCGGGGCCTCCCGGATAGACATCGGACACCAGAACGCCTTCGGGACGATCCATGCCCAGACTGCTGGCAATATCGCCGGTGATGGTATTGCCCTTCAGGCCCAGCCACGGATGCGACAAATGGGTGGCCCCGCCCACCGCCGAATCGATCACCCGCTTGACCAGAGGGGCGGGAATGGCAAAACCGACGCCGGAGGATTGCCCCGCGCCAGACAGAATCATCGAATTGATACCGATCAGCCGTCCGTTCATATCGACCAGCGCCCCGCCCGAATTGCCGGGATTGATGGCGGCGTCGGTCTGGATATAGCTGCCGTCGCCCTGCCCCACATCGGTGCGGTCGAGCGCCGAAATAATGCCGTTGGTGACGGTCTGGCCGACGCCGAACGGATTGCCGATGGCCAGAACCAGATCGCCGACCTCCAGGTCGCGGTCGTTATCGAGCGCGATGGTCGGCAGGTTTTCGCCCTTGGTGTCAATCTGCAAAATGGCCAGATCGGTGCGCGGATCGGCCAGCAGCACCTTGGCCGGAAATTGTCTGCGGTCATTGAGCACCACCATAAAGGAGGTGCCACCGGCGATGACGTGATTATTGGTGACGATAATGCCGTCTTTACGCACAATCACGCCGGAACCGAGCGATTCCTGGGCGCGTGCCTGCGGCTGCATCCCCGAAAACATCTGCCAGAACGGATCGACCTGCTGGCGCACCACGCTCTTGGCATAGACATTGACGACGGCGGGCGCCACGGCCTTGACCACCGGCGCGAACGACGCCTTCATGCCGAGTGCACTCGACGGCACCTGACGCGGCTGGCCGGTATTGAAGGCGTCGCTGGAAAACTTATTCGCGTTTTGCGAATGGCTGGGCGAACAGGCCACCAGCAGGGCGGCAACAGAAAGATAAAGCGGGGCGCGCAGTCTGATCATGGCAATTTCCCTGAAGCGTATCGTTTCGCAGGGTTTCACCTTAAAAATCAATGCGGCCTTATCATGACGAGGGCCGATTATGTGGCAGGGAAATTATGCTGCCACGCATAAAAAAACCTCCGGCAGAGGCCCGGAGGTTTTCAATATAAAAAGCAACCCGGCTGATCAGTCGCTGGTGCGGATGCGATCCAGCACGGGGGCCGCGTAAACATCATGGTCTTCAAAGGCCATTTCGCCCGTGAAATCCATAGTTTCGGCAGGCTGTTCGGAAGACGCATTGCGCGCCATCTCGGCGGGGTCAATAAGGCTGGTATCAGTCATGTGGACCTCCTGTTTGCGAATGGAAGACGACGACCTGGGCACACAGGGCCTGTCACCGTCAGCTTAACCTAAACGCAGCCGCGCCAAACAGGAAATAACGCTTGATACCTTTTTGATCACACCTGCGTTAACAGAGGTAAAGAACAGGTAAAGAAAAAGGCCCCCGCACAGCAGGAGCCTTTGTCCGTACAGGCTTGGAAACCCGTCCTATTCTTCGCCTGCAGCTTCGAACACCGGGCCCGAATCCTTGCCCTTTTCGTTTTCGTCGCGGTCAACGAACTCGATAATGGCCATAGGGGCATTGTCGCCGTGGCGGAAACCGGCCTTCATGATGCGGATATAGCCACCGTTACGCTCGGCATAGCGCGGGCCAAGCACGGCGAACAGCTTGCCGACCTGCGGAATGTCGCGGACGCGCGAAAGGGCGATGCGGCGGTCGTGCAGCGTGCCCGACTTGGCCAGCGTGACCAGCTTTTCGACGAAGGGACGCAGTTCCTTGGCCTTCGGCAGGGTGGTGACGATCTGTTCGTGCTTGATGAGCGAGGCCGACATGTTGGCGAACATGGCGATACGGTGCGAAGTGGTGCGACCGAGTTTGCGATAGCCGGAGCCGTGACGCATGATAAATTCTCCAAAAGACCGGCGCCACGCAGGCGTCACGATCTCCCAAAAACGAGCCCGAAAACAAAGGTCAAAGGCCGACCGGCCCGTGCCCGCTCCGAACGTCCGCCTCAAAAAAGAAGCGGAAATTACCGGGACAAGGTTTTGGTCTTTCCCGGTAAGTTGAAGAAGCCTTCAGTATGCCCCCTCCCCCGCTTCGCGGTCCCCCTCCCCCGTGAACGGGGGAGGAGAAGGAAGGAAAATCCTGAATATCTTCTCCTATAAAAAGGGAAAGCCGGAAGCGAATTCACTTCGCTTCCGGCTTTCTCGATCTTCATACACATAAAAAGTACACTGAGGCGACAGCCGAAGGACTTTTTATGTGAGACTCTTAGATCTGGTCTTCGAACTTCTTGGCCAGATCTTCGACGTTTTCCGGCGGCCAGTTCGGCACATCCATGCCGAGCGACAGGCCCATAGATTGCAGAACTTCCTTGATTTCGTTGAGCGACTTGCGGCCGAAGTTCGGTGTGCGCAGCATTTCGCTTTCGGTCTTCAGGATCAGGTCGCCGATATAGACGATATTGTCGTTCTTCAGGCAGTTGGCCGAACGGACGCTGAGTTCCAGTTCGTCAACCTTCTTGAGCAGGGCCGGGTTGAACGGCAGCTCAGGCTTGCCTTCTTCAACAACCGGTGCCTTTGGCTCTTCGAAGGTGATGAAGATTTGCAACTGGTCTTGCAGGATACGCGCCGCGAAAGCGACGGCGTCCACCGGCGTGACGGCGGCATTGGTTTCAACATCGAGGATCAGCTTGTCGTAATCGAGCGATTGACCCTGACGGGTCGGCTCGACGCGGTAAGCCACCTTCTTGACCGGCGAATAGAGCGCATCGACGGCGATCAGGCCGATCGGGGCGTCTTCGGGACGCAGGCGGTCGGCGGGCACATAGCCCTTGCCGTTCTGGATGGTGAATTCCATACGCACCGAAGCGCCTTCGTCCAGCGTACAGATGACGTGGTCGGGATTGAGCACTTCGATGTCGGCCGGAGCGTCGATCTGGCCAGCGGTGACCGGGCCAGCGCCCGTGGCGCGCAACACCATGCGCTTCGGGCCTTCCGCGTGCATACGCAGGGCCAGTTGCTTGATGTTGAGGATGATGTCGACGACGTCTTCGCGGACGCCTTCGATGGACGAGAATTCATGCACAACGCCGTCGATCTGTACCGATGTGACAGCGGCGCCTTGCAGCGAGGAGAGGAGCACGCGGCGCAGGGCATTACCCAGCGTCACGCCGAAACCGCGTTCCAGCGGCTCGGCGACGAGACGCATCTTACGCGAGGGGTCGGAACCCGCTTCGACTTGTGGCTTCTCAGGACGAATAAGCTGTTGCCAGTTTCTTTCGATCATTGCGTCCCTCAAGACAGGAATGGTCGCCCCGCCAGGAGCGGAGCGACTGAAAATTTAGGGAAAAATATATTAAACGCGACGACGCTTAGGCGGACGGCAGCCATTGTGCGGGATCGGCGTCACATCACGGATCGTGGTGATGGTGAAACCGACCGCTTGCAAGGCGCGCAGAGCCGATTCACGTCCGGAACCGGGGCCAGCCACGCTGACTTCCAGAGTCTTGACGCCATGCTCGATGGCCTTTTTACCGGCGTCTTCAGCCGCCACCTGGGCCGCATAAGGAGTCGACTTACGCGAACCCTTGAAGCCCATAGCACCGGCCGACGACCACGACACGGCATTACCCTGCGCGTCGGTGATCGTGATCATGGTGTTGTTGAACGAGGCGTTGACGTGCGCCACGCCCGACGTGATATTCTTGCGCTCGCGCTTTTTGACGCGGGAAGCTTCCTTGGCCATCAGTGCCTATCCTTACTTCTTCTTGCCGGCGATCGGCTTGGCCGGGCCCTTGCGGGTGCGGGCATTGGTGTGTGTGCGCTGGCCGCGAACGGGCAGGCCCTTACGGTGACGCAGGCCGCGATAGCAGGCCAGATCCATCAGGCGCTTGATGTTCATCGAAACTTCGCGGCGCAGATCGCCCTCAACCGTATAGTCGCGGTCGATGGTTTCGCGGATCTGCAAGACTTCAGCGTCGGTCAGTTGATTGACGCGGCGTGCGTCTTCGATGCCGACTTTCTGAACGATTTCTTCGGCGTGTTTCGCGCCGATGCCGTGAATATACTGGAGCGCGATGATCACGCGCTTATTGGTCGGGATGTTGACGCCTGCAATACGGGCCACGGTAGTCTCCTGCAACGCGCCACTTCAGAGCGCATCTCTTAAAACGAAAGATGACACGTATACGACTCCAGTCACACCGAATCCGATCGGCTGGAGGCCCATACGCGTGATTTCGCGGAAGCTGCCCCTTATAGAAGGGTTTTAGCTCCCGTCAATGGCTAAGTTTCAAAAAAAGCAAGGCCAAATCGCTTTGGTCACGCTTTCTTAACGATAGTCCGGGGCTTCGGCGTTTGATACCGCCTCGCCCGTCGTGGTAGCAGGGCCGAAACCCTTGCCGTGAAAGCCTTTCAGCCCCACGGCGAATAGTCTTGCCAAAGCCTCAGGCCGTTTCGGTCAGGGCTTCGTCGATACGTTCGGCGATGGCGTCCACCGCCCCCATGCCGTCAACCTCGAACAACTTGCCCTGCGCCGCGTAATAGGGCAGCAGAGGCGCTGTCTGGGCATTATAGGCGGCGAGGCGCACCTTATAGGATTCAGGATTGTCGTCGGGACGGCCTTCTTCGACGAAGCGCTTTTCGATGCGCGCCACAAGCGCCGCCTCATCGACCTTCAGCCGCACCACCTTGTCGATGCGCGCGCCCCGCTCGGCCAGCATTTTGTCGAGCGCCTCGGCCTGGGCCACGGTGCGCGGAAATCCGTCGAAAATCGCGCCGCCAGCCTTCTCCGCCGCCGGCAGATTGGCCCTGATCAGGTCGATGACGATCTCGTCCGAAACAAGTGCGCCTTGCGCCAGTATGTCCTTGACCTTCAGGCCCAGCTCCGTGCCCGCCGCAATGGCGGCGCGCAGCATATCACCGGTTGAAAGCTGCACCATGCCGCGCCCGGCCACCAGGCGCTTGGCCTGGGTGCCCTTGCCCGCCGCCGGCGGGCCAAACAGAATAATATTCATCGCAGCGCCCCCCGGGTGGCGGCACCGCGGCCGCCTTTCATTTTCGATTTCTTGATCAGTCCGTCATACTGGTGCGCCAGCAGATGTGACTGAATCTGGGCCACGGTGTCCATCGTCACGGTAACGACGATCAGGATCGAGGTGCCGCCGAAATAGAAGCTGTTGCCGAGGTCGGAAATCAGGAATTCCGGCAGCAGACAGACGATGGTGATATAGGCCGCGCCGATGACGGTGATGCGCGACAGCACATAGTCGAGATATTCCGCCGTGCGCTTGCCTGGCCGGATGCCGGGCAGAAAGCCGCCGTATTTACGCAGGTTTTCGGCAGTTTCATCCGGGTTGAACACGAGCGAGGTGTACAGGAAGGTGAAGAAGATGATCATGACCGCATAGAGGGCCATGAAGACCGGCTGGCCGTGCTGGAGCATGGCCGTCAGATTGGGCAGCCAGCCCATCCAGGTCGGGATCTTGTCGGGATTCTTACCCACGAACGTCAGGATCGAGGTCGGCATCAGCAGCAGGGAAGAGGCAAAGATCGGCGGAATAACGCCCGCCGTATTGACCTTCAGCGGCATGAAGGACGATTCGCCGCCCATGATCTTGTTGCCGACCTGGCGCTTCGGATACTGCACCAGCAGGCGGCGCTGGGCGCGCTCCATGAAAACGATGAAGATCACCGCGCCGATCAGCACGGCCAGGATCAGCACGAGCACCGCCGGATTGATGTCGCCGGTCGACGACATCGACATCAGATTGCCGAGCGTATTCGGCAACACGGCCACGATACCGGCGAAAATGATCAGCGACGAGCCATTGCCAACGCCGCGCGACGTCACCTGCTCACCGAGCCACATCAGAAACAAGGTGCCGCCGGTCAGGGTCACCATAGCCGTGATAATAAAGAAGGGGCCGGGATTGATGGCCATGCCGCCCGCCTGCATGGCGGCGGCGATACCAAACGACTGGATCAGGCCCAGGATCACAGTCAGATAGCGCGTATATTGGTTAAGCTGCTTGCGACCGGCTTCGCCACCCTCTTTGCGCAACTTTTCCCAAGGCGCATAGACTGAGCCCATCAACTGGATGATGATCGAGGCCGAAATATAGGGCATCAGGTTGAGCGCGAACACCGCCATACGCTGCACAGCACCGCCGGAGAACATGTTCATCATGCCGAAAATGCCTTTCGACTGATCGGCGAAGGCATGATCGAAGGCCACCATATTGATACCCGGCAGCGGGATATAGGTGCCCAGCCGGTACACGATCAGCGCGCCCAGCGTAAACAGCAGGCGCTTGTGCAGGTCGGTGGCCTTGGCGAAGGCCCCGAAATTCATATTGGCGGCGAGTTGTTCTGCGGCTGAAGCCATTACTGTCCTCGAAAGCGCGGGCGTTTCATGCCCTTATTATGACATCCCTGCGGGCCGATGGCCCGGTGGAACGGAAGCGCGACTCTGCCGTCGCAACCCCTGCCCGCACCATATGGGACACATCAACCAAAAGGTCAAATCCGCAGGCGGCAAAACCGCCTGCGAAAACGGGATTACGCTTCGGTCTTCACCGGACGCTTTTGCGTCAGCTTGCCACCGGCGGCTTCAACGGCCTTGACCGCCGAGGCGCTGGCCGAATAGACGCTCAGCTCAACCTTGGCCTTCAGTTCGCCTTCGCCGAGCAGGCGCACGCCGTCCAGTTCGCGGCGGATGACACCGGCGGCCTTCAGGGCAGCCGCGTCGATCGGTTGTTTGGCATCGAGCTTGCCAGCGTCGATGGCGTCTTGCAGACGCCACAGATTCACTTCGGCGAATTTCAGAGCGAACGGATTGTTGAAGCCGCGCTTAGGCATACGCATATACAGCGGCATCTGGCCGCCTTCGAAGCCCAGCAGGCTGACGCCGCTGCGCGACTTCTGGCCCTTGACGCCGCGACCGGCGGTCTTGCCCTTGCCCGAACCGGGGCCGCGGCCAACACGCATACGGCCCTTGGTGGCGCCTTCATTATCGCGGATTTCATTCAACTTGGTCATTTTGCCTGTTCCTTTTTGGCTTTGCCCTAACGCTTCGCGTCAGGGCTGACATGCGCAAGGCGCGCTCACGCGCCCTACTCGGCTTTAAATTTGAGCGGCCTCTTTACAGAGGAAATGCTCATTGCACAAGCCCCGCCTGAAGACAGACACGACTCATAAAAAGCAGAAATGCCCGAAACCTTCCAGTTTCGGGCATTTCCATATAACCGGAAAGATCGACTATTCGACGATCGCCAGCAAGTGGGCGACCTTGGCGATCATGCCGCGCACCGAAGGCGTATCTTCGAGCGTGGAGACGCGGCCCATCTTGTTGAGGCCGAGGCCAGCGAGCGTGGCGCGCTGATCCTTGGTGCGGCGGATCGGCGAACCGGTCTGCTTGACGGTGACAGTCGCCTTTTCAGCGGCCTTAGGAGCTTTCGCCATGACTTAGCCCTCCAGAGATTCAGGCGACGAGGCGCCATCGGCACGTGACTTCAGCAGATCGCCGACCTTCTTACCGCGCTTGGCAGCAATCTGGCGGGGCGAGGACTGAACCTTCAGGGCCTCAAAAGTGGCGCGCACCATGTTATAGGGGTTCGAAGAGCCCAGCGACTTGGCGACAACGTCCGAAACACCGAGGGTTTCGAGAACAGCGCGCATCGGACCGCCGGCGATGACGCCCGTGCCCGGAGGGGCCGCGCGCATCTGGATCTTGCCCGCGCCCCAGCGGCCGTAGCCGTCGTGGTGCAGGGTGCGGCTTTCGCGTAAAGGCACGCGAACCAGGGACTTCTTGGCTTCTTCGGTGGCCTTGCGGATGGCTTCGGGCACTTCGCGCGCCTTGCCATGACCGTAGCCGACGCGGCCCTTCTGGTCACCAACGACCATCAGTGCTGCGAACGAGAAGCGGCGACCACCCTTGACGGTGGCGGCGACGCGGTTGATAGCGACCAGCTTTTCGACGAACTCAGAAGGTTCCTCGTTACGGTCACGATTGCGGTTTTCGCTAGGACGGGCCATGAACGATTCCCTTAGAAGTTGAGGCCGGCGGCGCGGGCAGCTTCCGCCAGCGCCTTCACCCGACCGTGATAGATGTAACCGCCACGATCAAACACGACGTCCTTGACGCCTTTTTCAATCGCGCGCTGAGCCAGCAGCTTGCCGACTTCTGTGGCGGCAGCCTGATTGGTGCCCGACTTGCCCTTGCCGCCTTCCAGCGACGAGGCCGAGGCCAGGGTTACGCCGGAATCATCATCGATGACCTGGGCGTAGATGTTCTTGTCCGAACGGAAGACCGACAGACGCGGGCGACCATTGGAGAGCTTGCGAAGGCGCGAACGGTTACGTTGCGCGCGGCGAGCCATGAGTTCACGAGGAGACAGAGCCATAATTCTTTTCCCAAGAAGGTTTTACTTCTTCTTGCCTTCCTTGCGACGGACGGTTTCACCAGCATACTTCACGCCCTTGCCCTTATAGGGTTCAGGCGGACGGATCTTGCGGATCTTAGCAGCGGTTTCACCAACCAGTTGCTTATCGATGCCGCTGATGCGAACTTCGGTTTGCTTCGGCACCGTAAAGGTGATGCCTTCCGGCGGCGTGATGACGACCGGGTGCGAGAAACCGAGCTGCATTTCCAGCTTGGTGCCTTGCAGGGCGGCGCGGTAACCGACGCCGACCAGTTCGAGCGACACTTCGTAACCGTCGGTGACACCCTTGACCATATTGGCGATCAGGGTGCGCGACAGGCCCCACATGGCGCGGTGGCGCTGGGTTTCGCCACGCGGGGAGACGTTCAGATTGGCGCCCTCCTGCTTGACTTCGATTTCTTCAACAACCGTCCAGCCGAGCTGCCCCTTGGGGCCCTTGACCGAAACGTCCTGACCGTTGAGCGTGATGACCACACCCGACGGAACTGCGATGGCTTTTTTACCAATCCGAGACATTTTAAAACCTTATGTGCCTTAAATGGCCCCTGCCGTGCTTACCTTAGTAAACGCGGCAGAGAACCTCACCACCCACGTTATTTTCGCGGGCAGCATTGTCAGACATGACGCCCTTCGGCGTCGACAGGATCGAGATACCCAGGCCGTTCTTGATCGGCTTTAAGTCCTTGATCGACGAATAGACACGGCGGCCCGGCTTGGACACGCGGGCGATTTCCGCGATGACCGGCTGACCGTCGAAATATTTCAGTTCGATTTCGAACTGCGGGAATTCACCCGGCGTTTCCACCACTTCGTAGTTGCGGATGTAGCCTTCGTCCTTGAGGACGTCGAGCACATGGGCGCGCAGCTTGGAGGCGGGGGTGCGCAGGCTGGAACGCTTGCGCATGGCCGCGTTCTTGATGCGAGCGATCATATCGCTGAGGGGATCATTGACGAACATCTGTAATCTCCTCTCTTACCAGCTAGCCTTGGTCAGGCCGGGAATTTGGCCTTCATTGCCAATTTTCCGCAGCGCGATCCGGCTCATATGGAACTTACGATAATAGGCGCGCGGGCGACCGGTCAGTTCGCAGCGATTGCGAATGCGGTTCGGCGCCGAATTGCGCGGCAACTTGGCCAGCTTCAGGCGAGCGGCGAAGCGCTCTTCCAGAGGCAGGCTTTCGTCATTGGCGATCGCCTTGAGCGCTTCGCGCTTGGGGGCGTATTGCGCCACCAGCTTCTTGACCATCTCGTTGCGGTTGATAGCGGATTTTTTTGCCATTTTATCTCTCTACCCGCCCTTATGCCGTGAACGGGAACTGGAAGTGCTTCAGGAGAGCCTTGGCTTCCTTATCGCTCTTCGCCGTGGTGCAGACAACGATGTCCATGCCCCACATCTGATCGATCTGGTCGTAATTGATCTCCGGGAACACGATGTGCTCCTTCAGACCCATTGCGTAATTGCCGCGACCGTCGAACGACTTACCGTTCAGGCCACGGAAATCCTTCACGCGCGGCAGGGCGATCGTGATCAGGCGGTCGAGGAATTCGTACATACGATCCTTGCGCAGCGTCACCTTGGCACCAACCACCATGCCTTCGCGCAGCTTGAAGCCGGCGATGGACTGACGGGCCTTGGTGGGCGCAGGCTTCTGACCGGTGATGGCCGCCAGATCCTTGATGGCCGCATTGACCTTCTTGGAGTCGGCTGTCGCCTCGCCGATACCCATGTTCACGACGATCTTGTCGAGCTTGGGCACCTGCATTTCGTTCGTATAGCCGAACTCTTCCTTCATCGCGGCGCGGATCGTATCGAGATAGACCTGCTTGGCGCGGGGTGTGTACTTCGTATCAGCCATTAGATGACCTCGCCCGACGTCTTGGCGTAACGCACCTTCTTGTCGCCTTCCACGCGGAAACCGACGCGGGTCGGCTTACCGTTGGAATCGACGTGCGCAACGTTGGAAACGTGAATGGTCGCTTCCTTGTTGATGATGCCGCCGTTCGGGTTGCCCTGAGACGGACGGGTGTGGCGGTGGACAATATTGATGCCCTGGACGATCAGGCGGTCTGCCTCCGGCAGAACCTTCAGGACGGTGCCCTTGCGGCCCTTGTCCTTACCCGTCGTGACGACAACATTGTCGCCCTTTTTAATCTTGGCAGCCATCAGATGACCTTCCTATTAGCAAGCATCGAGGTCATCTCAGATAACCTCGGGCGCGAGCGAGATGATCTTCATGTGGTTCTTGGCGCGAAGCTCGCGCGGAACCGGCCCGAAGATGCGCGTGCCGATCGGCTCGCTCGACTTGTTGACGATGACGGCGGCATTGGTGTCAAAGCGGATCACCGAGCCGTCCTTGCGCTGGATGTCCTTCGACGTCCGCACGACGATGGCGCGTAAGACGTCGCCCTTCTTCACGCGGCCGCGCGGAATGGCTTCCTTCACGGACACAACGATCAGGTCACCCACCGAGGCGTAGCGGCGCTTCGAGCCGCCCAGCACCTTGATGCACATGACCCGGCGCGCGCCGGAATTGTCGGCCACTTCCAGGTTAGTTTGCATCTGAATCATGGTTCAAACTTCCCTTTAGTTAGCGGCTTCGCGCGGGAGGACTTCCCACGTTTTCAGTTTCGACTTCGGCGCGCATTCGATGATACGAATGGATTCGCCGGCCTTGTAGGTGTTTTGTTCGTCATGAGCGTGGTAGCGCTTCGACTTACGCACCGTCTTTTTCAGGACGGGGTGCAGAATCGTGCGTTCCACCTTCACAACCACAGTCTTGTCGCCCTTGTCGGAAACGACCAGACCTTCGAGAATGCGCTTGGGCATGGTTGGTCTTCCTTTATGCGGCCGACTTTGCGGCGGCCTTCTGGGCCGTCAGCAAGGTCTGGATGCGGGCGATGGTCTTGCGAATCTCGTTGACGCGGTGCGTTTTTTCAAACTGGCCGGTCGCCTTCTGAAAGCGCAGATTGAACTGCTCCTTCTTGAGCTTCAGGAGCTCTTCGTGGAGCTGGTCGGAGGTTAAACTCCGCAGGGCTTCGATTTTGCTCATGGCTCTTACTCCGCCGCTACGGCAACGCCGGCATCGAGACGAGTCACGACGCGGGTGGACACCGGCAGCTTGGCGGCACCAAGACGCAGCGCTTCACGCGCTACATCGTCGGGCACGCCGTCGATTTCAAACAGGATACGACCAGGAGCCACGCGGGCAGCCCAATGGTCAACAGCGCCTTTGCCCTTACCCATACGCACTTCGGCAGGCTTGCCGGTGACGGGGAGATCGGGGAAGATACGGATCCAGACGCGGCCCTGACGCTTCATTTGACGCGTAATGGCACGACGGCAGGCTTCGATCTGACGCGCGGTGATGCGTTCCGGCTCAACGGTCTTCAGACCATAGGAACCGAAGTTCAGCGTGTAGCCGCCCTTGGCGTTGCCGTGGATACGACCCTTGAACGCCTTGCGGTACTTGGTGCGCTTAGGAAGCATCATGGTTTAGGCCTCCTTCTGGTTACGGTCGCGACGCGGGCCGCGGGGGCCGCGGTCGGAACGCTCCGGACGATCATTCGACGACGGGCCGGACGCTTCGGCAGCCCAGCGCTTGTCCTGGGCCATCGGATCGTGCTCCAGCACTTCACCCTTGAAAATCCACACCTTGACACCGATGATGCCGTAGGTGGTCAGGGCTTCGGCGAAACCCGTATCGATGTCGGCACGCAGGGTATGCAACGGCACGCGGCCTTCGCGATACCATTCCATGCGGGCGATTTCCGCACCGCCGAGACGACCCGACAGGTTCATGCGGATGCCCTTGGCACCGAGACGCATGGCCGACTGGATCGAACGCTTCATGGCGCGGCGGAAAGCCACACGGCGTTCCAGTTGCTGGGCGATCGATTCCGCCACGAGCTGGGCGTCCACTTCGGGCTTGCGCACTTCAACCAGGTTGAGGAACACTTCGCCTTCGGTCAGTTGCCCGACATCCTTGCGCAGCTTGTCGATGTCAGCGCCCTTCTTGCCGATCACGACACCCGGACGGGCGGCATAGATCGTCACGCGGCACTTCTTGTGCGGACGCTCGATGATGATGCGCGAAACGCCGGCAGCGTTCAGCTTTTCCTTCAGCATCTTGCGGATCTTGATGTCCTGATGCAGCAGCTTGGCGTATTCCTGACGGGCCGCGAACCAGCGCGAATCCCAGGTACGGTTCACGCCCAGGCGCAGGCCGATGGGGTTGGCTTTCTGACCCATTATGCAGCCTCTTTTTGGTTGGAAGTTTCAGCGCCAAGCTCACGAACGACGATGGTCAGTTCGGAGAAGGGCTTCATGATGCGCGACGAACGGCCACGGGCCCGCGAGGCGAAGCGCTTCATGACGAGGCCCTTGCCCACATAGGCTTCGGCAACGACAAGCGCGTCGATGTCGAGATTGTGGTTGTTTTCGGCATTCGAGATCGCCGAATAGAGCGCCTTGCGGACGTCCTTGGCGATACGCTTGCGCGAGAATTCGAGCTCGTTGAGCGCGCGCTGCACCTTCATGCCGCGGATCGAGGCGGCGACGAGGTTCAGCTTCTGCGGCGAAATACGCACCGAAACCAGCTTAACGCGGGCTTCATTGGCGTTGACGCGGCGAGGATTAGCCTTTTGCGACATGATTACTTCCTCTTCGCCTTCTTGTCAGCGGCGTGGCCGGGGAAGTTGCGCGTAGGCGAAAACTCACCGAACTTCATGCCGACCATGTCTTCCGACACCAGCACCGGCACGTGCTTCTGACCATTATAAACGCCGAACGTCAGGCCAACAAATTGCGGCATGATGGTTGAGCGGCGCGACCAGGTCTTGATGACCTCTTTGCGACCCGAATTGAGCGCGACGTCCGCCTTCTTCAGAAGGTGGCCATCCACGAACGGGCCTTTCCATACGGAGCGTGCCATGATTAGCGAGCCTTCTTAACGTGACGCGAACGAATGATGTACTTGTTCGTCGTCTTGTTGGTACGAGTCTTGCGGCCCTTGGTGGGAACGCCCCACGGGGTCACAGGGTTACGGCCGCCAGAGGTCTTGCCTTCACCACCACCATGCGGGTGATCGACCGGGTTCATGGCGACGCCGCGAACGTGCGGACGGAAGCCCTGATGGCGCGAACGACCGGCCTTGCCGGAGTTCTGGTTCATGTGGTCCTGGTTGGACACCGCACCGACGGTTGCCATGCAGGTGTCGAGCACCATGCGCAGTTCACCTGAACCGAGACGGATCTGAGCGTAACCGGCGTCACGACCGACGAGCTGGGCATAGGCACCGGCCGAACGGGCCAGTTGCCCGCCTTTTTGCGGCTTCAGCTCGACATTGTGGATGATCGTGCCGATGGGCAGGCTGCGCAGCGGCGCGGCATTGCCCGGCTTCACGTCCACCTTGTCGGCGGCGACGATGCTGTCACCGGCCTTCAGGCGTTGCGGGGCCAGGATATAGGCCTTTTCGCCGTCAGCATAGGTGATCAGCGCAATAAAGGCCGAGCGGTTCGGATCATATTCCAGACGCTCGACGGTGGCGGGAACATCCCACTTGCGGCGCTTGAAATCGATGATGCGATAGAGGCGCTTGGCGCCGCCGCCACGAAAACGGACAGCGATGCGGCCTTGCGCGCCACGGCCGCCGGACTTGGTCAGACCTTCGACCAGCGACTTTTCGGGCTTGCCCTTGTGCAGTTCCGAGCGATCGACCAGAACGAGCTGGCGACGCGCGGGCGAGGTCGGGTTGAAATGCTTCAAAGCCATGAGTTCAATCCTCCCTTACAGACCGGTTGTGATATCGATCGACTGGCCTTCGGCCAGGGTCACGATAGCTTTTTTCATGTCGTTGCGACGGCCCTTGATGCCCTTGAAACGCTTGGTCTTGCCCTTGGTGACAATCGTGTTCACCTTGGTGACCTTGACGTTGTAGATGGCTTCAACGGCGGAGGCGACTTCGTCCTTCGAGGCGTCGAGCGCGATCTTGAAAACGACCTTGTTCTGCTCGGAAAGCAGGGTGGCCTTTTCAGTGATGTGCGGCGACAGAAGAACGTCGAAATTACGGATGGTAGCGGCCATGATACTCTTAAGCCTCCACAGCAAAGCGGGCTTCGATCGCCTCAACCGCCGACTTCGTCAGAACCAGCGTGTGGCGGCGCAGAATGTCATAGACATTCAGGCCTGCCGTCGGCAGGACGTCGATATTCGGAATGTTGCGCGAAGCCATAGCGAAATTGGCGTCAACCTCGGCGCCCGTGATGAACAGGGCATTCTTCAGGCCAAGCTTTTCGAACGAAGCACGCAGCGCCGCCGTCTTGGGGGCGTCGAGAACGGCCTGATCGAGGACGATCAGCGAGCCATCGCGCACCTTGGACGACAGAGCATGACGCAGGCCCAGGGCGCGAACCTTCTTTTGCAGGTCGAAGCCGTGGTCGCGGACGACCGGGCCGAAAGCGCGCGAGCCGCCGACGAATTGCGGGGCACGGCGCGAACCGTGACGAGCGCCGCCGGAGCCCTTTTGCTTGTACATCTTCTTGCCCGTACGAGAATTCTCGTTGCGGGTCTGCACCTTGTGCGTACCGGCGCGGCGCTTGGCCAACTGCCAGTTGACGACGCGGGCCAGGATGTCGGCACGGATGTTTTCAATCCCGAATACGAGATCGGAAACGTCCACCGAACCAGCCTTGGAGGCGTCGAGCTTAATGACGTCGAGTTTCATAATTATTCAGCCCCTTCTTGCGCAGGAGCTTCCTCAGCGGCAGCGGGAGCTGCCTTGGCCGACTTAATCGCACCGGGATATTGCAGACCGGCAGGTGCCGGGCGCTTCACCGCGTCGCGGATCTTGACATAGGAGCCTTCGGCACCCGGAACCGCGCCACGGATGAAGAGCAGACCGCGTTCCGCATCGATGCGGGCGATTTGCAGGCTCATGGTCGTGACGGTTTCGACACCGTAATGACCGGCCATCTTCTTGCCGGGGAAGGTGCGGCCCGGATCCTGGCGGTTACCGGTCGAACCATGCGAACGGTGCGACACCGAAACGCCGTGGGTGGCACGAAGACCACCGAAGTTCCAGCGCTTCATGGCGCCGGCAAAACCCTTACCGATCGTCGTGCCCTGAATATCGACGCGCTGACCTTCGAGGAAGTGATCGGCGCTCAGCTCAGCGCCGACCTCGATCAGGTTCTCTTCGGAAACGCGGAATTCTGTCAGGATGACCTTGGGTTCAACCTGCGCCTTGGCGAAGCGAACACGCTCAGGATTGGAAGTATTCTTGGCCTTGGCCTTGCCCGCGCCCAGTTGCAGGGCGGTATAGCCGTCTCGCGTTTGGGTGCGCTGCGCCACGACCTGGCAGCCGTCCAGCGACAGCACGGTCACCGGCACATGCTGGCCGGTAGAGTCGAAGAAGCGGGTCATGCCCAGCTTTTTAGCGATCAAACCAGTTCTCATCGGATCGCCCCTTAAATCTTGATCTCGACATCGACACCGGCCGACAGGTCGAGCTTCATCAGCGCGTCCACGGTTTGCGGGGTCGGATCGACGATATCAAGCACGCGCTTGTGCGTACGGATTTCAAACTGCTCGCGCGACTTCTTATCGACGTGCGGCGAACGGTTGACGGTGAAACGCTCGATCAGCGTCGGCAAGGGGATCGGGCCCCGGACGGTAGCACCAGTGCGCTTGGCCGTATTGACGATCTCGCGGGTGGAATGATCCAGTACGCGGTGATCGAAGGCCTTGAGCCTGATGCGGATATTCTGACGATCCATATCGCTCGTATTCCTGTTAGGGTTGCGATTAACGCGTTCCGTGAACCATTTCAAAGACCGGCTTCGCCCTCACCGGAGTGAGCACGAACACATTATCCGCAAAAACAAAGCCCTCGCGGTTGACGCCGCGCGGGCCATTGAACAAATCCACCAATTCCTTTTAAAAAAGGCCGCCGGTAAATCTGGCTTTATGCTTGCAGACCGCGTTTGGCGCTTATGACAACGCCACAGCCGATCTAACAGAGCGCGCTATATGCCCAAACGACTCAGGTTCGTCAAGGACTGATTGCGAAAAAGGCGGATAAAATAAGCCTTCTGCGAGGACAGACTGGATAGCCCGCGCGATTCAGTGGATCACGCCGCCGGAACTGCGAGGATTCACCTGTCTTACAGTATGAAGACCTGATCAGGCTGCCGAATGCGGCTTTACGCGCAGCAGAGCCCGGCGCATCAGACCACTCAGCGCCCGCGCCCAGCCCTTCAGCCCGGTTTCGGTGGCGCGGATGATGTTGACACGCCGCTTGAGGCTGAGGCGCGTCCTGTCGAATTCGGGCCGCCCTATCGGTAGGGCCTTCGCCGTCATGTCGAGCATCTGTGATCCCAGGCGCGGCGCATATTTGAGATTGCCTTCGAGACATTCACCGGCCTCGGTGGTCAGGGGCGATTTGTAATCCTCGCCCCCCGTGCCGAAATCGAAGCTTTTGACACCCAGCGGTGCCAGATGGCGGATGATGGCCACGGTCAGCAGGATACCGAGCGAATAGCGGTAATAGGCCGGATCATAGGCCGGGAACCACAGATGGACGTGCTGGCCATCACTCAAGGCAATTTCCGCCGCCACGATTCGCCCCGCATGGCGGAAAACCCCGGCGCGCAGACCGAAATCCTGATCGTCGCTCGTCGCCAGCGCCGACAGCATGGCGTAGGTCCAGCCGCAGTCAAAAACATCGTGCATACCCGTCTTGCGATATTGCTGGCGCTTGAGATCGATCACCCAGTCAAGCACATCGGGCGTCACACACTCCCAGCTAAAGGCGAAGCCGCCAAAGTCTTTTTCGACATTGCGCTCGCAGCGTCCGATATTTTTGAAAAACTTGTGATGACCGGCATTCCGGGTCTGCCACCAGTGCTCAAAGCCCAGGCGCGTATCGGCCTGACGGCGACGCAGGGACAGACTTTTCGCCGCCCCGCACATCGGCCCTACCCAGCCCTGAAACTCGAGCCGCTTCGCCCCCGTGGCCGCCAGCAGTTCGGCAAACGGCATGTCAAATCCCGGTGCGGCGATCATGCCGTGATAATCACTGAGCGGCGCGCCCAAAGGCTGCAAGGCACCGGAACGGATCTGATACGGAAAATAGCCGACAATCCGGTCGCCGTGGCGGAAACGCGCCACGCAGGCATGCGGCACGCTGGCCCCAATCGCCTTCACATAGCGCATGTCGAAATAAGGGCCTTCCAGTTCCGGGCGCTGGGCCAGAAACGCCTGCCAGTGCACAGCATCATCGGCCGACAAATCCTGCGCGTGAAGATGATCGATACGAAGTGCCGGACGCGCGGCGGAGATGTCGCTGTGCTGGTTCATGTCAAGCTTGTAACATGACGCGGTTTCCAGACGGCTAAATGGTATGGTTAAGCGGGCTTAAGCTTGCGGCCCACAAAACGGTTGCTGGATCGCCTTGAACGCCTCCAGTTCCTCACATTGCGCGCTGTGGAACATAAGCGCCGGCCAGCGCGATCCATCGATAGCCTTGCCATGCGCCTCACAGGCATGACGCAGCGCGCAGCCCAGCGCTATATCGGCGTGGTTCATTTCCGCCCCCATCAGCCACAGGCTTTTCGCCCCGGCGCGGATGGCTTCGAGTGTGTCGAGCACAGAG
This sequence comes from Asticcacaulis sp. EMRT-3, assembly GCF_030027245.1. Taxonomy (NCBI): domain Bacteria; kingdom Pseudomonadati; phylum Pseudomonadota; class Alphaproteobacteria; order Caulobacterales; family Caulobacteraceae; genus Asticcacaulis; species Asticcacaulis carbonis. The sequence continues at coordinate 1,526,262 of NZ_JASERT010000001.1, forward strand.
GCAAGCTGGCCCTGACAGCGCTCCAGCCAGACAGGTGAATGCACCTCATGCAGCACTTTTTCGTAATAGAGCGCCACCGCCTTGTCGGCCAGTCCTGTCGCAAGCGCACTATAATAGAGGGCCTTCTGGCGCTCAGGCCCAGATGCGGCGATCAGGGGTCTGGTGCCCGCCTCGCCTTCGCGCACCTGCTCATCGAGCCAGTCCAGTATATAAGCGCTTTCGATGATCACCCGGCCATCATCGAGGATCAGGGTGGGCACACGGCTCAGGGGGTTATGGCGGGCGATCTTGGCGGCCTCGCCAAAGGTGGACCAGGGCCGATGCTTGAAGGCAAAACCGTACAGCGTCATAGCGATGGCCACGCGGCGCACAAAGGGCGAGTCATACTGGCCGATCAGGATCATGGCTGCGCCGCCCGCAGCGCGCCCACCCCGCCACCGCCATACCACTGGCCATGCGCCCCGGCGCAACCGCTGCACATCAAGACCATCGAAAGGAGGATAAGGCACCGCATGAGACACTCCGCATTCAGCCCGCGCCTATGAGTTCACATGGCTTTACGCCTGTCAAAACAAAAGGCGATAAAGAGATGGATGCAACACATAGCCTATGCACAACAGCCATTGTGTGATACATTGAATACATGCAGTCACTAAAGGCTTTCGATATGCCCACCTCTATCCGACTCAATGCCCAAACCGAAGAACGCCTTAATCAATTGTCCGCCCTCACCGGGCGCACCAAGGCTTTTTACCTGCGCGAACTGGTGGAACGCGGGCTGGATGACATGGAAGATTATTATCTCGCCTCTCAAACCTTAGCGCGCGTCAAAGGCGGCCTTGAACCCACCTTCTCGCTCGATGAAGTGCGCGAAGAGATCAATCGTGACTAAGTGGTCGGTGCGTCTGTCGGACACGGCGAGGAAGCAGTTAAAGAAACTCGATAGGCAGACGGCCAACCGAATTATCGCTTTTCTGGGCGACCGTATTGCCATCGCAGACGACCCAAGATCGCTTGGCAAGGCTTTAACTGGCCCGAACCTGGGAAAATTTTGGCGTTACCGCGTCGGGGATTATCGCCTTATTTGCGATATTCAGGATGGCGAATTGTGCGTTCTGGTCGTTGAGGTGGGCAATCGAAGAGAAGTTTACAGGTAAATGGATCTTGTCGATGGCGTATCTACCAGAACAGAAGGTCCGGTATCCTACTCAGGTGCAGTTCGAGTCCATTTGATATTTGCCGCATTTAACCGTGCAAAAATATCGCCGCCTAAAACCCATTCCTTCGGCATAATTTGGCGAAGCCCGTGTTCACGACCATCAAGTCGCTCCTGCTCTTCCTTAGAGATTAAGACAACTTTCACATGGTCACGAATGAATGTGGCAATCTCATCATCACTTTTGCCACACGCAAGCATTTCGTGGCATTCTTCAATAACGACTTTGCAAGGTATGACGTGCTCCCTTCGCCCTGTCCCTAAATAGTTCAGCGAACGGCCCACGACTGTAAATTCGTCTGGTAAGAATAAGCCTTCCAGAAGCCGCGAATTCGAACGGCCCTTTTCCTCCCAAAGACCACGAATGTGCATGGCGGCGCGCAAACAGGCCCGTTCATAGCGCTCTTCGTGTGTGTAAGTACGCCGTGCCGGATTATCGACAATCATAAGCCCCTCCCCTTCATCCAAACGTTAATTGACGTTGAGATAGGGTTAAAGTCCAGTAAAAACCCCGCCGGTTTGCACCGACGGGGTTTGTTTTAGCTTTGTCGCGTTATGGGGTGTGGGGTCTGTGACCCCACGACCTTGCCCCCTTACTCGACGATCTTGGCCACAACACCGGCGCCGACGGTACGGCCGCCTTCGCGGATAGCGAAGCGCAGCTTTTCTTCCATGGCGATCGGGGTGATCAGTTCCACGTCCAGCTCGGCATTATCGCCCGGCATGATCATTTCCACGCCTTCGCGCAGGCGGATGATGCCCGTCACGTCGGTGGTGCGGAAGTAGAATTGCGGCCGGTAGTTGGTGAAGAACGGCGTATGGCGGCCGCCTTCTTCCTTGGTCAGGATATAGGCTTCGGCCACAAACTTGGTGTGCGGCGTGATCGAGCCGGGCTTGCAGAGAACCTGGCCGCGCTCAACGTCTTCGCGCTTGGTGCCGCGCAGCAGAACGCCGACATTATCGCCAGCCTGGCCCTGGTCGAGCAGCTTGCGGAACATTTCAACGCCCGTGCAGGTCGTCTTTTGCACCGGACGGATGCCGACGATTTCGACTTCTTCGCCGACCTTGACAATGCCGCGCTCAACGCGACCGGTCACGACCGTACCACGGCCCGAGATCGAGAACACGTCTTCCACCGGCATCAGGAACGGCAGATCCACCGGACGCTCCGGCTGCGGGATATAGGCGTCAACCTGGGTCATCAGTTCCAGAACGCGGTCCTGACCGATGGCCGGGTCGCGGTCTTCAACGGCGGCCAGAGCCGAACCCTTGACGATGGGGATGTCGTCGCCGGGGAACTGGTAGGAAGACAGCAGCTCGCGCACTTCCATTTCGACCAGTTCGAGCAGTTCTTCGTCGTCGACCATGTCCACCTTGTTCATGAACACGACCAGAGCCGGAACGCCGACCTGACGGGCCAGCAGAATGTGCTCTCTAGTTTGCGGCATCGGGCCGTCAGCAGCCGAAACCACCAGGATCGCGCCGTCCATCTGCGCCGCACCGGTGATCATGTTCTTCACATAGTCGGCGTGGCCCGGGCAATCGACGTGGGCATAGTGGCGGTTCGCCGTTTCATATTCGACGTGCGCCGTGTTGATCGTGATGCCGCGTGCCTTTTCTTCGGGCGCCGCGTCGATGTCGGCATAGTTCTTTGCCGTCGCGCCGCCGGTCTTGGCCAGCGTGATCGTGATCGCCGCCGTCAAAGTCGTCTTGCCGTGGTCAACGTGACCAATCGTGCCGATGTTGCAGTGCGGCTTATTACGGTTGAATTTTTCCTTGGCCATATTTCGTCCCCGCGTGAGCGGGCCTTCAGTCGGTTAGGGGTTGATTTCTAAGGTTGGGCGGCCCGTAGCACACAATGCGCGACGGGCCAAGTTTTTCTTGGCAGCGCTTAGGCGTATTTCTTGATCACTTCGTCGGCGACGTGCTGCGGCACCGGCTCATAGTGGTCATAAACCATGCTGAACTGGGCGCGGCCTTGCGACATGCCGCGCAGCGTGTTCACATAGCCGAACATATTGGCCAGCGGCACGAAGGCGTCCACGACGATGGCGTTGCCGCGCATGTCCTGCCCCTGAATCATGCCACGGCGGCCATTGAGATCGCCGATAACCGAACCGAGATATTCTTCGGGGGTCACGACCTCGACCTTCATGATCGGTTCGAGCAGCTTCGGCGACGCCTTTTCGCGCAGTTCCTTGAAGGCGGCGCGGGCGGCGATTTCGAAGGCGAGAACCGAGGAGTCGACGTCGTGGTAGGCGCCGTCGATCAGGGTTACCTTGAAGTCGATCAGCGGGAAGCCGGCCAGCAGACCGTTTTCCTTGGCCGATTCAAAGCCCTTGACCACGCCCGGAATATATTCCTTGGGCACGTTGCCGCCGACGATGGCCGATTCAAACACGAAGCCCGTACCCGGCTCGCCCGGCTCGACGATCAGCTTGATGCGCGCGAACTGGCCGGTGCCACCGGTCTGCTTCTTGTGGGTGTAGTCGATTTCGGCCTTGCGCGTGATGGATTCGCGGTAAGCCACCTGCGGCGCGCCGATATTGGCTTCCACCTTGTAGGTGCGCTTCAGGATGTCGATCTTGATGTCGAGGTGCAGTTCGCCCATGCCCTTCAGGATCGTCTGGCCCGACTCGTGATCGGTGGAGACGGTGAAGGACGGATCTTCGGACGCCAGCTTGGCCAGGGCCACGCCCAGCTTTTCCTGATCGGCCTTCGACTTCGGCTCGACGGCGATTTCGATCACCGGGGCCGGGAATTCCATGCGCTCCAGGATCACCGGCGACTTGGCCGGGTCACACAGGGTATCGCCGGTGCGGGTATCTTTCAGGCCCGCCAGAGCGACGATGTCGCCGGCATAGGCTTCCTTGATGTCCTGACGGTCATTGGAGTGCATGAGCAACATGCGGCCAACGCGCTCTTTCTTTTCGCGCGTCGTGTTGAGCAGGCCCTGACCGGTTTCCAGCTTGCCCGAATAGAGGCGGCAGAAGGTCAGGCTGCCGACGAACGGGTCATCCATGATCTTGAAAGCGAGCATGGACAGAGGCTCGTCATCGGAGGCGATACGCACAACCTCTTCTTCGGTCTTGTAATCAATACCGTGGGTCGGCGGCACATCGACCGGCGACGGCAGGTAATCGACAACGGCGTCGAGCAGGGTCTGCACGCCCTTGTTCTTGAAGGCCGAACCGCAGAGGATCGGATAGAAGGTGGCGTTGAGCACGGCCTTACGGATGCACTTCTTCAGCACGGCTTCCGAAGGCTCATTGCCTTCCAGATAGGCTTCCATCGCCTCGTCGTCGCATTCCACGGCGTTGTCGATCAGGTACTGGCGGGCCTCAACGGCCTTATCCATCAGATCGGCGGGGATTTCCTCGTCGCGGTAATTGGCGCCCAGGGCGTCATTGTCCCAGACAACGGCCTTCATGCGCACCAGATCAACCAGACCTGACAGGGTGTTTTCCGAACCGATCGGGAACTGGATCGGCACGGCCTTGGCACCGAGACGATCACGGATCGACTGCACCGACTTATCAAAGTCAGCACCGATCTTGTCCATCTTGTTGACGAAAACGATGCGCGGCACGGAATATTTGTCAGCCTGACGCCAGACGGTTTCGGTTTGCGGCTCAACACCGGCATTGCCGTCGAGCACGGCCACCGCGCCATCGAGGACGCGCAGATTGCGCTCAACTTCGATGGTGAAGTCAACGTGGCCCGGCGTGTCGATGATGTTCAGGCGCTTGTTTTGCCAGAAGGTGGTGGTGGCAGCCGAGGTGATCGTGATGCCACGCTCCTGCTCCTGCTCCATCCAGTCCATCGTGGCCGCGCCATCGTGAACTTCGCCGATCTTGTGGCTCTTGCCCGTATAATACAGGATGCGCTCGGTCGTGGTGGTCTTGCCGGCATCGATGTGGGCCATGATGCCGAAGTTGCGGTAGTCTTCAATCTTGTGACTGCGGGGCATGGGAGAGCCTCAAACTTTCGGTCGAATTCGAATAAGGGGTTTTATTGACATGCGGCGCGGGCGGTTTAGACCAAACCACCCGCGCCTGCAAAGCCATATTTTTGCGACAGCCGGAGCGGCCGCCTCAGCGCTTACCAGCGGTAGTGCGAGAAGGCGCGGTTGGCTTCGGCCATCTTGTGCGTGTCTTCGCGCTTCTTGACGGCGGTGCCGCGGTTGTTGGCGGCGTCGAGCAGCTCGGCGGCCAGCTTTTCGGTCATGGTGTTTTCACCACGCTTGCGCGCGGCATTGACCAGCCAGCGGATGGCCAGGGCGCGACGGCGATCGGGACGAACCTCGACCGGCACCTGATAGGTGGCGCCGCCGACGCGGCGCGAACGCACTTCGATGGACGGGGCCACATTATCGAGGGCCGCGTGGAAGGTTTCAACCGGGGTTGCGTCCTTCTTCTTGGCTTCGAGGATGTCGAAAGCGCCATAGATGATGTTTTCAGCGACGGCCTTTTTGCCTTCGTACATGACATAGTTCATGAACTTGGTGACAATCAGATCGCCGAACTTGGGATCGGGCAGAACTTCACGCTTCTCTGCGCGGTGACGACGGGACATAGGATATTCCTTGTTGGGCTAACGCTTCGCTCCTTGAGCGCGGCGTCTGATGCGAAAGCTGCGCTGCCTGGAAACAGCGGCGGCTGATTACTTCGGACGCTTCGCGCCGTAGTGCGAACGGCGTTGCTTGCGGTTCTTGACGCCTTGCGTATCGAGCACGCCGCGCAGGATGTGGTAACGCACGCCGGGCAAATCCTTGACGCGGCCGCCACGGATCAGAACAACGGAGTGTTCCTGAAGATTGTGGCCTTCACCGGGGATATAGCACACGGCTTCGATGCCGGAGGTCAGGCGCACCTTGGCGACCTTACGCAGAGCCGAGTTCGGCTTCTTCGGCGTGGTGGTGTAAACGCGCGTGCAGACGCCGCGGCGCTGCGGGCAGCCCTTCAGGGCCGGAACCTTGTTACGGACCGGCTTGGGTTGGCGCGGCTTACGGATCAACTGGTTGATTGTGGGCATAGAGAGATCAACTTCTGTAGTTTGAAGCCTGTGCCGTTTGGCCGGAGGGCTTCGGTGAACCCCGAAGGGCATGTGTTTGAATTTTCAAAGCCCGATCCAGACAAACACAAAAGCCGCAACCTGCGCTATGGAGGTTACGGCGGGGACTGAGCCCCTTGCGAAAGCGATGGATCGAACGGCCTTTACGGGGCCTGTTCCGAAAATGATCGCTGGGCTATATAGCAGCTCAGCAGGGCGGTCAAGGTATTGCGTGCCGATTCCGTTAACGCCCGCGAAGATGCCCCTCTTATCCATAGCAGGAAACCGCCATGACACCGTCTCTTTTTGATCTGACAGGCCGCACCGCCCTGGTCACCGGCTCCAGTCAGGGCATCGGACAGGCCATCGCTGCGGCCCTGGCGGGCGCGGGCGCGCGCATCATTCTGAATGGCCGTGACGAGGCCCGTCTCGAAGCGGCGGCGATAACTTTGCGCCAAACCGGGGCCGATGTCATGACCGCCCTGTTTGATGTCACCGATCCCGCAGCGGTCGCCAAGGCCGTCAATGATCTTGAGGATGGCGGAACAACCATTGAGATTCTGGTCAATAATGCCGGCATTCAGCGCCGCTGTCCGCTGGAAGATTTCACGCTCGACGACTGGCAAGACATCATGCGCAGCAATCTCGACAGCGTCTTCTACGTCGGTCAGGCTGTGGCGCGCCACATGATCAAACGCGGGCATGGCAAGATCATCAACATCGCCAGCGTGCAATCCGAACTGGCCCGTCCGACCATCGCGCCCTATACGGCCTCCAAGGGCGCGGTGAAAAACCTGACCCGCGGCATGTGCGCCGACTGGGCGCGCCACGGCCTGCAAATCAACGCCATCGGCCCCGGCTATTTCGCCACCCCGCTCAACAGGCCGCTTTACGAAGACGCCGAATTTGATGGCTGGCTGAAGAAACGCACTCCTGCTGCGCGCTGGGGCAAGCTTGAAGACCTGCACGGCGCGGCCATCTTCCTCGCCTCATCCGCTTCCGATTTCATCAATGGCCAGATACTCTATGTCGATGGCGGGCTCACAGTTTCTGTCTGAGCATAACCCTCTTCCGGCCAGTTGGTCTGAGTAAAGACGCCGCCATCAACGCGCAGGGTCTGGCCGGTGATAAAGCCGGCCCCCGGTCCTGCCAGAAAACAGACCGCGTCGGCCACGTCTTCGGGCGTACCGATGCGGCGCAAAGGCGTAATGCGTGACCAGTCGCGCGCATAGTTGGGCGCCTCGCGGCGGGTGCGCTCCGTCTCGATCGAGCCGGGGGCCACGCCATTGACCGTAATGCCATAGGGCCCAAGCTCGACCGCCGCCACCCTGGTCAGCATCTCGATGCCGCCCTTGGAGGCCGTGTAATCGACCAGATTGCGAAATGGCGTCTGGTTGCAGCCCGAACCGATATTGATGATCCGACCGGGGCGTTTTTCCGCCACCATCAACCGCGCCGCCGCCTGGGTATGCAGGAAACAACCCTTCAGATTGGTGCGGATCACCCGATCCCAGTCGTCTTCGGCCAGATCGAGCAGAGACGACCAGGTTTGCACCCCGACATTATTGACCAGCAGATCGGGCGCATGGCCGGTCTGATCGTGAAAGGCGCGGTAGAAGCGATCGACATCGGCCTTGAGGCCATTATCGCAGGCCAAGGCCACCGCCTTGCGCCCCAAAGCGGTTACCTCATCGAGGACATGGCGGCACTCAGCGTCGCTTTCCAGATAGGTGACGAAAATATCCCAGCCGCCTTCGGCCAGCGCGCGGCACATGGCCGTGCCGAGATAACCGCCGCCGCCCGTGATGATGGCTGTTTTTGCCTGCGCCATTGTCGTCTCTCCTCATACGACCCCGTAACCGGGCCTTTAAGACAGATTAGGCGCGATTCGGGCCTATGCGGCGTTTTTCCGGCACAAAAAAGCCGCCCAAAGAGGGCGGCGATTTTGATTTGGTTGCGGGGAGAGGATTTGAACCTCTGACCTTCAGGTTATGAGCCTGACGAGCTACCGGGCTGCTCCACCCCGCGTCACCAAGAATGTCGGGCGTATGAGCGCAGCCCGGATTGTTTTTGCATGTGTTTAAGTCACATACAGATACTAAAAAACCGGGCGGGCAATGGGAGCCTGCCCGGTTTTTTGTGATGTAATTGAAGGGTATTTTCTTCTTCTCTGTAGACCTGGCGACGACCTACTCTCCCGCGCCTTAAGACGAAGTACCATCGGCCCAGGAAGGCTTAACGACCGAGTTCGGAATGGGATCGGGTGGGGACCTTCCGGCATAGCCACCAGGTCAACAGAGAAGAAGTGAGAAGACAAAGCTGACATGCGCGCCTATGAGCGCGCTGAACGACATGTCATCTTTGATCGAAGAACCGCTTCGAGATCAAAGATGTCGATATGGCCCATCATCAAAGTACACTGAGCGCCGCTCTCAAAGAGCGAAGCGTTAGAGCAACGCTTCTCGGCGCGAAGGACTTTGATGATGAGTATTATCATGAGTTTTATTGAGGAACGATCAAGCCTATCGGATTATTAGTACCGGTTAGCTTCGCAAGTCACCCTGCTTCCACACCCGGCCTATCAACGTGGTAGTCTACCACGATCCTCAGCGAGACCTTGTTTTGAGGTTAGTTTCCCGCTTAGATGCTTTCAGCGGTTATCTATTCCATACTTAGCTACCCTGCTGCGCGGCTGGCGCCACGACAGGTCCACCAGAGGTATGTCCATCCCGGTCCTCTCGTACTAGGGACAGATCCTCTCAAGTCTCGAACACCCACGGCAGATAGGGACCAAACTGTCTCACGACGTTCTGAACCCAGCTCACGTACCTCTTTAAATGGCGAACAGCCATACCCTTGGGACCTGCTCCAGCCCCAGGATGAGATGAGCCGACATCGAGGTGCCAAACTTTGCCGTCGATATGGACTCTTGGGCAAAATCAGCCTGTTATCCCTAGAGTACCTTTTATCCGTTGAGCGATGGCCCGTCCACGAAGGACCACCGGATCACTATGGCCGACTTTCGTCTCTGCTCGACTTGTCAGTCTCGCAGTCAGGCGGGCTTATGCCATTGCACTCGTCGAACGATTTCCGACCGTTCTGAGCCCACCATCGCGCGCCTCCGTTACACTTTGGGAGGCGACCGCCCCAGTCAAACTACCCACCACGCCATGTCCCGGATCCGGATAACGGACCTCGGTTAGACGTCAGCAACAATAAGGGTGGTATTTCAAGGATGGCTCCACGGGAACTGGCGCCCCCGCTTCATAGCCTCCCACCTATCCTACACATGTTGATGCTAACGCCAAGGCGAAGCTATAGTAAAGGTTCATAGGGTCTTTCCGTCTGACCGCGGGAACCCCGCATCTTCACGGGGAATTCAATTTCGCTGAGCCTATGCTGGAGACAGTGGGGAAGTCGTTACGCCATTCGTGCAGGTCGGAACTTACCCGACAAGGAATTTCGCTACCTTAGGACCGTTATAGTTACGGCCGCCGTTTACCGGGGCTTCAATTCGCAGCTCTCACCACTCCTTTTAACCTTCCGGCACCGGGCAGGCGTCAGACCCTATACGTCGCTTTACAGCTTCGCAGAGCCCTGTGTTTTTGATAAACAGTCGCTACCCCCTAGCCTGTGCCACTTGTTTCTGGTTGCCCAGAGCAAGTCACGCTTATCCCGAAGTTACGCGTGTAATTTGCCGAGTTCCTTCAGCATAGTTCTCTCAAGCGCCTTGGTATACTCTACCTGACCACCTGTGTCGGTTTCGGGTACAGTCTCTGTGTGAGTTATTTCCAGGGACAACGCCCCTGCAAGGACAATCCAATAAGCCCTTACAAGTTATGCCATCCGTCACTTCACACTGGCCCAGGAATATTTACCTGGTTCCCATCGACTACGCCTTTCGGCCTCGCCTTAGGGGCTGGCTAACCCTACGCAGATTAGCTTTACGTAGGAACCCTTGGTCTTTCGGCGAGAGTGTCTCTCACACTCTTTATCGCTACTCATGTCAGCATTCTCACTTCCGATACCTCCAGCCAACCTCACAGTTGACCTTCTCAGGCTTACGGAACGCTCCGCTACCGCTTGCAGTAAACTGCAAACCCATATCTTCGGCGTATGGCTTGAGCCCCGTTACATTTTCCGCGCAGGATCGCTTGATCAGTGAGCTGTTACGCTTTCTTTAAAGGATGGCTGCTTCTAAGCCAACCTCCTGATTGTCAAAGCAATCCCACATCGTTTCCCACTTAGCCATAACTTGGGGGCCTTAGATGATGGTTAGGGTTGTTTCCCTCTTCACGACGGACGTTAGCACCCGCCGTGTGTCTGCCGGACAGTTCTCCTGGGTATTCGGAGTTTGGTTAGAATTGGTACAGCTCGCGCCGCCCGCATCCATCCAGTGCTCTACCCCCCAGGGAATACATCCGACGCTCTACCTAAATAGATTTCGCGGAGAACCAGCTATGTCTAGGTTTGATTGGCCTTTCACCCCTATCCACAAGTCATCCCAGAATTTTTCAACATTCACGGGTTCGGACCTCCAGTACATGTTACTGTACCTTCATCCTGCTCATGGATAGATCACCTAGTTTCGGGTCGTCATGCAACGAACTTAACGCTCTATTCAAACTCGCTTTCGCTACGCCTACACCTATCGGCTTAAGCTTGCTCGGCACATGAAGTCGCTGACCCATTATACAAAAGGTACGCCGTCACCCCGCTGGGGGGCTCCGACTGCTTGTAGGCTTCCGATTTCAGGATCTGTTTCACTCCCCTTGTCGGGGTGCTTTTCACCTTTCCCTCACGGTACTTGTTCACTATCGGTCGTAGAGGAGTACTTAGGCTTGGAGGGTGGTCCCCCCGTGTTCAGACAGGATTGCACGTGTCCCGCCCTACTCGAGTCTCTTGCTATTTGATGCCTACGGGACTGTCACCCGCTATGGTCAGCCTTTCCAGACTGTTCGGCTTTATTTC